>JASHOV010000004.1 GCA_030038495.1 Streptosporangiaceae bacterium
AGCGTTCGCTGCTGGCAATGCCATCGGGATTGTCCTGCAGGACCTTAGCAATGCGGTCGGCCAGCATCGTGATGGTGGCGCGCGTACGCGTACGGGAGGAGGGGAGCAGGATCAGCCCGGTATGGACGCGGCCCTGGGCGAGCCACTGAGCGGCGATCGGGCGGAAGTCCTTGATGTTGTTGGTGATCACGGCCCGGTTCTCGCTGCAGGCTGCCTCGAAGATGAACGTATCGCTGCGTCCGACAAGGTCGGGTCGGTCGGCGACTGCGTCCACGTCGTGACCGAGCTGTCTGAGGAGCGCAGCGATCTGCGGCGACAACTGCTCGTCAAGAAGAGCCTTCAACCACGCAGCGCCTGTTCGCCAGCCGCGGCCGCCGCCAGCCCGCGCTCGTACTCGGCCTCATTGAGCTCGATCTCCCGGTCGATCTCATCCTTGTACTCGCCGTAGTAGGCCACGGCAGCCTCGACCAGGCCCGCCGGGACCTGCAGATACTCGGCGGCCAGGGCCATTGACCCGCCATTGTCACGAATCGTGGCGATGACCTCCCAGACGTCTAGACCGCGGCCAGCCAGGCTGGCGCGCCGCCCGCTGGGCCCATCGAGGAATTGGATCAGCGGATGAGCGTCATGCCTAAGGCCCTCGTCCACGTATCGCTGGGCAAGGCTGCGCTCGGGCAGACCGGATCGGCGCGCCCAGTCGGTGAGCCGCTGCCGGATCCCGGGCGCCAGTCGCAGTGTGTAGTGATCAGTCACTGTTTCAACGTACCACGGTGTGTCACGTAGTGGCACGGCCAGGCGGGGCGCCCGATATGTCTCGATCCCGGCCATCTGCGGAAGTTCCTTCCCGGCCGGGCGCTCAGAGCAGCGCAGCTGCCGATTCCGAGGGATCGCGCGGATCGTGTGCCCTACTGGCAATCCGCGATCGGGTTCCTAGCGATGCGGAATGAACGAGGTAGAGCAACTGCCCCTGCGAGTGCCCTTGCTGACGTAAACGTCAACGACGACGCGGTACCCAGGCGTAGCGCCACTGATGTAGTACGGCACCGTCGCCCTGCCCGCGCCGTTGGCGTGGCGGTGATACTTGCGGTTCACCGTGCGGTAGTGCGCGATCGTCGTTATGGCAGCGCGCGCTGCGGTCTTTACCCTCACGTCGGTCGTGGTGTAGTCGGCTGGACGGCTGTTGCTCATGGACGCGTGGCAGGGAAGCGGCCGGGTCGTGCTCGCGGCATCAGCGGGGGCGGTGACGGTGACCCCCAGCGGAGTGATGATCGCGACGGCGATCGAGGCGAGAGCGGTCCGACGGCTGACGTTGTTCATTTGGGCTGCCTCCATTTCACCCGGTGCCACCACAGCGTGATGCCTGATACCGGGCACGTAAAGGGCGCGGCGCGGCGCCCTCGGGGTTTGCCGGGCCGTCAGAAGGGCGGCGGGTCGTCGCGGGCGCCGGGGATTGCCTGGAACGGGTCCTTCGGTACGGACGGACCGTCGTCGACGCCGGCCCACGTTCCCCTCTCGGAGGGCCGGGTCGCCCAGGCGGGGAACGGGAAGTCGACGGCCAGCGGCACGGGGATGTCGGGCTGGGCGATGAACATGGTGCCGGGCTTGGCGAGCATGGCGCGGGCGCGCTGGGCGGGCGGCAGGTAGCCGTACTCGGGGCGCTCGGCCTCGGCGGCGTCGAGGCGGCCGGCGACCTTGATCGCGCAGTTGGACAGGATGCGGCGCTCGACCTCGCTGGCGGTCTGCTGCGCGCCGATGAGGATGACGCCGAGTGACCTTCCCCGCTCGGCGACGTCGAGCAGGATCTGCTTGATCGGGCTGTCGCCCTCGCGCGGGGCGTACTTGTTCAGCTCGTCGAGGACGACGAACATGAGCGGTCGTGACGTGCCCTGGCGCTCTTTTCTGGCGAACTCGCCGCGGAGGGTGACGCCGACGACGAAGCGCTGGGCGCGGTCGGGGAGGTTGTGCAGGTCGACGACGGTGACCTGGGCCCTGCTGGTGGTGATGGAGCGCTCGCCCTTGTGGGCGAGGTCGCCGCGGATGATCGTGTTGAGCGGCTTCTGGGCCGATCGCAGTCTTCTGAGGAGGGCGTTGATGCTGCCGGTAACGGTGGCGCCGGTGACCCAGCTCGTTCTCGTGTTCTCGTCGCTCAGCTCGGCCTCGACGAGGTCGACCAGGTCGCCGAAGGTTCTGATGATCTGGTCGTTGGCCGGGTCGACGTTGGCTATCTTGACGGCGCCGTCGTTCCCGGTCGCGATGGCGTCGCGCTTGAGGCGGGCGGCGACCTGGCCGATGAGCATCGTGTACTGGGCGCGCTCGTCCTCGGCGTCGGCGAAGACGAAGGGGAGCAGCTCGCCGGAGCAGAACTCGCTGATGGTCCAGTAGAACGGGGAGACGGCCTTGTCCCTGGCTGTGACGTCGGGGGTCCCTTGCTGATCGCCCTTGCGCGGCGGGGCGAAGACCCTGACGTTCTGGAACGGGGCCGCCGGGAGGCCGAGCCTCGCGTACTTGTCGCGGTCTTCCGGGTTAAGCCTGGCGTTGGCGTAGTCGAGGAACAGCAGGTCCTCGCCCTTGACGGAGAAGACCAGCATCTTGGTGTTGTGGGCTTCTTGCTGGAGCACGCCGGAGTTGACGATCGAGTGCAGCAGGAACAGCGCGAAGCTGGTCTTGGTGGCGATGCCGGAGACGCCGGAGATGCTGATGTGGGCGCCGCGGGTGCCGTCGACGAACTCGAAGTTGAGGTAGACCGGGTTGCCGTCTCTTCCGAACCCGACGGGGACCT
>JASHOV010000350.1 GCA_030038495.1 Streptosporangiaceae bacterium
GCACCGCCGAGCTGGCCGCCGAGATCACCGTCGCCGAGCCGGGCTGGGTCATGTGGATGGTCTGCCACTTCCACTACGACCCGGTCTGGTGGAACACCCAGGGCCAGTTCCTCGAGACCCGGCTGCTGCTGCCCGACGAGCACGGTGAGATGCCCGAGGTACGGACCGCATTCGAGCTGGTCCGCCTGCACCTGGACGCGGCCAGGCGAGACCAGGACTACAAGTTCGTGCTGGCCGAGACCGACTATCTCAAGCCGCATTTCGACGCGTACCCCGAGGACAGGGCCGACCTGCTCGACTTCATCAAGGCAGGCAGGATCGAGCTCGTCGGCGGCAACTACAACGAGCCCAACACCAACCTGACCTGCGCCGAGTCCACGATCCGCAACGCCGTGTACGGGATCGCCTACCAGCGCGACGTCCTGGGCGGCAACCCGACCACGGCGTGGATGCTGGACGCGTTCGGCTTCGATCCCGGTTATCCGGGCCTGATGGCCGCCGCCGGGCTGACCGAGTCGTCCTGGGCGCGCGGCCCATTCCACCAGTGGGGCCCGAGCCGCTCGGCTGGCGGCAACGAGCTCATGCAGTTCGCCTCCGAGTTCGAGTGGCTCTCCCCCGACGGCCGCGGCCTGCTGACCAGCTACATGGCCAACCACTACTCGGCCGGCTGGCTGGCCGGGCACCACGCCAAGACACTCGAGGCGGCAGTCGCCGAGGCCTACAAGCAGTTCCGCGAGCTGGCGCCGGTGGCCGCTACCCGCAACGTGCTGCTCCCGGTCGGCGGCGACCACGTGATCCCGCCACGCTGGGCGACGCCGATCCAGCGGGACTGGAACTCGCGGTACGTGTGGCCGAGGTTCACCACGGCCGTGCCGAGCGAGTTCTTCGCCGCCGTCCGCTCCGAGGTAGCCGAGCGCGACATCTGGATCACGCCGCAGACCAGGGACATGAACCCCCTCTACACCGGCAAGGACGTCACCTACATCGACACCAAGCAGGGCCAGCGGGCCGCCGAGGTCGCCGTGCTCGACGGCGAGCGCCTTGCCACGCTGGCCTGGCTGGCGGGTGGCAGGTATCCCGGCGCCAGTCTGGACAAGGCCTGGCGCCAGCTGGTGTTCGGCGCCCACCACGACGCGATCACCGGCAGCGAGGGCGACCAGGTGTACCTCGACCTGCTGGGCGGATGGCGCGAGGCCTGGGAACGGGGGCACGAGGCGCGCAGCGCGGCGATCGCCCACCTGGCCGCGCTGGCAGACACCGCGAGCCTCGGCACCGAGCCGGGCCTCGCGCTCGTCGTGGTGAATACCCTGTCGCTGCCGCGGTCCGCGATGACCAGCGTCCGGCTGGAACTGCCCGCCGGCTGGCCGGACTGGCTGGACCTGGTCGACGACGCCGGCCAGGCAACGCCGTTCCTGGCCGAGGCGGTCAGCCGCCATCCCGGCGGCGGGCTGGCCGCGGCGACGGTCACCTTCCGTGCCGCCGACGTGCCGGGCGTCGGGTACCGGAGCTACCTGGTCCGGCCGGTACACGGGAACGGCGCGCACGCGGGCTGGTCTTTCGTGCACGACGAGCCGGTCGTGCAGACCGGCGAGTTCCTGGTCTCCGCGGACCCCGCCCGGGGCGGCACGCTGGCCCGGGTTCTGGACAAGCGGCACGGGATCGAGCTGCTCGCGCCGGGCGGCGGCGGCAACGAGATGCTGCTGCAGCCCGAGCATCCCGGACATCCGCGCTGGGCTGAGGGCCCGTGGCTGCTATGCCCGGCCGGGCCGGCCGAGGGCAGCGCCGCGCGGCCCGCCACCGTCACGGCGGAACGATGTCCCGTCGGCAGCCGGCTCGTCGCCCGGCTCAGCATCGGCGACCTGGAGGTCACGCAGGAGACGCTGTTGTGGGACGGCGCGGACCGGGTGGAGTTCCGCACGCACGTGGACGGCTCCATCGGCCAGGATCACCTGCTGCGTGTCCGTTTCCCGGCGAGCGTGCGCGGCGGCCTGCCGGTGTACCAGACCGCGGTATCGGTGATCGGGCGCCCGCCGGGCGAGATCGACATCGACGTGGCCCGTGACACCTACACGCTGGACAGCCCCGCGAACGAGTGGTTCGCCGTCGGCTCGACCGCCCGGATCGCGGTCCCCAGTGAGCACAGCGAGCCCGGTCAGGCCCCCGCCGGGTCGCAGCTGCAGGCGATCGGGGTGGCGGAGGTCATCTGCCCGCCCGCGCTGCGCGCCAGCGCCCGCGACCTGCTGGCGGCGCTGGCGCGGCAGGGCGTGACCGCCACCTGCTCGGTCCCTGACGGCACCAGGTACGGATACCTGGAGGTGGACTCGAACCTGCCTGACTTCCGGATCACGCTCGGCGGCGCCGACGAGAACCCGTTCACCGCGCAGGTGCTGGACACTGTTGGGGCAAGCACGGTTGAGGCAAGCACGGTTGAGGCAAGCACTGTTGAGGCAAGCACGGGCGAGGCAAGCACGAGCCGGATCTGGGTGCCGGCCGACCGCAGCCGCGCCGACGCCTTCGCCCCGAGCGCCGACCTGCGCGGGCCGCGGGACCTGCCCGTGCTGGTGGTGGCCGCCGCCGACATGCAGGCCGAGATCACCGCGCTTATCGCCGACCTGGACGACGCGGTCATCGAGGTGCAGGCCGTTGCAGGCCGCGGGGCCGGGGCGGGCGGGCCTAGCACTGCCCTGGCCGGGCACAGTGTCGCGCTGCTGAACCGGGGCACGCCTAGCGGCCTGGTGACGCCCGACGGCGCGCTGTCGATGGCGCTCATGCGCTCGTGCAGCACCTGGCCGTGCGGGGTGTGGATCGACGGCAAGCAGCGGACCGTGCCGGACGGCAGCAGCTTCGCGTGGCAGCACTGGAGCCACACGTTCGAGTACGCGCTCGCGGCCGGGCCCGGCGACTGGCGCAGCGCGGGCTTCGCGCCCGCGGGCCAGGATTACAACCACGACCTGCTGGCCGTCGCGACCGGGCTGCACGGCGGACCACTGCCGTCGTGCGCCGCGCTCGCGAGCGTGGAGCCCGCCTCGGCGCTGCTGTCCGCGCTGAAGCCGTTCGGGAATCCGCTCGCTCCGTCCGGTCAGCCCGCGCCCGCCGACGGCGTCACCGTCCGCGTCCGCGATCTCGGTGCCGGAGCCCAGGCGGCGCGGGTACGCCTGCACCCAGCGCTGGCCCGGCTCGCCGGGGCGAGTACCGCCGCACTGTGCGAGGACGCGAGGGGCGAGGCATTGCCGGTCGAGAACGGCGCGGCGGTCGTGGCCGTGCCGGCCGCCGGCATGGCGACCGCGGTGCTGACGCCCGCACCGCCC
>JASHOV010000351.1 GCA_030038495.1 Streptosporangiaceae bacterium
AACCGCGGCGGCCGCGGCCCCGGCGGCCCCGGTGCGCGGGCGCCCGCGGCACCGCCAGGGCCGACCACGGCCGAGCTTGAGGCGCAGGCGTCGCATGCGCTCGTCGCGACCGACGACGCCGTGCGGACCAGTCAGCAGGAGCTGGGCTTCGCGGTCGCGCGGTTTGGCGAGCACGCGGCCGCGCCGTTCTCGGCCGCGCTGAAATCCGCCCGGGCCGAGCTGGCCGCGGCATTCAAGCTGCGTCAGCTGCTGGACGACGACATCCCGGAGACCGAGCCGGTCAAGCGCTCGATGCTGACCGAGATCTCCGGGCGCTGCACGGAGGCGAACCGGCTGCTGGATGAGCAATCAGAGGCGTTTGACCGGCTGCAGGACCTCGAGGCCCGCGCGCCCGAGATGCTGTCCGAGGTGAGCAGCCACGTCAGCCAGCAGGACTCGCGCAGCGCCCATTCCCGGCAGATGCTCAGCCAGCTCGCGGCCAGGTACACCGCGGCGGCGGTGGCGGTCGTCGCGACGAGCCCAGACCAGGCCGGCGAGCGCCTGGAGTTCGCCCGCGGGCGGGTGTCGGACGCGCGGAGGGCACTGGCCGACGACTCGCGCGGTCAGGCGGTGGTGCACCTGCAGGCGGCAGAATCAGCGGCCGACCAGGCCGAGGCGCTGCTCGACGGCATCGAGCACATAGAGGCCGAGCTCACCCAGGCGTCGTCCGCGCTGCCGACGGCCCTGCGCGAGATCGACGCGGACATCGCGGAGGGGAACGCGCTGCTCGCGGGCCAGCCCGACGACCGGGCCGCGGCCGTCGCCAGGGCCCAGGTTGCCGCCTCCGCGGTCCGCGGGCAACTGGCGGCGGGCGCTCCGTTCGACACGCTGACCGCGCTGCGCTCACTGGAGGAAGCCGACGCGGCCCTGGATCACACTCTGGCCGGCGCGCGCCAGGAGCGGGAACGGCGGGAACGGGCGCGGGCCGTGCTTGACCAGGCAATGCTCGTGGCCCGCAGTTCGGTGACCGCGGCCGAGGACTTCATCACGACCAGGCGCGGCGGGGTCGGCGCCGCGGCCAGGACCAGGCTCGCGGAAGCGCAACGGCACTTCCAGCAGGCGATTGCCCACGGCAGCGGCGATCCGGAAGCCGCGCTCACGGAGGCTCAGAACGCCGACGTACTCGGACAGCAGGCCAGGTCGATGGCCGAGCGGGACGTGGCCGAGTTCAGCCATGAGCAGCACGAGCCCGCGGTCATGGCCGGTGGTTCGGGAGGCGGCTTGGGGGGCGGCTTCGGCGGCGCGATCCTCGGCGGGATCCTGATCGACTCGATGTTCGGCGGGGGGCGGCGAGGCGGGCTCGAGCTCGGCGGCCTTGGCACCCTCGGCGGCCTTGGCACCCTCGGCACCCTGGGCAGCTTCGGCGGCATCGGCACACGGGGCAGGCACAGCATCGGCGGAATGTACTAGGGGGAAATACATGTCACAGCAGGGCATCGTGGGCCGGGTGATGCAGCTCGCCAGGGCCAACGTCAACGCCGTGATCGATTCGGCCGAGGATCCGCAGAAGATGCTCGACCAGCTGGTCAGGGACTACAGCGCGCACATCTCGGCCGCCGAGCAGGCGATCGCGCAGACCATCGCGAACCTGCGCATGATCGAGGAGGACCGGAAGGAGGAGGCCAAGGCCGCGCAGCAGTGGGGCAGGAAGGCCCAGGCGGCCAGCAAGAAGGCCGACGAGCTGCGGGGCGCGGGCAGCGCCAACGAGGCGGACACCTTCGACGATCTGGCGCGGGTGGCGCTCGAACGCCAGATGACGGCGGAGAGCGACGTCGTGACCGTCCAGCACACGATCGACGCGCAGAACGAGTCGATCGGCAAGCTCAAGGACGGCCTGGCCCAGATGAAGATCAAGCTGCACGATCTTACGCGCAAGCGGGACAACCTGGTCGCCCGCTCCCGCGGCGCGCGGGCGCGGGAGCGTGTCCAGCACGCGCTCAAGAGCGTGGACATCATGGACCCCAGCAGCGAGGTCGGACGGTTCGAGGAGAAGGTCAGGATCGAGGAGGCCAGGGTCCGCGGTCACGAGGAGATCGAGGCGTCGTCGCTGGACGCGCAGTTCGCCGGGCTGGCGGATGCCGAGAACAAGGCCGAGATCGAGAGCCGCCTCAAGGCGCTCAAGTCCGGCCGGGCCGCAGCCGGTAAGACCGCGACGCGAGCCAAGGCCAGCCTGCACTGAGTAAACGCCGCGCCCGACGACCGGCTGGTTCGCGCCCGCCCGTCAGCCGTTGAGGTAAGCGAGCACGGCAAGCACGCGGCGGTTGTCGTCGTCGGACGGCGCCAGGTCCAGCTTGGTGAAGATGCTCGTGCTGTGCTTGCTGACCGCCTTCTCGGTCACGAACAGCCGCTGGGCGATCGCGCTGTTGGACCTGCCCTCGGCCATCAGCTCCAGTACGTCGCGTTCGCGCGCCGACAGCCGGGCCAGCGGCTCGTCCCTGGACCGGCGCCCGAGCAGCTTGGCGACGACCTCGCTGTCCATGACCGTGCCGCCCGATGCGACGGAGCGCACGGCATCGACGAACTGATCGTCGTTGAACACGCGGTCCTTGAGCAGATAGCCGACGCCGCCCGCGCCGTCCGCGAGCAGTTCCCTGGCGTAGAGCTGCTCGACGTACTGCGAGAGCACGAGCACCGGCAGTCCCCGCACTTCCCGCCTGGCCCGGATGGCGACGCGCAAGCCGTCGTCGGTGAACGTCGGTGGCAGCCGCACATCCACGATCGCCACGTCGGGCCGGTGCTTCAGCAGCGCCTCCAGCAGGCCAGGCGCGGTGTCCACCGCGGCGGCGATCTCGAACTCGTACGCCGTCAGCAGGCGTACCAGGCCGTCTCGCAGCAGGAACTGGTCCTCGGCCACTACGACGCGCACGATGCCTCCGCCCGGCTAGGAACGCAGCGGGACCGGCGCGAGCGCACACGGTACCTCGATGACTATTGTGGTCGGCCCGCCCGCCGGGCTGCTCACCGCGAGGATGCCGTCAAAGGCCGCGAGCCGGCGCTCGATGCCGGCCAGCCCGGTGCCGCCCGCAGGGTCGGCGCCGCCCATCCCGAAGTCGGTCACCGACAGGCGCAGCATTCGGCCGTTGTGCTCGACGGCGACGCGCGCGTCCCGCGCGCCGGAGTGCTTCGCCGCGTTCGTCAGCAGCTCGGCCACCGCGAAGTAGCACGCGGTCTCGATCGGCGCGGGTGCCCTGTCGTCCAGGTCGATCTCCACCTCGACGTGCAGGGGACTGTCCAGGGCCAGCGCCAGGATCGCGTCCGCCAGCCCCCGATCGGCCAGCACCGGCGGGTGCACGCCGCGGACGAGCTCGCGCAGCTCGGCCAGCGCGCGGGCGGAGGTATCGCGGGCCTCGACCACCAGCGCGACCGCGGCGTCGGGGTTCGTAGGGATCAGCTTCTCGACTGCGCGCAGGTTCATGCCGAGCGCCACCAGCCGCGCCTGCGCACCATCGTGCAGGTCGCGTTCGAGCCGCCGGAGATCGGCGGCGGCGGTGTCGACCGCGACGGCCCGGCTCTCGGTCAGCCGCCGCACCCGGGCGATGAGCTCCAGGTTCCCGGTGCCCAGCACACGACCGGCGCCGGGGACCGTGTGCGGCGCCAGCGCGGCGGCCGCGGCCAGAAACACCAGGCCCTGCACGGCGACGGCAAAGCGGGCGGTAGCGCTGAGCCCGAACCAGTAACCCCAGTACTGGCCGTCGACGTTCACCAGCCCGTCCAGGGCCGGCCAGTGCCAGTCTGACTGAGTAGCCAGCAGCAACCCCGCTAGCCCCGCGACGAACAGCCCGCACGTGGCCACCGCCGCCGCCAGCCGCGGCGCCTGACGAACCACGAGCAACACGACCGCGAGCAGCAGGACGCTCAACCCGGCGCCGATACCGTGACCCATCCAGCCGTCGGGCGCGACCGCCGCGGCAGCCATGACCGCCACGACCGGGAGCAGCAGGGCGCGCAGCCGTGCTGCCGGGCTCAGCCCGGCGAGCCGGCCGAGGAGTACCCGGCCGCCGACAGATCCGCTGTCGATCGGACGCAGCGCCACCGCACCGCCGAGGACCAGGAACAGGTACGCCTGCGGCAGCACCGCGTAGCTGTACGGCGGCTCGCCGGCCGGCAGGAATCCGTAGGCAGCGGGCGACATGTTCGACCGGGCCTGCACAAATCCGTAGAGTCCGAGCACAATCAGGCCGCCGGCGAGGAAAGCCGGCACCCAGCGCGGCCGGGCAATCGCCACGCCGACTGCGACGAAAGCCGCTACGAGCTGCCACGCTGACCTGCTGCCGGGCGGATATGCGCCGGCGATCGAGACCAGGACTCCGGCCGTCAGTCCGAGCAGTGCCAGGCCGCGGAGCAGGTCACGACGGCGCCCCCGTGCGGCCCTCGTGTCGCGTGCCGACGCGGCGCGCAGCGCCAGGAAAATCGCACCGGCAGCCAGCAGCAGCCAGGCCGCAACCGAGCAGATCTGCATGGCACAGCTCCTTCCGGACGGGCTGCCGCCCACCGGGAACTTAGCCTCGCGCACGCCCGCGGCGCGCGCCAGGGGGCAGCGCCCACAGCGCGGGTAGGCCCAGGCCTACCCGCCGGCCCGCAGGCCTCAGCCCGCCGCCGGTCCCGCGACCATCTCGCCGCCGCGCCAGACGCCCGCGATCTGCGGCACGCCCGGCCGGTAGGCCAGGTAGGCGTGCGACGGGGCATCGAGCATGATCAGGTCCGCGCGGGCGCCGGTCCCGAGATGGCCGACGTCGGTGCGCCGCAGCGCGTGCGCGCCTCCGGCGGTAGCCGCCCAGAGCGCCTCCTCGGTCGTCATGCGCATCTCCCGCACGGCCAGCGCCATGCACAGCGGCATGCTCGAGGTGAAGCAGGAACCCGGATTGCAGTCGGTCGCGATCGCGACCGTGACTCCGGCCGACAGCAGCCGGCGGGCATCGGGATAGGGCTGACGAGTGGAGAACTCCACGCCGGGCAGCAGCGTGGCGACGGTCCCGCCGGATGCGGCGAGCGCGTCCACATCCGCGTCGGTGAGGAACGTGCAGTGGTCGGCGGACGCGGCCTCGGCCTCGACCGCTACCTGCACGCCGGGCCCGGGTCCGAGCTGGTTGGCGTGCACCCGCGCCTGCAGCCCGGCCGACTCGCCGGCCCGCAGGATCGCCCGCGCCTCGTCGGCTCCGAAGGCGCCGCGCTCGCAGAACACGTCCACCCAGCGCGCGCTCGGCGCGCAGGCGGCGAGCATCGGGCCGCAGACCAGATCGACGTAGCCGGCTGCGTCGTTCTCGAACTCGGCCGGGACCACGTGCGCGCCGAGATAAGTGACCTCGGGCGTGATATCGGCCGCGATCGCGACGCTCCTCGTCTCGTCCTTGACGGTCAGCCCGTAGCCGGACTTGCACTCGAACGTCGTGGTGCCCTGCTTCAGCATCTCGGTCGCAAGCCGGGTGAGGTTGGCCCGCAGCTGGTCGTCGGTGGCGGCCCTGGTCGCCGCGACCGTGCTGCGGATTCCGCCCGCGCTGTAGGGCCGGCCGGCCATCCGGGCCGCGAACTCGGCGCCGCGTTCCCCCGCGAATACCAGGTGCGCGTGCGAGTCCACAAACCCCGGCAGCACGGCCCTGCCCGCGGCGTCGACGCGCGAGTCGGCGGCCGGCGCACGGGCGGCGGGCCCGGTCCACGCCACCTTGGCGCCGTCGAGCACAATGGCCGCGTCACTCAGCGCCGCGAACGGGCCGGGCGACGCGACGCTGACGGCGTCAACGGGCGCGTTCGTAACCAGCTCGCCGACGTTCGTGATCAGGACACTCACGAGCGCATGGTCCCACAGCCCGGCCGGGGCAGCCGCGGAAAACCCGGTGCGCGAGTCCCTGCGCGCCCGTGATCATTCAGCATGGACTCCGACCCGGTAACCGACGCACGCGCTCTCATAGCCGAGCGGTTTCCCCACGCGTTCGCCGCGTTCCTCGGCGGCGGGGTGCTGTCCGCCCGGCGTACCGCGACCTCCGATCTCGACATCGTCGTGCTGATCGGGGGCCCGCCGGCCCCGTTCCGTGAATCGCTGCACTGGCGCGGCTGGCCGGTCGAGCTGTTCGTGCACGACAGCGAGAGCGTCGCCGTCTACTTCGCGCGGGATGCCGGTGCGCGCAAGCCGAGCCTGGCCCGGATGGTCGCCCATGGCGTCACGCTCGTCGATCGCGGCGAAGCGGAGGCGGTCAGGGCACGGGCGCAGGCGGTGCTGGCGGCGGGGCCACCCGCTCTGAGCCCGGCGGAACTGGACTGGCGCCGCTATGGCCTTACCGACTTGCTCGATGACCTGGCGGGCAGCACCGACGACGGCGAGACGGCCGTCATCTGCTGGACCCTGTGGACAGAAACCGCCGCACTCGCCCTGCTGCTGGCGGGCAGCTGGCTCGGCGGCGGCAAGTGGCTACTGCGCGAGCTGCGCGCGGCGGATCCGGCGCTGGCGGCAGAAATGGTCGCGGCCATCGGCAGGCCGGAACAGCTCGCCGCACTGGCCGACCGAGTCCTGGACCGGGCCGGCGGCCGCCGGTTCGATGGCTTCCTGGCATCGGGCCGGCGCTGAGCGGGTCACTCGTTCCTGAGGGACAGCTTCGGATCGGCTCAGCGGAAGCTATGGACCCTGCAAAGTGGCCGGAACGCCGGGC
>JASHOV010000352.1 GCA_030038495.1 Streptosporangiaceae bacterium
TCCGCCCGGACCCGAACGACTCGCCCGGCCCGGCTCGCCCGTACCCTGCGCGGCCTTCTTGGCCTCGGCGGCCGCCCGGCGCTGCGCCGGATGGCCCGGCCGCTTTTCCGCGGGCGGCGTCGGCCCCTTGCCCTCGAGCTTCCGCTTGCCGTAACCGCCGGTGCCGGGCCGCGGTTTGCCGGACTTTGTCCGCCCGCCGCCCCCGGCCCGCGTTCCGCCGGTCCTGCCGGTCACTTGCGCAGCTCCCAGCGCGGGCCGTGCGGAGTGTCCTCCACCAGGATCCCGGCTCCCTGCAGTTCGTCCCTGATCGCGTCGGCGGCGGCGAAGTCCTTGCGCTGCCGCGCTGCCTGCCGCTGGTCAAGCGCGACCTGCACGAGCGCGTCCACGACCGGCCGCAGGCTGTCGCCGCCGGCTCCGCTCGCCCACGGCTCGGCCAGCGGATCCAGGCCGAGCACCCCGAGCATGGCCCTCACTTCCGCCAGCCGCTTGGCCGTGCCGGCGTGGTCGCCCGCCGCCAGTGCCCCGTTCCCCTCCCTGACGGCGTCGTGCAGCACGGCGAGTGCCTGCGGCACGCCCAGGTCGTCGTCCATGGCCGCGGCGAACGGCTCGGGCAGCGAGGCGTCGGCCGCCTGTTCGCCGGGCAGCAACTCCGCCGCCCTGGTAACGAAGCCCTCGATCCGGCGGTAGGTCGTGGCCGCGTCGCTCAGCGCGGCCGGGGTGTAGTCGATCTCGGAGCGGTAGTGGGCCTGGCCCAGGTAGTAGCGCAACTCGACCGGCCGGACCGTGGTAATCATGTTGTCGACCAGCAGCGAGTTGCCGAGCGACTTGCTCATCTTCTCGCCGCCGATGCGGACCAGGCCGTTGTGCACCCAGTACCGGGCGAAGCCGTCACCGGCCGCGTGCGACTGGGCCATCTCGTTCTCGTGATGGGGAAAGATCAGGTCCAGGCCGCCGCCGTGGATGTCGAACGTCGCGCCGAGGTACTTGGTGGACATCGCCGAGCACTCCAGGTGCCAGCCCGGCCGGCCCGGTCCCCACGGCGTGGGCCAGGACGGCTCCCCCGGCTTGGCGCCCTTCCACAGCGCGAAATCGCGCGGGTCCCGCTTGCGGCGGGCGTCGTCCGTGTCCTCCGCGGCGAGCATGTGGTCGAGCCGCTGGCCGGAGAGCGCACCGTAGTCCGGCTGCGACTTCACGTCGAAGTAGACGTCGCCGTCGGACGCATACGCGTGCCCGCCGTCGATCAGGCGCTGCATGAGCTCGACCATCTCGGGCACGTGCCCGGTCGCCCGTGGCTCGACGTCCGGGGGCAGGCAGCCGAGTGCCTCGTAGGCGCGGGTAAAGGCGCGCTGGTTGCGCTCGGCCACCGCCCACCACGGGATGTCGGCATGGTGAGCGGCGTGCAGGATCTTGTCGTCGATGTCGGTGACGTTCCGGCAGAACACGATCGCGTATCCGCTCGCTCGCAGCCAGCGAACGAGGATGTCGAAATTCACGCCAGATCGGATATGCCCGATATGGGGGGGCGCCTGCACCGTCGCACCACATAGGTACAGCGACACCAGGCCAGCTTGCAGCGGCACGAACTCACGCACCGAGCGCGTAGCGGTGTCATGGATGCGAAGCGTCACCCGCCAAGGCTACGGGATGTGCTCGCGGCGGCGCGCGCCGCTATTGCGTGACGACTGCCCCCGGCGATGCCCGGCCGGTTTTCGCCTACGGTGGATTCCATGACCACACGGCGGCAGCTCGGGTTAGCCGCGCGCCTGCTCAGCCTGTCGCCGCGGCGCCGCGCGCTGGTGGCGGGGGTCGCGCTGCTCGTCGCGGGCGCGTGCGCCGCAACCGCGGTCGCGGTGGCGCAGTCGGGTTCCTCTCCGACGGGCCACCCGGCGCAGGACCGGCTCGGCCCCGTCCTGCTCGTGCCCGGCTATGGGGGCGGAACGTCGGCACTCTCGGTGCTAGCCGGCCGGATCAGGGCAGCCGGTCGGGCCGCGACGGTGGTGCGCCTGCCCGGCAACGGCACCGGCAGTCTCCTCTCCGACGCCGCCGCACTCAATGCGGCGGTCGGCCGGGCCATCGCTCACGGCGCCCCGTCGGTCGACGTGATCGGTTACTCGGCTGGCGGCGTCGTGACGCTGATCTGGGTCCGCATGGACGACGGTGCGGCGAAGGCGCGGCACGTCATCACGCTCGGCTCGCCGTTCCATGGCACCCGCCTGGCCGCGGGCGCGGCCGGCTTCGTCCCCGGTGCCTGCCCGGCGGCCTGCCAGCAACTGGTGCCGGGCAGCGCCCTGCTCGACCAGCTTCAGGTCGCCAACCCGTCCGGGCTGCCGCCCTGGCTGTCGCTGTGGACCACCGACGACCAGACCGTGCGGCCTCCCGATTCCGCCCGGCTGGCGGGTGCCATCGACCTGGCGGTGCAGTCGCTGTGCCCGGCCGCGCGCATCAGCCACTCGCAGCTGCCCACTAGCCCCGTCGTCACCGCTATCGTGCTCCGCGCGCTCGGCTCGGGCCCGCTGCGCGCCCCAACGGCGGCCGCGTGCTAGGCGGTGTCAGCTCGTGATGTCCTTGCTGGCGAAGTTGGCCCAGGCGGCGCTCAGGAAGACGACGACGTAGACGGCCTGGATCGCAAATCCCCTGTCGATCTCGGGCCAGAGGATCGGCTGGCGGAAGAAGTCCAGCCAGGCCAGCCAGTACCGAGTCGGCAGGTAGGGGCTGACCGCCTCGGCCGAGTTCAGCGCGACGAGCACCCCGCTGGCTATCAGCGCGGCTACGGCGCCCAGGGCCGCGCCGAGAGAGGAGTCGGTGAGTGTCGACAGGAACAGCGCGATGGCCGCCACCCCGAGCATGGAGACCGCGATGAATCCAATCGAGCCCGCCGTGCGCAGCAGGATGTCGGCCGGGGTCAGCGGCGTTCCCGACAGCGAGCTGGCCGCGACGTTCGTGGTGCTAATGCCGCCAAGGCCGCTCGGGGTCACCGTCACCGGGGCCGAGCCGAACAGCAGCCGGCCGGTCACGTACGAGGTAAGCGCGACCAGGACGACCGCCAGGAGTACGTACGCGATGACCGCGATCAGCTTGGCGACGAGCAGCCTGGTCCGTCCGACCGGTCGCGCCAGCAGATAACGCAGCATGCCCGAGCTGGCCTCGCCCGCGATGGCGTCGCCGGCCACGACCGCCACCGCGACCGGCAGGAAAATCGGCAACACGATCGCGAGCGCGGCGGCCGGGAACAGCTGCCCGTCGGACAGCACGGCCGACAGCAGCGCGGGGCCCTGACCAGGCGGCGGGGCCAGGTGCGTGACGGCCACGAAGATAGCCACCGTGATCGGCAGGCCGCACAGTAGCGCGATGCTGACCCAGCAGCGCGGCCGCCGGACGAGCTTGAGCAGCTCAACCCCGATCATCGGCTAGCCCCGGTGCGCGCGCTGGCTGGCCTCCGTCCGCCCCCGGCGGCGGTGTTGCGTCCGCCCCCGGCGGCTGCGGCCCGTCCGCCCCCGGCGGCGCGGGCGCCCCGTCGATCCGGTCCGAGCCCGCGCTCGTCACCGACAGCACGAGTTCCTCAAGCGAGCGCCGCTCGGCGCGCACCTCGCTCACGCGCAGGCCAGCGGAGACCAGCTCGGTGTTCAGCTCCGCCGGGTCGGCACCGGTCACGATCAGCCGGTCGCCGCCGCGGTACGCGACCCGGCCGGCCAGCAGCGCGGCCACGCGGTCGGCATCGGGACTGCGCAGTATGGCCCGCCCCGTGGGTCCGCGCAGCGCGGGCAGGTCGTCCTGCAGCACCAGTCGGCCCCGGTCGATGACGCCGACCCTGGTGCACAGCAGCTCGACCTCGGCCAGCTGGTGACTGGACAGGAACACCGTGGTGCCCGCGTCGTTGAGCTCGGTCAGCAAGTCGCGAATCTCGCGGATCCCTCGCGGGTCCAGGCCGTTGGTCGGCTCGTCGAGCACGAGCAGCCGCGGCCCGCGCAGCAGCGCGGCGGCCAGGCCCAGCCGCTGCTTCATCCCGAGCGAGTACTTGCTGACCGCCCGGTTGTCGACGCCGCCGAGGCCCACGCGCCCGAGCACCTCGTCGATCCGGCGCCGCCTGCTCCGCGCCCCGCGGGCAGTGTGCGTGCCCGCGCGCGGACCGGCCGCGTCGAGAAGCGCCAGGTTCGCCCGGCCAGACAGGTGCCCGTACGCCGACGGCGCCTCGACCAGCGCACCCACCTGCGGCAGGACCTTCGCAATCCGGGCCGGCACGGGCTGGCCGAGCATCTCGATCTCGCCGCTGGTGGCGTACACGAGGCCGAGCAGCATCCGCACCAGGGTGGTCTTGCCCGAGCCGTTCGGACCGAGGAAGCCGTACCGGTCGCCGGGCCTGACCTCGAGGTCGACGTGATCGACCGCGAGCACACGGCCGAACCGCTTGGTGAGCCCTCTCGTGACGATCATCCGACCGCCAGCAGCTGAGTCGCGGCGGCGTAGAGCAGCTTGGCCGTCACCGCGCCGGTCAGCAGGTAGACAGGACCGCCCAGCGGGCTGGCGAGCAGCACGGTCAGCAGCGGAGTCGTGACCAGCACCGCGGTGCCGCCCTGGATCTTGATCGACGCCCCCGCCGCGCTCGCGGTGGTCATCGCCTCGGTCCCGGTGCGCTCGGGCAGCGGAAGGACCACGAACCGGGCGAAGCCGTCGCCATAGGCGGCGATGTCGGCCAGCCCCGCGGGGCTGGCTACCTGGCCGAAGCCGGCCAGCCGGCCGGGCAGCGGCGGCCCGAAGCCGCCCAGCACCCCCGACACATCGGCGAGGCCCGTGACGGTGAATCCCACGTCGGGAGCCGGGTCGGGGGTCACGTCGGCCACCGATGGCATGCTCAGGCTGACGTCCAGGAACCGGCTGACCAGCAGCGGCCCGCCTGCCCGCCGGCCGTACAGGTTGACCTGAACTGGCAGTCCGTTCACCGGATCGGCCCAGATGTCTACCGCGCCTATCGTCGTGGCCTGGCTGGCGGGCACCAGGCGCAGGCCCGCCGCATCGATGCCCGCGACGCGCCGCGATGGCAGCCGGGATATCCGGTCCGCCCGGCCGGCGAAGCTGAGCAGCCTGGTCGCAAGCGCGGGCGGGAGTAGATCGGCCGCTCGCGGCAGCCGGACCGGCTGCGTGCCCTCGATCCGGGTCATCAGGTCGCTGGTGTAGTTCCAGGTGTACGTTCCCCGGCTGGTCAGGTAGGTGTCGTCCTCGCCGGCCGTGGTGAGCACGTCCGCGCGCCACTGACCGGCGGAGCGATACCACGCGTACTGGTCCGTGGTGCCGTCCAGGAGCGCGGTCACGTTACCCAGGTCGGGCAGGGCCGGGAGATCGAGATCCACGTCGCTCTCCGCGTAGCCCTGGTAGGGAACGTCGGCGGACTTCAGTATGCGCGCCCGCAACTGGGCGGCGGTGAGGGCCGAAGCCGGAACTGGTAAGGCGGCGACCAGCGCAGGCAGCAGGCACAGGATCGCGGTACCGGCCCCGACAAGCGCCCATCGGCGCGCCGCCTGGCCGCTCACGACTCTCACAGAAAGCCGTCCCTCGTCGCCATCACTCCACACTACGCCGGAGAAAAGCTTTGACGTCTAATCATTAGGTATCTGATCTAGCGGTCCGCCTGCGTCACCTGGACCCGCACCGACCACAAGCACGAGCTTCCCGCGCACGTGACCGTCCTCGCCGACGCGGTGCGCCTCGGCGACGTCGGCGAGCGGGAAGATCTGCGCGACCGGGAGCGAGAAACGCCCGGATTCGATCAGATCGCCGATCTCGGCGAGCGCGCGGAGCGCGCGGCCGGCGTCCCCGCTGCTGAACCTCACCCCGTGCTCCTGCGCGCCGCCGAAGTCGGCGATCGTCACGACGTGCTCAGGGCCGCCCGCGAGCTCGATGAGCTCGGGCAGGACGCCGCTCCCGGCAACGTCGAGCGCGGCGTCCACCCCGTCGGGCGCGAGCGCGCGAACCCGCCCGACCAGGCCCTCGCCGTAGGCGACGGGCTCGGCCCCCAGCGAGCGCAGGTACTCGTGGTTTGCCGGACTGGCGGTGCCGATCACGCGCGCCCCGCGCACCACCGCGAGCTGAACCGCGGCGCTGCCGACGCTGCCGGAGGCGCCGTTGATGAGCAGCGTGCTGCCGCTCGCCACGCCGAGCTGGTCGAGCGCGCGCGTGGCCGTCTCGATGGCGGCCGGCACCGCGGCGGCGCCGGGGAAGTCAAGCGACGGCGGGATCGGCGCGTAGCAGGACAGCACCGCCAGCTCGGCCTGGGCCGCCCCCGCGGCGGAGAAGCCGAACACGCGATCGCCGACGGCCACGTCCGCAACGCCCTCGCCGAGCTCGTCGACGACGCCCGCCGCCTCGTGGCCCATCGTCTGCGGGAGCTCCCCGTCCATCAGGCCCTTGCGCTTCTTCCAGTCGCTCGGGTTGACGCCGGCCGCCCGCACCGCAATCCGGACCTCGCCGGGCCCCGGATGCGGATCGGGGAGATCCACGATCTCGAGGACCTCCGGGCCCCCGAACTGGCTGAAACGGACTGCCTTCAACGCTGGTTCCGATCTCGACTCGGGGTGTCGTGGTTGCTAGAAACCCGGGCCTGGCTCGGGCTGGCCGCCGAGCCGACCGCGGGCGGCATTGGCCCAGCTCCAGGCGTATTCGGGGTCCTCGGCCTGGCTCGCGCCCCTGGCCAGGTGCAGCGGACGGAAAGTATCGATCATGACGGCGGTCTCGTCCGTGCTGGTCTTGCCGGCGGCGAGGCCCTCGATCACGGCCTCCACCGCACCCGGCTGGGGGCCGTGGGTGAATCCCGAGGGGTGCAGCGTGATGGACCCGAGGCTGACACCCGAGCCCTTGCGGGCCGAGTAGTCACCGGCGACGTAGTACATCATCTCGTCGGAATCGACGTTGTGATGGTTGTAGGGAATCGGCACGGCCTCGGGGTCGAAGTCCAGCGGCCTCGGGCAGAACGAGCAGATCACGAAGTTCGGGCCCTCGAAGGTCTGGTGCACCGGCGGAGGGGCGTGCGTGCGCTTCACAATCGGCTCGAAGTCGGCGATGTTGAAGGCGTACGGGTACAGGTACCCGTCCCACCCGACGACGTCGAACGGGTGGAAGGCATAGGTCAGCCGGGTCAGGCCGGCCCTGTTCCTGACGATGACCGGCACGTCCTCGCCGTCGGACTGGCGCGGCCCGTCCGGGCCGCGCAGGTCGCGCTCGCAGTACGGTGCGTGCTCCAGGAACTGCCCGTTCTGGGACAGGTACCGCCGCGGCGGGCGGATGTGGCCGCGGGCTTCGACCACCAGCGCGTGCAGGCCGCCCTCGGCCGGCAGCCAGCGGTGGATGGTGCCGCGCGGCACGATCACGTAGTCGCCCGCGCCCGCCTCGATCGTCCCGTAGACCGACTCGAAGGTGGCCGCGCCGGACCGGATATAGACCGCCTCGTCGCCGGAGGAGTTGCGGTACAGCTCGGAGCCCGCGTCGGCGGCGGCGAACGAGATCCTGATGTCCTCGTTGGCCATGAGGAGCTGGCGGCCGAGGACCAGGTCCCCGCCGGCGGGCATGTCCTGGGTCCGGTAGTGGCGAGGGAGCAGCGGGTGGTTGGCGACCACGCCGCCGTCGGCGGCGGCATCGGCCAGGCCCTCGCTCTTGACGATCGCGGTTGGCGGGTGCACGTGGTAGAGCAGTGAGGAGTCCGAGGAGAAGCCCTCCTCGCCCATCAGCTCCTCGGCGTACAGGCCGCCGTCCGGGCCGCTGAACCGGATATGACGCTTTCGCGGAATCTCCCCGGCTGCTCTGTAGTACGGCATATCGTCTCCCTTGACGCCGAGCCGCGGCAGGCCGTTTGCGCGGCTTCTGCCACATCGCCCCGTGGCCGGCCTGTCGCCTTGCGCGCGGCACCGCGCTTTCCCGACTATAAAGGCATCGCAGCCGGGCCGGCTCGTTGGCTGGGAGCGACAGCGTTCAGGAAGGAACCGGTCAGACCCGATGAGCGAGCAAGTGCCCGGCCAGACGCTGCCAGGCCCGGTCCGGGGAGTCCAGAGCAACGCCACGCAGGCCGGGGGAGCCCAGTCCCACAGTGCACTGCGAGTCACGGGCCTGGTAGCCGTGGGCGTAGGCCTCGCTGCCCTGGCGGGCGCCGCGTTCGTGCTGTCCTACGCAGGTATCCACGCCGTCGCGGTCCAGGCCGGGGTCAGTCACCGGCTGGCCAGGGGCTACCCGCTGATGCTCGACGTTCTGCTGGTCGTCATCCTGGCCGCGGTGCTCGCCCTGCGCGGTGCCGGCTGGCCGAGCAGGCTGCTGGCCTGGGCCAGCCTGCTGGCGCTGCTGGCGGCGGCGGCCGGGGCCGACGCGCTGCACGCCGCCGGCAAGCGACTGCCGACTC
>JASHOV010000353.1 GCA_030038495.1 Streptosporangiaceae bacterium
CAGATCCTCGATGCCGCACTCGTCTGCTTCGACCGGGCTGGCTTTCACCTCACCTCGATGAACGACATCGTTGCCGAATCCGGGCTGAGCGTCGGAGCGGTCTACCGGTATTTCGCCTCCAAAGAGGACATCGTGGAGGCTATCGCCGAGCAGCGTCACGCCAGGGAAGCGGAGCTAATCAGCGAGGCGATACGAGCTGATGACCCCCGCTCCATCGTGCATCGGCTGGCAGATCTTTATTTCGAGTGGCTCGCCGACCCGGACGAACGTCGCAGGCGACGCGTCGGTGTGCAGATCTGGGCCGAAGCCGTGCACAACGAGCGACTGAGAGCCATCGTCCAGCGCGGAGCCGACCAGCGCCTGTCGCTGGCCGGGCTCCTCCAGGACGCACAACGCCGCGGCCAGCTCCCACTCGGCCTCACGCCCGACGCTCTCACCCGCGTGTACCTGGCTCTGTTCCAGGGCTTCATCCTCCAGCAGGCATGGGAGCCTGACGTCGACATCGAGCCGTACCTGCAGGCGCTCCACGCCATCGTCGACTCCACCATGCCCGAATATGACGCCGAACCTCATGACTGATCCGGGAGAGCAGGCGCAGCCTAACGAGCCTGCGCTTGTCCGGCGGCGAGTCACCATATCCGGACGAGTGCAGGGTGTGGCGTTCCGGTCGAGGTGCGCTCGCCGGGCGAAAAAGGCAGGCCTCTCGGGCCAGGTTCGCAACCTTGATGACGGCCGGGTCGAGGCGGTATTCCAGGGGTCGGCAGAAGCCGTCGAACGGCTCACCAGGTGGTGCCGCTCGGGTCCCCTGCTGGCCCGCGTCCGTTCTGTCGAAGTCACCGAAGAGGCGCCCGTCGCGACTGGCGATTTCGCCGAGTTCGTTGCAATCGAGTGAGCCGACTGACGCGGCGCTGGCATCGCCCGGGACGCCAGCGGGCTGGGTGTCAGCCGTGCACCGGGTCGGCACTGATGGCTAGAGGTCTAGTCGGATTCCGAGGATACGGGCGCGTTTAATGGCTTTCAAAGATGTAATAAGCTTATACTATCGGCATAAACTGACTTGCTCTTAGTTAAGTCACGGGGGGACGGGGTGACTCGCATGGAGTTCTTCACGCTCCGCCGGGCTAGCCTGACGTTAGCCACGGTCATAACTGTGGGCCTGACCGGTGCGCTGGCGCCGGCGGGCGTCGCGGCAGCTCAGCCCGCTGCTCACTCACCGACCTGGCAAGTGGTGTACCGGAAGCCGGGCTTCGCAATTACCGGGCTCACCGCTACCGGGCCCGCGAACGCGTGGGCCAGCGGGACGAACGACCTGCACGGCACCCCCGGACTTCTGCTGCACTGGAACGGCAGCCGGTGGCGGTCCATGAGCTACCCGGGTCAGCGGACGTTCCTGATTGACCAGATCTTCCCGCTGTCCGCGACAGACGTGTGGTTCGCCGAGTACAGCGGCATCGTTCCTACGTCGATGCTGCACTGGAAGGACGGCAAGTGGAGCTCACTGCCGCTCCCGGCGAACGCAGAGCCGCTCCTTGTGCTGAGCGACAAGAGCATCTGGATCAACATCCAAGAAGGGGGCCCCGGTACCGCGTGCCCGGAAGTCCCCCATCCGAGGGCGTACTGCGTGACGACAGCGCACTGGAATGGCAGCACCTGGTCGAACTACCCGCTGCCCGCGTTCGGCCTGGTGAGCGCGGGCTCAAGCTCATCATCTGACATCTGGGTCGTTGGCGACGTTGCTTACCAGCGGAGCACGGCCACGTTCCGTCCCGCCGTCTTCCGCTGGACCGGGGCATCATGGCGGCGGATGCCGCTGACAGGGACGCGGATGGGCTATACGCCGCCGATCGTCGTCTACTCGTCGCGCGACGTCTACGTGGACGAGGCATCCACAGCGCATCCGAGCGCCTGCGCCATGCACTGGAACGGCAGTCGCTGGAGCCCGCTGTACCTGCGTGGCTCCGACGGCGCCTGCGGACTGTTCACGTCGGACTACCAGCACGGACTCTGGCTCAACGCGCCGCCTGGCTACGGATACGGCTACATCTTCGTGCACTGGACCGGCTCGCGCTTCGTCACGGCACCCGCGTTCGTACCTGCCAGTGACTTCGCCGGCTCATTGTCCGTAGCAGCTGTGCCAGGCTCAAAGTCTGTATGGCTATTCGGTGCCATCTGCACTGGCTCGGGCAAGTGTGTTTTCAAGGGCACCATCGTTGCCCTTCGGTGATCGCGCGCAGCATGTGAAAATCGGCCGCGCGCGCCAGACCTCGATGCCGCACGCCGTGCACGTGCCGCGGTCGACATCGACCCGCTGCCAACGCCGGCGAGGCACGGGGCGAGTGTGGTGGCGCGGAGGGCTCCCTTGTGGCGAGGCTGGCGGGCGGCCGGGCACCGGCTCTGCCCGGCCCCAGCGAATGTGGGCAGCTGGGCGTGCCGGTCAGTCTCGCCGGGGCGACGCTGGGGCTGGCCGGGCTCGGCAACCTCGCGTGGCCATGGTCGGGCCTGCCCGTGCCTTCGGCATGCACGTCACGGCCTGGAGCCAGAACCTGACCGAGGAACGCGCGGCTGCCGTCGGCGCGCGCAGGGTCAGCAAGGCCGAGCTGCTGTCGGGCGCCGACGTCCTGTGCATTCACCTGGTGCTGAGCGAACGGACCCGGGGCCTGTTCCAGGCCGCCGACCTGGCGAACGCCAGAACTGCCCAGCAGCGGAGCGGAGACCGGGTTGGCACGGCGGGTAACGAGCCGTCGTAGCGCCTGATCGGCACGCTCGCGATCGTCCACTGAATCGGCGGAGCCCCAGATTAGGGACTTTCCCTAGGGAGCGGAAACTCCGCGCACAGCAGGCTGGTACTGCCAATCGGCGCATCTAGGTCGGTGGCCATACGGGGAGCAGCGAAGTCATGAGCGAACAGATGAAGCGCGGCTGGGAGCGGCGTGGGTGCGACCGCGCCGACGAGTGCGCTGCTGCGTCTTCTGGCCACCTGGCCGATCCGCGCGAGCTAGCGCGGATTCCCTACGAAGGAGGTAGTAAAAATGGTTAGTAAGGGCGTCGACTATTACGGGTTCATCGATAATGACGGTCTGCCCGGCACCACTACTGTCGAATTCACCGGTCCGCAGGTGGGCAGCACACTGACCTCATCGCAGAACTTCCGGAAGAACAACCTCCAGATCGAATCGTCGAAACTGCCGTGGTACGAATTCGACGGGGACTTCACCTGGACCGCAGCGATGATGCCTGGCGGCCTTATTGCGGCCAAGAAGAACAGGATCAGCACGGTAACTGGCAACCTCCAGTACGGGAGCCAGATGACGAACATGCTCAGCATGCCTCCGATCCGGTCCCAGCAGGGGGCCCTGATCGACTATGGCTTCTACGACGCGGGAGATGGGTCGAGCGGCCTCACTAACCAGGATCAGTCGTGGGTGTATTGCACCCGTGATTTCTCGCACTGGATGGGAGACCTGGCCGCCCACTATCCGCAAGTCCACGACAAGCAGTTCCACAACTTCGCACTGCCCGGTGCCCACGATGCCGGCATGATGACCATGGACACAGTCAATGCCCTCCTCTCTAGCCCGCAGTCGAAAGCGCTCCTAGCCGCGATCGCGCTGTTCAATCCAATACTGATGGCGGCGATAATGGCGGTGGCTGGCAATTCGGTCCCGCAGGTGATCATGAATGCGTCTATGACGCAGAAAGATACCGTGGCGGACATGCTCATGCTCGGCTGCCGCTACTTCGACTTCCGTCCCGGAACTATGTACTCCGAGATCCCCGGAGTACCCGGCCGCTACCACCAGCACCTGGTGATACCTGGGATCGCCTATGTCGGCTTCCTTACCGATCTCCTCAGGTGGCTGCAAGACCATCCGACCGAGATCGTCGTCGTCAGCTGTAACACGCAAGGCTTTGCCGAGGCTTCGATGAGGCCGTCTCCCCAAGACCTTGAGGCGGACTGGAACGCCGCGGTCCAGCGATCGGGTGTGCGCACGATCAAAGCCGGCGACGCGTCGTCGCTAAGCTGGAGCTACGACGACCTGATCACCGGCGGCGTGCGCGTGATCTTCCTCAACCAGATCGATCAGCGTAACCCCGAGAGTTCTAAATACGACTCCTATGACAACGCCGCCTACGCCACGCTTACGCCTGGGCCGATCATCGAGCGGCTCGACCAGATGACGTCGAAAGGGCAGGAGGATGACACGTATACCGTCCTGCAGCTACAAGGGACCGCCTCTAACGCCATCGGCTATCAAGGCTTTGTGTCCAAAAGCTGGACGTCGTCACCGCTGATGTCGACGAAGGCGCTGTTCGACACCGCAACGCTCCCGTGGGTAACCCGAGTCGGGCGAAATAACCTCAAGGCCCAGAAACTCGTCGTGCTTCTGAACGACTTCATCGACAACGCAACTGCCTATATCGCGATCCACTGGACCGTAGCCCGCATGACGTCGTAGATAGCTACCGGCAGCTTCGAGGGCGCACAGGCCTGGAGACACTCGAGCGCAGCCATGACGACAATCAGTAGCGTACGGGGGCGCGCGGAGGTGACCGCCGCCGCGCATACCCGAGGGAACCCGTGGAGCGCCCGCTGCGCGGAGACGTCCCCGGGGGTGCGGAGGACGGGCCAGGGAAATGCGCCGGGAGAGATTCCGGAACCGCGCTCTGGCCCCGCCCGTACCGCCCCGCCGACCGCGTCCGCAGCCACATCGACGAGCCGTTCGGTCACGACAGGCAGCTCCCGGAGATCCTGGCAGACCTCGTGCGGCTGGGCGCCCAGCTGTCAATGGAGGCTGCGCCTAGTGCTGCCGGTGTCGACGCACCTCTTGATACGTCGCCTAATGCAGGGGCCCTGCGATGGTTGCGTGGCGGAGCTGGCGCCGTGAGGTGATACCGAGCTTGCCAAAGACGTTGCCCAGGTGATATTCGACCGCTTTGGGGCTGACATACAGCGCCGCTGCCACCTCGCGGTTGGTTAGGCCCCTGGCGACCAGCGTCACCACGTCCTGCTCGCGTTCGGTCAGTGCCAGCGGCGGCCTGGCCGAGCCACGGTCCGCCGATATGCCGCAACGCGTCAGGTCGGCATCGATCCGTTCAAGGTACGGCCGGGCCCCGACCGGTTGCAGCAGTTGCCGCGCGAGGCGGAGCTGGGCGATCGCGCCCTGTCGATTGCCGCAGGCGTGCAGCAGCCGGCCATAGCGGTGGTGCAGGTCGGCCCGCTCGAGCAGCGGGAAGTCAGGGCCGGCTAGCGCAAGCGCCTGCCTGAAGGCCGCCATGGCTGCCTCGGGCTGGCCGCGAGCTGCGGCCAGGCGCCCGCGCAGGTCGATAACCAGTGGTTCGACGTTCAGCGAGCGAGCGGCAGCGGCTGCCTCGAAATGGCCGGCCTGCTCGGCGGCTGCGGACAGGTCGCCCGTCTCAATCAGCGACCCGATCAGGGTGTGCCACCAGCTGAAGTACGACAATACCGGGATCGCCCGGCCATCGTTGCCGCCCGTCAGCGGGCTCAAGGCTGCAACCACGCCGTCGTGCTCGGCTCGCGCGCGGTGCAGCGTGGCCAAGGCCTGGCCCGCGGCATAGCGGGACTCCGGGGTGTCCGCGCTTGCCGCTGCGTACTGGGCTGCGCGTACGTAATCGTTCGCGTCCTGCCACGCACCCCGCGACGCAGCCACCGTTGCTGTTACGAGATAAGCAGTCGCTCGTGGCCACTGCTGCCCGGCATCCGCCCCGATCGTGAGCGCCACGTGCCCGTTCACCAGCGCCGCGTCCCAGTCCCCCAGGATGAGCAGTGCCCAGGCCAGATAGATATGGGCGCGCGCCAGCTCACTGGTAACCCCGCCCTGGCGGACTAGTCCGATGACGGCCCGCAGGTCCTCGGCTGCCTGCCCGTACCGGCGAGCAAAGAAAGCGAGGATGCCACGGTTGACGAGCACCTCCGCATCGGCTGGGAGCACCTGGCTGGCCGGGACGGGGAGATGCCCGGTCAGCACGGCAAGTCCCGGTACAGGCCCGTCCACCTCTGCTATGGCAAACGCCAGCAGTATCTGGGCCTCGCTCACCACTCCGCCGTCCAGCTGCGGCAGCTGTAGCGCGGCCTTCGCTACTGCGAGCAGATCCTGCCCGCGGACGTTGACGGCGTAGTGCAAGCCGAGCGCCATGAGCGCTTCCGCAGCGATGTCGGTAGGCGAGCCCGAGTCCGCGGCAGCGCGCAACAACTCCTCGGTGCGGGCCTGCTCGCCGCGCCGCCAGGCGAGCTTACCGAGCACCAGATCGCGCAGCGGGGAACTGGCGTACCGCTCAAGCTGCGGCCGCAGGGCTTCGGCACCCCCTGGGTCGGCGGCCAGCAGCACCCTGGCGGACTGAAGCTGACGGCGTTCACGCTCGGCGCGACCGATGCTGAGATCCGACGCCCAGGACAGGTACCTGGCGCTCAGCGCGGGCATCTGGTGCTTCCGCGCCTCGCCGGCCGCAGCCTCCAGCTCGCTGGCCAGGCGTTCGTCCGGCCCATCGGCAGCGCTGACGCGGTGCAGCAGTGCGCCGCTGGCATCGGCCATCCTGGCCGCGGCCAGATGAAGCTGACGGCGGCGCGTGGGCGGCAGGTCGGCGTACACGGCCGCGCTGTACAGCGGGTGAGCGAACCGGACAGGAAAACCGGGCTCGCCGGGCGCATATACCACGAACCCCGTCGCCAGTAACTCCTCCAAGGCGGCCGCCGTGGAGTCGACGCCGGCAATCCAGCCCAGCGTCGCCAGCGGCACACGCTGATTCCACACCGCGAGCGCCGCCGCCAGGTTCCGCGCGCGTGGTGACAATTCAGCAAGCCGGCCAACGACCGCAGCGGCCAGGGATCGCGGTACCGGCAGCTCGGCTCCAGGTGCCGCCAGCTGTGCGGGAGTCAGCTCCGTCAGCAGCATCCTGACATATAGCGCATGCCCGCCGGTGTGACGGTGCAGGCGCTCGCAGTCCCGACGGTTCAACTGCAGGCCGGTCGTGACGGCCAGCTCGGCAAGCTCAGCGGCCGACAGCGCACCCACGGCCACCCGCCGGCAGCGGGACTCGTCAAGGCGCAGCCGCAGCCAGCCGTCATCGGAGCTGCCGGACTCCGGACGCGCGGTCAGAAGTACCAGCACGCGGTCCTCAAGCATGCGGCGCACTGCGGTCAGCAAGGCCAGCCGCGAGGCCGCATCGGCCCAGTGTAAGTCCTCGATCAGCAGCGCAACCGGGCCCTGATCCTGCAAGTCCCCAAGCCAGGCCAGCAACTCCAAGCCGACCGCAAACGGGTCATCCTGCCTGGTGTCCAGTAGCTGGCCCAGTAACCCGAACGGCACATCCGCAGCCAGTTCGTCGGCCTCGGCGACCACCGGCGTGAAGTCGCGCAGATCGGCAAGCGCCCGCCGAACGAGCATGGACTTGCCCGCGCCTGCCTCACCCTCAACCCAGATCACCCCGGCCCTGCCGATGCGGGCCTCGCTAGCGGCGGCAGCTATCACATCGAGCGCGTCGCGGCGGCCGACGAACCAGCCCACAGGTTCGCTCACCCAGCGCTGTCCGCGCCGGGCTGCTTCATCACTGCTCGCGTTGCTCACACCCACAGCCCCACTCGGCAATTGTGAACGCGGGCCTATCGAGGAGCAACAGGCCTGAAGAACTGAGGCCGCCCGGCTGCTGGAGGTCTACTACGACACCGCCATCAAGGCGAGCGGGCCTGCCGACGGTCCTTTCGAAGCACGGAGGAACGCGGTGCCTGGCGTCGGGCTGCGGGGGGCGGTTGCGCAAACCGCTCCCGCTCCTGCGGTACCGCTTCTTGTCGGATCCGGCAGACCGCTCCTCCAGTCGCGCGATACCGCTCTCTCTGCAGCTGCCAAGCCCGCCGCCAGCTGCGCATACCGCTCCTCCAGGACGGCGGCCGTAGCGCGCAGATGCCCGGCGACGCCGTCCCAGACCTGCGGCGTGCCGTGCGGCAGGCACCGTTCCCCAGGGCCCGGCCATGCCGGTTACTATCCCTGCGCCCGGCGCGGCGCACCCGGGTCGGCTCGCTCGGGTTCGGTGACGTAGCGTCGTTGGGGTCATCTCCAACCATGAGGAGAACCCATGCCTGATCCCACTGTCGTCCTCGTCCACGGTGCCTTCGCCGACGCGTCGGGGTTCGCGGGAGTGATCCGCGAACTCGAGAGCGCCGGCCACACGGTGCTCGCCCCGCCGAACCCGTTGCGCGGCGTCGCCTTTGACGCCAGCGTCGTTGGTAACGTGGTCAGGGCCATCAGCGGTCCGGTAGTGCTCGTCGGGCATTCTTACGGAGGCGCTGTGATCGGCCAGGCATCGGCCGGCCTGGAGAACGTGACCGGGCTGGTCTTTCTCGCGGCATTCGCGCTGGAGGCGGGCGAGAGCTGTGCGAGCGTACAGCAGCCGTTCCCGCCGCCCCTGCTGGCCAAGACGGTCGCCCCGACCCCCTATGACGCGCCCGGGGCCGCGGGCGGTCCCGATCTGTATGTCCAGAAGAACGGATTCCGCGAGACGTTCTGCGCCGACGTGCCGGTGGACGTGGCCGATGTCATGTTCGCGACCCAGCGCCCGCTCTCGGCCGCGGCGCTCAACGAGAACGCCTCCGCGGCGGGCTGGAAGAGCAAGCCGTCCTGGTTCCTGGTCTCCGGGCACGACAACGCGATCTCGCCGGACGCGGAGCGGTTCATGGCGCAGCGGATGGGCGCCACGACCGAGACCATTGACGGCTCGCACACCGCGTTCATCGCGAAGCCGGTCGCCGTGGCCACGTTCATCCGCCAGGCGCTGCGGTGACCTCGTAGACCGAGATGTAATCGTGGCTGTCCCGGTGAACGGGCAATGCCGCGCAGGGCGCACAGGACGCGCAGGAACCCTGTCACCAAGGCTTTGTGGCAGGGGCCAGCCGGGCCGCGATCTGCTCGACAGCGTCCAAGCTCCCATCAGCCACGGCGATAACCAGGTCGTAAGCCTCGTCGTTAGACGAGGTCAGACGCCGACCGTTGAGACCGTAGAAGGCAATGACCCCGGCCAGGGCTAGCCGCTTGTTCCCATCAACCAGGCCGTGGTTGCGCGCTAGCGAATGCAGTAACGCGGCGGCCTTGGCATCCAGATCAGGGTAAGCATCAGAGCCGAATGCGGTGGCCTGCGGCCTCGCCAGCGCCGACTCCAGCAGCCCGGCATCCCGAACCTGCGGCTCGCCGCCCAGAGCCCTCCGCGCCACGTGCAGCAACTCCGGCAGCGTCAGGTAGATCACTGACCGAGCCGCTCCAGCGCCTCGGCATACCTGGGCAACTCCTCGTCCAGCACGCGATCGAGCAGCTCACTGCGGCTATGACCGTCGACATACTCGCGGATCGCCTGCCGGGCGACTTCCTGCATCGGCCTGCCCTCCAGCTCGGCCCGCCGCCGCAGCGCCCGCGTTTCGTCATCGGTCAGTCGTAGCGTCATCGCCATGATCAGATGGTATCACCAGTGATACCAAGCCTTGGAATCACCCTTCTGCCGCGTGGCGCTTCCTGTTCGGCCGCGACTACCCTTGCTGGGCCCTGACGGCCGCCGGATGCGCAGCTCCCCGCCACCAACTACTCGCAATGGGGTCGCGACAGCGATCTGGAAATGATTGGACCATGCATCGTTACAACGGCAGCGAGGTGATGTTCCGCCGAGCGCGTGCGTGGTCGCTGGCCGCGCATCAACAAGCAGAACGAGCGGCAGCGGAACGCGGAAACGGGCTTAGCGAAACGGGACCCGCGCAGCGGGAAAGGATGCCGTCATCGGGACGATCATCCTGGCTCAAGCTGCAGCGGAGAGCTACGTGAACTGGCTCGGTCGCTGGGGCCGGCCTCCATCGGGTCAGCGAAGCGCTCGGGCGGACCATCGAGTATCTGCCGAACGAGCACAATCGGTTCTTCAAGGAGCTCAATGCCTGGCGCAACTACCTAGTGCACGGCGATGAAAGGGCTTACGAGGCCCTAAGGTCAGCGCTGGCGATGTCGTGTAGTGACGAGCCAGGCGATGCCCACAACGTTATTGATCGACTCGATATCGACCCAGCATCTGGCATCACTCAACGCGCCTTGGCGGTGTTTACGTGGGCCGCTCGGCAAACTGGAATCAATGCACCATCGGCAGGCTGGCTCGGCCCGACGGAGCTGTGGAGTGAGCCAGGTAGCCCGTGACGGGCTGCGCGCAAATCGGGCAGCTACGCCGCGACGCCGCTGCCGGATGCGGGCACGTGGACGGCGGGCGGCTCGTCGGAGCGTTCACCTACTGGTATCCGATCACGGTGCCGCCGGTACCGGGCGGGCTCGCGCCGCCGGTCAGCCTGGATTACGATTCTCAGGCCCTGGACGGCGAGACGTCCTCGACAAATGACCAGGCCTCGTGGGGTGGGCCAGGGCTGGGATTACGAGCCGGCGGCGACGGCGCCGCCCACCAGACGGCGTCGGGTGAGGTCGCGAGCGCCTCGCCGCCGATGGCCGGGCCGAACGCGAGGCCAGCGGTCGCCATCAGGCCGAACACCGAGATGTAGCGGCCGAGCAGGTGTTCGAGAGCGAGGTCGGCGACGAGCGGGCACCGCGACCAGCCCGTATCCACCGGGTTTGAGCTGGGGTACCTCTTGAGGGGCTTTACGAGGCTGGTTCCTCTCGTCCACCTTCCCGTCGTCTCCCGGGTCAGGCTGCCCCCAGCTTCATCACGCCGCCGCGACGGCGTGACGGCGAAGGTCTCGCATCTCCACTCGAACTCGGAGCGCCTCGTGGCGCTCTACACGGCGGGTACAGATTCAGAGCCACTGCCGGGCGCTGCAGGCCGCGCGCAGCCGGCCGTGCCGGTGACTGCCTCCCTTCACGACGACGGGCCGTGCTCCGGCTAGCTAGTCGCACCCGCAGGCGTGCTCGCCTTAGCCGTCTTGAGGATGTGAGCCGGTCG
>JASHOV010000031.1 GCA_030038495.1 Streptosporangiaceae bacterium
CGTTACCTGGACCGCGAGGAGCGGTATGAGCTGGCCCGGCTGCGCGAGGCCGGCCTGTCGGTCCGGCAGGTCGCCGTGCGGCTTGGGCGCAGTCCCTCGACGGTCAGCCGGGAGCTGGCCCGCAACCGTGATCTGCGGACCGGCGGGTACCTGCCCGAGCGGGCGCACCGGCTAGCGTGGGAGCGGCAGCGGCGGCCGAAACCCTCGAGGCTGTCGCAGCAGCCCGAGCTGCGCCAGGTGGTGCAGCGGCTGCTGGCCCGCCGGTACTCACCCGAGCAGGTCAGCGGACGGCTGACAGCGCTCTACCCCGGCGAGGCAGGCATGCAGGTCAGCCACGAGACGATCTACCAGTCGCTGTATGTCTACCCGCGCGGCGGGCTGCGCCGGGAGCTGCAGGCATCGCTGCGGACCGGGCGGGCGGTGCGCCAGCGCCGCGGCCGCAAAGACGGCCGCGGCCAGATCGTCGGCGCGGTCCCGATCGGGCAGCGGCCGCCCGAGGTCGAGGGCCGGCTGGTGCCGGGCCACCACGAAGGCGACCTGATCATGGGCTCGCAGGCCTCCAACTCCGCGGTCGCCACCATCGTCGAGCGCACCACCGGCTACCTCACCCTCATCCCGCTGCCGCATGGCTACGACGCCGACCACGTCGCCGACGCCGTCATCGAGCACCTGGGCGCCTACCCCGCCTGGTTCGCCCGGACCCTGACCTGGGACCGCGGCCGGGAAATGGCCCGCCACCAGCGCATCACCGACGACACCAGAATCCAGGTCTACTTCGCCGACCCCTACTCACCCTGGCAGCGCGGCTCCAACGAAAACATCAACGGCCTGCTCCGCGAGTACCTGCCCAAGGGCACCGACCTGAACGCCACCACCCCCGCCCAGCTCCAGGCCATCGCCGACGAACTCAACGACCGCCCCCGCAAGCGCTTCGGCTACCACACCCCCCGCGAGGAACTCGCTAAGCTCCTCGCAGACGATCACAGCGTTGCGACGACCCCCTGAATCCGCCTTGACTTTCTCTCCACGTTAAGGGTGCGGACCCGAGTAACCCGCAGTGGCGGCCCCTTTCGGACGAGCGCGGTCGGTCGGCACGGGCGCCAAGTTGCGCAGAATGTCACGGCGAGATGCAATGAGACTCTCAGGCCTGCGCGACTGAGACCGGCGACGGCGTTCCTACCGCGCCGTGCGGTGCCGCCCGAAGGCGCGCGGCCGAAGGAGGGAAGCGGCAATGGGCATGCCAGGGAGCCCCACGGTGCGTCGCCGGCGTTTGGCCGCGGAGCTGCGTGCGATCAGGGAGAGCAAGGGCAAGAGCGGAGATGCCGTCGCCGCTGCCCTCGGGTGGTCACCGTCCAAGGTCAGCAGGTACGAACTGGCGAGAACGGGTCTGAAGGTACCTGAGGTTGAAAAGCTGCTTGATTACTACGGAGTTGCCGGGCCCCGTCGGGCTCAGCTTTTAGAACTGGCCAGGGACGCCGCTCAGAAGGGCTGGTGGGAAGATTACTCCGATGCCCTCTCGCCTGATTATCAGCAATTCATAGGCTTTGAACATGAGGCAACCTCAATCTCGATATGGCACGTCGAGGTGGTGCCCGGACTGCTGCAGACCAACGCCTACGCGCGGCAGATTATTGCCAATTACGGACTGATTGAGCCAATCGCACCGGGCATGATCGAGCGTATGGTCAGAGTGCGCATGAAGCGCCAGGACGTCCTTACGCGCGAACCGCCGGTCGAGCTGACCGTGGTGCTCGACGAGTCATGCCTGCGGAGAAGGATCGGCGCCGAGCAGGTGATGTATGACCAGCTCATCCACCTCGCCGACCTCGCGGACCGGCCGAACATCGCCATCCGGATCCTGCCGCTCGAAGCCCAGCACACCGTGTTGGGACCGGCTTTTCTTATCTTTCACTTTGGCTCCTTTAGCGACGCTATTCTGCAGGATGTAGTTGCCAGCGAGCAGCTAAAGAACGTTTTCACCGTGGAAAGTGAGCAAGAAACCTATTTGCACGGGCTCGTCTTCCAGTCGCTCGTGAGCATATCGCTCGACGCCGATGCGTCGAAAGCGCTGATTCTCGAGCTTGCTGAAGCGTGTTCGCCGAATGGACAGGCCTCGGCCGCGACTAGCTGATAGCGTACTTCGCGCGTTCATTCCTATACGATACGTTATTCAACGAGGTTAAAACCGTGTCAAACTCTATCTCAGACGCCTGTGCTAACCAGGCGGAGTCCAGCGCGCACTGGGTCAAGAGCTCGCTCAGCTTCGCGAACGGCGACTGCGTCGAGGTCGCGATCCTGCCGGGCGGCCGGATCGGTGTCCGCGACAGCAAGGACGCCGAGGGCCCGGTCCTCCGGTTCACGTCCTCCGAATGGACGGCATTCATCGACGGGGTACGTAACGGCGAATTCGATAGCATTTCCCGCTAGATAGCACGTCGGGCGGGGAACCTCGCCCGACCGCGGGACAGCCCCGGGTCGCATGTGCGGTCCGGGGCCGTTGCTTGCCTACGGCCGCCGTTCCCGGTCTTGGCGCGGCCTCGCGCAGGCGCACCGGCGGCCTGTCCCGGCCGAGCGCCGGTCCCGTGCGCGCCGGAATCTCCGTCAGCTGACCGATGTCTTGTCACCGCAAGTTGCATGAAACTTGTTCTGCAAGTGGCAGTACGGGCTCGTGCCGATGCGGGTCACCTGGTGGCCGCGGCGAAGAGGAGAACGCGTGCTAGGACCTGGAGCGTGCTGAGGTGCGGTCGTTCTTCTCATCCGGCCTGTTGATAAGGCATCAGGAGTGCCGGGCATGTTCGGTGTCTCGATTGTGAGGCAGCCAGGCGACCTAAGGCGTGTCCCGCGGGCCTACCGCCTGTCGCGTGCCGGCCAGACCGCTTGCGGCGTTTGCATCGCCGCGGATGGCGTCGGCGGCGGCACCGTGGGCGGGCGATCTACCCCTCCCTATCGCCCGCCCCGGACTGGCCCCGCGGGTCACGCCTCAGTCGACGTATTCGTGGGGTTCGCCGTCGACCGGCTTGCGCGGTGCGGGCGCCGGGTGGCGGTAGTAGTTCGGCGCCTGGTCGAAGTCCTGGTAATACCGGTGGAAGACCGGCGTAGCGGACGACGTGGCGGGCGGCACGATCCAGGTCCAGTCGGCGGGGCACGCCCGGCCGTGCCGTTCCTCCCGCTCGACGTGCTGGAGGAAGCGGACCGACTCGGTGTGGTGGTCTGTGATCGTGACCCCCTCGCGGCTGAACGAGTGCAGCACCGCCACGTTGAGCTCGGTCATCGCCTTGTCCTTCCACAGGTTCCTGTCGCTGGCCAGCGACAGGCCCATGTGCGCGGCGATTACAGGCAACTGGTCGTACCGACCGGCGTCACCGAGGTCACGCGATCCGATTTCGGTGCACATATACCATCCGTTGAAGGGCGCCGCCGGGTACCGGACGCCGCCGATCTCCAGGTACATGTCGCTGATCACCGGCACGGCGTACCAGCGCAGCCCGAGGTCGGCGAACCAGGGGAACTCCGGATGCTCGATCGCGACCTCAAGCACCGCGTCGGCGGGAACGTCGTGCCGCGTGACCGGGGCCCCGGCCGCCTGCACGAGCATGGGAAGCACGTCAAACCGGCCGGGGGGCTGCCCGCCCGGCCAGCCGAGCTCGCGGGCCAGCCGGGTCAGGTCGGCGTTCGCCGGGTCGCCGGTCAGCCCGCCGCCCGCGGTCTGGTAACCCGCATATCGAACGAGCTGAGAGCTGAGGATTCGCGGTCCCGGCCGACCGGGCGCGTCCGGTGCGAACACGGTGATCATCGGCCTGATCCGGCCGGCGTTGGTCGCCTGGTGCAGGTGCCTTACCGATTCCGCGGCGACGTCAGGTGCCGCGGTGACCTCGCGGCGATCCCGCACCCGCAGGCTCCGCCAGTACAGCCGCCCGATGCATCGCGAGCTGTTCCGCCAGGCGACACGCGCTCCGAACGTCAGCTCGTCCGGTGTGTGCCAGTAGGTACCCGACGCCTCGATCTCGCGGCGGACCTGCCGCAAGCGCCGGTCGGGCGACCGGAGCAGATTCTCGCCGTAGAACTGCGTGATGAACTGCTCGGCGCTGACCAGCAGAGCGCCGACGGGGGACGCATCATGGTCAACTGCGGGTCGCCTGGCCGGGAGCACCGCCAGGCCTTGCCTCAGGTTCACGCCTCCAGAATGGATAGTCGTCTTGCACGTGGCTTGACGCTTACCTTGCAGCCCGTTGCGGGGCCGGAGCTACGACACCTTGACCGCGAACGCCGGGTCTATGGCCTCGATCCGGCTCCGCGCCGACTCCGCATCCGGCACGCCCAGCCGCTCGAAGATGTCCAGCGCTTGCCTGAAGATAATCCGGGCGGCGTCACGACGCTGGGTATACAGCGTCAGCTCCGCGATGCCCTCGAGGATCTTGCCCTCCTCGTACTGGTCACCAATCTCCCTGGCCAGCTTGCGCGCGGAGTCATAATGCTCAAGCGCCTCGGCGTACCGGCCGGATCCCCGGTGTATGTCGGCCACCATGCGCAGCGCGATCAGCTGCTGGGACAGGTTCCCGACCTCCTCGGCGATCACCTGGGCCTTCTGATGGTGAATGAGCGCTTCATCGCTGCAGGCAGCGCTCTGGTAAATGGCCCCGATCTCGTTGAGTGCATCGGCCTCATCCGGCAGATCGCCTATGTTGCGGTAGATTTCGAGCGCCCGGCGGCAGGCGGCGAGTGCCTCCTCGTGGCTGCCCTGGTGGCGGTGGACGCTGCCGATGTTCTGGTGGACGATGGCCTCGCTCTGCCGCCCGCCGATCTCCTGGAAGATCTGCAGGGCCTTGTGGTAGGCGGCGAGGGCGTCGGGATGCTGCCCGTTGTACTGGTGCACCCGGCCCAGGTTGTTGAGTGCCTTCGCCTCCCCGCGCTGGTCACCCACCTCCCGGTACAGCGCCAGGGCGTCGCTGAGCTGGCCCTTCGCCTCGGGGTAACGCCCCAGGTGCCAGCAGGCGATTCCGGAGTGGCCCAGGGTGTCAGCGACCCCGCGGGGGTCGGACGCGGCGTCGTACAGCATCCGGGCTTCGGTGAAATAGGCGAGCGCTTCACGGGAGCGGGCAGTGCGCTGATGGGCCAGGCCAATCTGGTCCAGGGCCTCGGCCTCACCGCTCCGGTCGGCCAGCGACCGGTAGATCGACGCGGCCTCCTCGGCCAGCGGTATGGCGGTCACGTGCCGGCCGATCTGCTGCTGCACCACGCTGAGCGTCAGCGCTGCCTGCGCGACCCTGCCCGGATCGGCCAGGTACCGGCTGGCCTGCAGGGCCAGCGTATGAGCGGTGATCGCCTCGTCCCAGTAGGCCCTGATGTCCAGGAAATCGGCGAGCAGGTAGCTCAGGTCGGCGCACTCTTGCTTCCACTCGTGCGTGCCCGCGTAGCGGGCGGCGAGCAGGATGTTGCGCCACTCGGACTCCAGCCAGATGGCTGCGGCCTCCTGCGTGCTCGGCACCGGGCCCTCGGGCCACTGGTCGGCGACCTGCACCCCGGCCCGGCGGCGGAACGGGTGCAGGACGCGGTCGGCCTGGTCGGCCGTACGCAGGTAGTGGCCAAGGAGCCGGCTTACGGCCTGCCGCTGCTCGGCCGGCGGGTCATCACGCCGGGCTCGCGCCGCCCAGTACCCGCGGATGAGGTCGTGGAGGCGGAACTGTCCGTCCTGAGCCTGGGTGAGCAGGTGGCAATCGAACAGGACCGCGAGCGCCTTTTCGGCATCTCCGAGCGAGCAGCCGCCGAGCGCGGCCGCGGCGGCCGGGCTGTGCGTGGCGCACGGGCTGATACCCAGCCGCCGGAAGAACTGCTGGTGGCCGGGTTCCAGTGCCCGGTACGACAGATCGAAGGCGGCGATCACCTCGGGACTCGCCGCGCCGGTGCCGCCGAGCCAGGCCGCGGACTGCGACCATTCCGCGATCAGATCGTCCAGGCTCGGCGGGTCGGCCTGGGCGATCCGCCCCGCGGTCAGCTTGATCGCCAGCGGCAGCCGGCCGCACAGGCCCACGGTCGCCGCGACCTGATCCCCGTCGATCGCCCGGCGCTCGCCGGCGATCCGGCGGAACAGCGTGATGGCCTCGTCCAAGGGCAGCACGTCGAGCGCGAGCGTGCGGGCGCCGTCGGGACTGGCAAACCTGCGTCTGGTCGTGATCAGGATCAGGCACCGGCCGGTCACGGGAAGGAGCGGGCGGATCTGATCGGGTCCGGCGGCGTCGTCGAAGATGACCACGACACGGCGGCGGCTGAGGTGGGCTCGCCACAGTGCCGCGCGTTCGCCGACGGCCTTCGGTATCTGCGCGGCCGGCACCGCAAGCAGCCTGAGCAGTTCGTGCAGCGCCTCGGCCGGCAAGAGCGGATTGCTCGCCGGATCATGCGA
>JASHOV010000354.1 GCA_030038495.1 Streptosporangiaceae bacterium
CCGCTCGTCGACGGGCTGACCCACCTCGCGGACGCGCTGCCCGGATACGTGCATCAGGCCGAGCACAGCAAGAACACCTGGCTCGGCCGGCTGGTGACCAAGTACCACCTGACGACCTGGGTGCAGAAGAACGCGCCGAAGCTGGTCACCTACGGCCGCGACCTCGCGACCCCCGCACTCAGCCTGGGTGAGGGCGCCGTGACCCTCGTGTTCGAGCTGTTCACGATCTTCGTGCTGACCGTCTTGCTCATGCTGGAGGGCCCGAGACTGCGCAGCAGCGTGCTCGGCTTCATGCGGCCCGCACGGGCCGCACGGGTCAGCGACGTGGCCGCCGACGTCAACCGCTCGGTCACCGGATTCATGCTCGGCGACTTCGCCACCTCGGTCATCGCCGGCGTGGTCGTGCTGGTCACGCTGATGGCGCTGGGCGTACCGTTCCCGTTCCTGTGGGCCCTCTGGGTCGCGCTTGTCGACTTCCTGCCGATGATCGGCGGTGCGCTGGCCGGCATCCCCGTGGTGCTGTTCGCTCTGGCTCACGGCGTGCCGGCCGGGATCATCACGCTGGTGGTATTCCTGATCTACACCCAGGTCGAGAACCACGTACTCAACCCCGTCATCATGAGCCGGACGGTGCGGATAAATCCACTCCTTGTGCTGATATCCATCCTGGTCGGCGCCTCAATCGGAAGCTGGATCGGCGGGTTCTTCGGCGGGTTCGTGGCGGCGCTGCTGGCGATTCCGACCGCCGGGGCCCTGCATGTGATCGTGCGCGCGGTCTGGCAGTCCACGGCGCCGCCGGTGCCGCAAGCGGAGGCCGCGCCTGTCGCGAATCCGGACGCCACGGCCGTCGCGGATGCGGAGGCCACGGCCGTCGCGGATGCGATCGCCGGCGCCCCGGCCGCCGCCATCACGGCGACTGGCGGCGCCGGCGTTGCCGCGGACTGACTGCGCTTGCGGGGCCGGCCTACCGTCGCGCCGCCAGGCGACGCGCCGATCACGCGTGGGGATTAACACGGCAGCAGGACTTCGTACGGCAGCGGCCTTCGCGATCGGATGCGGTGCCCATCGCGTTGCGCCGACTCAAGGAGGCCACGCTCGCGGCTCCAGCGGTATTTGCTGCTACGCCCCTGTCGTCCACTGTGGGTCGCGCCCGGCGAGGCCGAGCAGTCTGGCCAGTTCGTCCGCGTCCGAGCCGACCTCCACCACCGGCGCGAAGGACCCGCCCGGCACGCGCGCCGTGTCGGGAATCACCTTGCCCACCCGGTAGGCCAGGGCGCAGAGCTCCGCCGGAGGTGCGTACGGCGCACCGATCGACGCGGCCAGGTCCCATCCGTGGACGACGAAGTCGAACATGTGGAAGGAGATCAACGCACCGAGCGGGACCGGCCTGCCAATTTCCGGAAGCAGCACCACCGCGTCGTCCTTACCAGCCGCGAACGCCTCCGTCACGCTTGCCGCCGTCTCGCGGAACGCCGCCGCTGGATCGTCGCCGAGGTCGCCCTTGTCCAAGGGGCACGCCCGCTGTGGATCCTCGCCGCGAGCCACGGCGCCGAACCGCAGGTGCTGACTCACCGTGTGACTCAGCAGGTCACGCACCGTCCATGACGAGCACGGCGTGGGCAGGTCGAGCTGCGCTTCTGTGATCTCGTCGACGACCTGCTGGCTGAGATCCAGCGCTCGGCGGTTGTGCGGCCGGAAGTCCATGGTCAGCTCCGTTCCCCTCTGATCATCGCGGTTTGCTGCTCTTTGCTCACGCTAGCGGGAGCGACGGAAGGCGTCATTGCGAGCCAGGCGTGCATCCTTAGCCAGATCGGCCGTCGCCATCATGCCCGCCGACCGAACCGCGCTGAAAGTCGCTGCCGGGGTCACGAAAGGTCTCCAGGAGATCTTCCGCGCCGAAAACGTCCCCCGTCTGGTCCGCCTCCTCGGTCGCCGCCAGCTCAGGGTCCTGGTGCTGGTTCGTCGCGGGCCCTAATAGGTGAATTTCCCGCCGCGGGCCAGGGTCACAATGTTGAATTTCCGGGCGGGCACGCTCGCCGAGAAAGTAATGTCGGGAAATAGCTCCTCGGGGGAATTCATGCATTACCAATTTGACCGCCGTTCGATAGGACTGTAATGAATTTCGTCGGGAAAGGGCGCAGTGGACCTCGATGGGCGACTGTGTGCCGACGCTTGTCGATACCGGCGACCGTGCCGCTGGCATTAGTGGGGGCGTGTGCGCTCGGCCAGGGCACTGCCTCGGCCGCCGCGGCGTCGCCGCGGCCAACTCCAACAGAGTGCGCACCCGGATCCGGATTCGGTAACTGCATGCTGTTCGGTTACACCGGCGCGGATCAGCGGTTCGTCGTGCCGCCCGGGGTCACGAGCCTGCGCGTGCAGATGTGGGGAGCCGGGGGCGGCGCAGATTCCGGTCACGGTACGGACCGGCCTGGTGCCGGCGGATTCACGACTGGCACCGTCGCGGTGTCCGGCGGCCAGCGCATGGCGGTAACCGTGGGAGAGGGCGGGGCAAGCGACGGAGCGTCCGGGTACGGCGGCGGCGGCGCGGGCGGCCCGGCCGCGCCCGGAACCACGGG
>JASHOV010000355.1 GCA_030038495.1 Streptosporangiaceae bacterium
GTCATGGTGTCCAGATAGTCGAAGGTGACCTGCTTCCGGTGAATGTCAAACCCTCCTACGATGGCCACTACAGGGACCTCCTCACGCTCCTGAAACTGCTTACGCACCAAGCGTGCGCTGAGCTGAGGGGGTCCCGCCTCATGTCATCTCTCCTTCCGTGGCGGTGACGCTGCCGAGCGTAGCGGCATCGCGGTCAGCGGTTCATCGGGAGCGCGGCGACGAGCACGTCCGAGGCGGGCGCGTCGGTCCCGTAGCTGCGGGTGCGGGCGACCCGGCGCCATCCCCAGTGCGCAAACGCGCCCTGCGCGGCGATCGCGGCGGGCGGCACGACAAGCGTGGCCCGTTCCTCGCGCCGGCTGCCGAGTATCAGATCGTGCAGGGAACGACCGATCCCCTGCCGCCGCCAGGACGCCCGCACCAGCAACTCGGCCAGCGCGAACGTGCGGCCGGGATACTCGGTGGTGTCCTGCTCGGGCAGCGGCGCGGTCAGGTCCCGCCACCAGGAAGTGGACGGCCGCAGCGGCATCCCGGCGGCGCAGCCCACGAGGTAGCCGCCACTGCGGGCCTCGGCCAGGACGAAGCCGGGCTGGCGCAGCTGGACCCCGAACCGGTCGGCGAACCGCGCGTCCGGCTCATAGCGTGCGTCGGGCAGGCCGGCGTACACCTCGGCGTGCAGGGCCTGCACGTCGGCCGCGTGCGCCGCGGCCTGCCGCCCGTCGAGCAGCTGGAACGTCATCTCCGTCGCGGGCACGACCACCTACCTTATGCACTACTGAAGTCGCGGGCGGAGTTCCGGCGGCGGAACCGCCGGCACCTGGCATTACGGTGAGGCCATGACCGACAGCGATCTGCCCTGGGACCCGCCGGCGGCCGGGACCGAGACCCAGCACCTCGTCGCCGCGCTGGAACGGCTGCGGGCGACCTTCCGCTGGAAAACCGACGGCCTCGATCCCGCCGGGCTGCAGACCCGGCTCGGCGCCTCGACGCTGACGCTCGGCGGCCTGCTCAAGCACCTCGCCGCGGTGGAGGACTACACGTTCACCACCCAGCTGAGCGGCAAGCCCATGGGCGGGCCGTGGGAGAGCAACGGCTGGGACGGCAGCAACGACTGGGAGTTCGCCTCTGCCGCCGCCGACAGGCCGGAGGAGCTCTACGCGCTGTGGGACGGCGCCGCCGCTCGCTCCCGCGCACGGCTCGACGCGGCTGTCGCCCACGGCGGGCTTGACCAGCTCGTCCAGGCGTCGTTTCCGGACGGGCGGCACGCCAGCCTGCGGCGGGTGGTCTGCGACCTGATCGAGGAGTACGGCCGCCACACCGGGCACGCGGACCTGATCCGGGAGTCCGTGGACGGACGCACGGGCGAGGACCCGCCGCCCGAGTGGCGCCCGCCCGCACCACCGGAATGATGTCGTCTATATTATTGACTGTCAATAGACGGGACGGTAGCGTACGGAGGCACCATGAGTGTCGCCACCGACCGGCAGCCGCCCGCCACCTGGCCCGAGTTCTGGCTCGGCGTCGCCCGGTGGGTCTGGCGCCGCGCCCGCTCTGCCGTGCGCCCGGATCAGCCCGCCTGGGCCCGGCCGTCACTGCTCGTGCTGGCCGCAGTATCGGCATGGTCGTACGCGTGGCGAGCCGACCGCCCGCAGAACATCGAGATCTACTATGCGGCCGCGGCCCGCAGCATGACCTCGGGCATGTCGAACTTCTTTTTCGGCGCTTTCGATCCGGCCGGCACGATCACGCTCGACAAGCTGCCGGGCGCGTTCTGGCTGCAGGCCATATCGGTCGGGCTATTCGGCGCCCGTAACTGGGCGCTGGTCCTCCCGCAGGTCATCGAGGGAACCCTCACCGTGCTGGTGCTGTACCGCGCGGTACGCAAGCTGGCTGGCCCGGCGGCAGGCCTCGCCGCGGCCGGCATACTCGCGATCTCGCCGGCCACCATCGCGCTCAACCGCGGGAACATCTCCGACACGCTGATGATCCTGCTCGTGCTGCTGGCCGTCGACTCGATCGTGTCCGCGGTCAGCACGGGTGGCTGGCGGCCGCTGCTGCTGGCCGGAGTCTGGGTCGGCCTGGCGTTCCAGGCCAAGATGATCGAGGCGTGGCTGGTGCTGCCCGCGCTGGCCGTCTGCTATCTGCTGGCCGCGCCGGGAGCGTGGCCGTCGCGGGCGCGCCGGTGCGGCGCGATGGTCCTGCTGGCCGTGGCCGTGTCGCTGAGCTGGATGACCCTGGTGACGCTCTGGCCGGCGAGCGCACGGCCTTACATCGACGGCAGCACCAGCAACTCGGCGTTCCAGCAGGTCTTCGTCTACAACGGGTTCGGCCGGCTCGACCAGGCAACACCCGACCAGCTGGTCAACCGGACCATCCGGCTCGGCATCGCGATCTCGCCGCCGCCATCCTGGCACCGGCTGCTCACCGGCGAGCTGGGCCTCGACGCCGGCTGGCTGCTGGCCGCCGCCGTGATCGCGCTGGTCGCGGGACTGGTCGCGCGGCGCCGCGCGCCGCGCACCGACCTCGGACGGGCCGGCCTGCTGCTCTGGGGCATCTGGCTGCTGACCCTGTTCGCCGCATTCTCCGCGGCGACCACGATCAACACCTACTACCTCGCGGCGCTGGCGCCCCCGGTCGCCGCTTTGCTCGGAACGGGGCTCGTGCTCGGCTGGCAGCGACGCGATCTGGCTTGGGCATGGCTCGCGATGGCCGCGGCCGTGATCGCCACGGCCGTGTACGCGGCGTGGCTGCTTCCGGCCAGCGGCACCGGGCTGCCCGGCTGGCTGCGACCCGCGATGATCGTCGTCGCCGCGGTCGCGATCTGCGGTCTGGCCGGGGCAGTCCGGCTGCGACCGGCAGCCATACCGGCTGTGCTCGGGATCGCAGCCGCGGCGGCAGCGGCGCTTATCGTTCCCGCCGTGGCATCGGCGTCCGTCGTGACCACCGGCCTTGGCCCGTTCCAGACGCCGTTCGAGCCGGCCAGGGAAACGGCCGACATCACGCGGTTCCTGTCGGCGGGATTCGACATCCGCCCCGCGCTGGTCACCCTGGAGAAGGCCAACGCCTACGCCCCGTACCTGATGGCGACCCAGACCTCGGTGCTCGCGGCACCGTTCATCTGGGCCAGCGGCCGGGAGGTCCTGCCCATCGGCGGCTTCACCGGCACCATTCCGGAGCCGACGCGGGCCACCTTGGAGCGGCTGGTCAGCGAGGGCGAGGTCAGCACGTTCCTGCAGTCGCCGACGACCACCGACCCCCGGCTCATCTGGATCGACCGGCACTGCCTGCACGTGAAGGCGCGGCCGGGCGCGAAGTCCGCACTCGCGATAGCTGTGTACTTCTGCGTCCGCTAGGCCTGCAGGAGCACGCTGAGCTCAAGCATCGCGGCAAAGCGGGCCTCCGGGTCGGTCAGGTCGATGTCGCCGATCGCTGCGCAGGGGTTTCGTATGTCGCCACGGAACCGGCGAAGGGTGACATGAACCGCCGAAGGTGGCATGATCAGCGCAAAATTCTCTCCTCACCCCAGGAGCGATGAATGGCTGACACCGGGCTCAGGCGCGACGCAATCGGACTGCGCGAGGTCCTGTTCCAGAGCATCACCGACATGGCGCCGGGCGCGGCGATCGCGGCATCCATACCGGCGGGCGTCGCGTTCGCCGGCGGGGCGCTGCCGCTCGCCGTCGTGTTCGCGCTGATCGCGTGCCTGTTCACGGCGTGGGCCATCGGCCAGCTCGCCCGCGAGCTGCCGTCATCCGGGTCGATGGCGACCTACGCCGCGCGCGGCCTGCACCCGTCGCTCGGCTTCCTCAGCGCCTGGGCGTACGCCATGGTGGGCTGGCTCATCCCGCCGCTGGTGCTGTTGCAGCTGGGGTTCACGGTGGCGGGCACGCTGAACTTCGAGATTTCCGGCTACCCGGCGAACCTGTGGTGGCCGTGGTCGATACTCGGCCTGGCGATCATCTTCCTGACCGGCTACTTCGGCGTCAGGACCTCGACCAGGTTCGGCACGATCCTGGGCGTCTTCGAGATCGCCATATTCCTGATCATGGGCGTGCTGCTTGTCTTCCACGCCGGCGGCCACAACACGCTGTCGGTGTTCACCACCAAGTACACGCCGAAGGCCTTCCACGGGTTCTCCGGCGTCATCGCCGGCTCGGTGTTCAGCATCCTCGCCTTCGGCGGCTTCGAGGGCGCGGCGCCGCTGGCCGAGGAGGCGCGCAACCCGAGGCGAACGATCCAGCTTGCTGTGCTGCTGGCCACCCTCCTGATCGGCGCGCTGTACGTGTTCACCACCTACGCCGCGGACGTCGCCTTCGGACCGGCCGGCTTCTCCGGCTTCGGCGCCGCGGGCAGCGCATCCTGGGAGGGCCTGGCCCGGTCGTTCTACGGCCTGTTCTGGATCCTCGTGTTCCTCGCGATCGTGAACTCGACGCTGGCCAACTCCAACGCCGGGGTGAACGTGTCCAGCCGGACCGCGTTCGCGATGGGCCGGATCAAGGCCTTCCCCGCGGTGCTCGGGCAGGTCAGCCCCCGGCACCGGTCGCCGGTGAACGCGATCGCACTCGGCACGGTGATCTCGCTGGCGGCCATGCTCGGCCTGGGCCTGCATTACGGCCCGATCGAGGCGTTCGACATGGTCGGAACCGCCCTGGTGATCCTGATCGTCGCCGTCTACATCGTCATGAACGCGGCTTGCATCGGGTTCTTCTCGCGCAGCCGCGACCATAAGCTCAACATCGTGTCGCACATCGTGATCCCTGTGCTCGGCATCGCGGCGTTCGTTCCGGCGTGGTGCGCAGGCGCGGGCATCAAGATCGCCGGAATCAGCTGGATCAGCCCGCTGCCGGCGCCGCTGTCCTACATGGGCCCGGCCATCGCGGTCTGGATGGTGATCGGACTCGGCTACCTGATCTACCTGTACCGGACCGACCCGCAGCGCGTGGTCGCCGTGGGCCTGGTCCACCTCGACGTCGCGCCGACGGAGCCGGCCGCCTCCGGCGTGGCGTCATGAGCGACCTCGAAGTCATAGAGTTCCGCCCGGAGCGGGACCAGTACGCCTGGACGTTCGGCGGCGCGGCGCCGGTGGCCACGGTTCGCCCGCCCGCCGTGCTCGAGGTGTTCACCGAGGACGCGTTCTTCGGCCGGGTGCGCAGCGAGACCGACCTGGTGTCGCAGGTCTGCGAGTTCCCGTTCGTGAACCCGCAGACCGGCCCGTTCTACATCGAGGGCGCCGAGCCCGGCGATACCGTCGCCGTCCATTTCGTCTCGATCACCCCGGCCAGGGACTGGGGCGCCTCCACCACGATCCCGCTGTTCGGCTCGCTGACCGGCACCCACCTGACCGCGCTGCTCAATGAGCCGCTGCCCGAGCTGGTGTGGCTGTGGCATTTCGACCAGGCGGCGCAGACCTGCCGGTTCACCCCGCGGCACGGGGACTTCACCGTGGACATGCCGATGAACCCGATGCACGGGACCGTCGGCGTGGCGCCGGCCAGCCTCGAGGTGCGCAGCGCGCTGGTGCCCGACGCGTTCGGCGGCAACATGGACACGCCCGAGATGCGGGCGGGAACGACCTGCTACCTGGGCGTGAATGTCGAGGGCGCGCTGCTGTCTCTCGGTGACGGCCACGCCCGCCAGGGCGAGGGCGAGACCTGCGGCGTCGCGGTCGAGACGGCGATGAACACGGTCCTGATCGTCGACCTGATCAAGGGCACGCCCTGCCCGTGGCCGCGGCTGGAGACCGACGACTACATCATGACCGCCGGCTCGGCCCGGCCGCTGGAAGACGCGTTCCGTATCGCGCAGACCGACCTCATCCAGTGGCTGGCGGGCCACTACGGCATGGACGTGATGGACGCCTATCAGCTGGTCAGCCAGGGCGTGGAGGCGCCGCTGGCGAACGTGGTCGACGTCAACTACACCTCGATCGCGAAGATGCCCAAGCGCTACCTGCCCAGCGCGCCGGTGATGGACGGCACCCACGCCCGGCTGCGCGAAAGTGCGCGGGCCAAGTCATGATCTTGGAGGATTAGTCACCGGAATCGGCGACTAATCCTCCGCCTTAACCTGATCCTGGCGGCGAGACGGGCGGCCGCGTACCCGGCGCGGGCGATCTCCGGCGTCACTGCCCGGACGGGGTAGGCTGCCTGCGGGCACGTGAGCTGCCCAAATCCGGTGGACAGCGGAGGTTCCATGTCGGCAGTCAGCCCTGAAACCCAGGCGGTGCGCAGCGCCCTGAGCGTGATCGGCTCGGTCGAGCCCGCGGTCGCAGCCGCGATCACCGACGAGCTGACGGCGCAGCGCGAGTCGCTCAAGCTGATCGCCAGCGAGAATTACGCGTCCATGGCCGTGCTGCTGGCGATGGGCAACTGGCTCAGCGACAAGTACGCCGAGGGCACGCCGGGCCACCGGTTCTACGCCGGCTGCGCCCAGGTGGACCGGATCGAGGAGCTGGCCGCCGGGCACGCGCGCGAGCTGTTCGGCGCGGATCACGCGTACGTGCAGCCGCACTCGGGCATAGACGCGAACCTGGTCGCCTACTGGGCCATCCTCGCGCACCGCATCGAGGCGCCCGCGCTGGAGCGGGCCGGGGCCAAGCACGTGAACGACCTCACCGAGCAGGACTGGGAGCAGCTGCGGCAGGAACTCGGCAGCCAGCGGATGCTCGGCATGTCGCTGGACGCCGGCGGCCACCTCACCCACGGCTTCCGGCCAAACATTTCCGGCAAGATGTTCCACCAGCGCACCTACGGCACCGATCCCGCCACCGGGCTGCTCGACTACGCCGCGCTGCGGGAGACCGCGCGGGAGTTCAGGCCACTGATTCTCGTCGCGGGCTACTCCGCGTATCCGCGGCGGATCAACTTCGCCACCATGCGCGAGATCGCCGACGAGGTCGGCGCCACGCTGCTCGTCGATATGGCGCACTTCGCCGGCCTTGTCGCCGGCAAGGTCCTGACCGGAGACTTCGACCCGGTCCCGCATGCTCACGTCACCACCACCACCACGCACAAGACCCTGCGCGGACCGCGCGGCGGGATGGTGCTGTGCCAGCAGGAGTATGCCGAGGCGGTCGACCGGGGCTGCCCGATGGTGCTCGGCGGCCCGCTGGCTCACGTCATGGCGGCCAAGGCGGTCGCGCTGGCCGAGGCCCGCCAGCCGGCGTTCCGCGACTACGCGCAGCAGGTAGCCGACAACGCGCAGGCGCTCGCCGCCGGGCTGATGAACCGTGGTGCCAGGCTGGTCAGCAACGGCACCGACAACCACCTGTGCCTGGTCGACGTGGGCAGTTACGGCCTCACCGGGCGACAGGCCGAGAGCGCCCTGCTGGATTCTGGCATCGTCACCAACCGCAACGCGATCCCGCGCGACCCGAACGGCGCCTGGTACACCTCGGGCATCCGGATCGGCACTCCGGCGCTCACGACGCGCGGCCTGGGCACGGCCGAGATGGATGTCGTAGCGGGCCTCATGCACGAGGTACTGAGCAGCACGCGGCCGGGCACCACCAAGGCCGGCACGCCGTCCAAGGCATCCTACGAACTGGACTCGGCCCTGAGCGGCCGGGTCAGCAAGGAGGCCAGCGGCCTGCTGGCCGGATTCCCGCTGTACCCGGAAGTCGACCTGGGCTGATCACGGCCCGAGGCGCAGGCGCCAGCGCTGCTCCCCGTCCTGCAGCTCCCCGGTGGGGCTGAGCCCGGCCGCGGCCGCGACGGCCGCCGAGGCGGCGTGGCCGGGGTGGATGTGGGCTACGACGGTCCGGACTGACTGGCGCCCGAGCCAGGGAACGAGGGCACCGGCCGCCTCGGTGGCGATGCCTCTCCCCTGCCACGGGCTGCCCACGACCCAGGCGATCTCCGCGGCCAACTCATCGGCGGTACTGATCGTCGCCTGGACGGTGCCGGCCAGGCAGCGATCGGCGCGCAGCTCGATCACCCAGTTGCACCAGGACACCGCCGGCTCCGGCGACCCCGCGGCCCACCGCTCGTAGCGAGCCTGCAGCTCCTCGCTGGTCGGCGGCGCGCCGCCGGTGAACGTGTACAGGCCCGGGTCGGCCAGCACGGCGGCCATCTCCGCGGCGTGATCCACCGTGAGCGGGACCAGGTTCAGGCGCGCGGTCGAGATGAGCGTGGCGGCGATCGCGTTCATGCTTCATTCTCCGGCCGGGTTCCGCTTGGCCACCACGAACGCCCGAACGGTGCTACGCTCTCCGCGTTCACGCACAGTAGTCATGCGATTGCACACGATTACCGAAGGACGGGACCGGATGATCCGGAGATGGCCGGCCTACCTTTTAGCCTGGTGCCTTGCCGGCGGGATCGCACTTCTTGCGGGGGTGGCCCCGGCCAGTGCCGCGAGCGTCATCAACGTCGCGACGACCGGGACCGACACGCCGGGTTGCGGTGCCGTGGCCGCACCGTGCGCGACGATCCAGTTCGCCTACGGGCAGGCGGTGGCGGGAGACACCATCAAGGTGGCCGCCGGCACCTACGCCTTTGCCGCCTTGTTCGTCATCCAGAAGTCCGATCTGCACTTGCAGGGCAACATGGCAGGCGTCGACGCTCGCACCCGTGCGCCCGGCGGCGCCGGTGAGACGATCATCAGGCCCCAGGCCGGCAGCAGCCTGTTCGGGATGTGGCGCGTGAACGCCAGCGGAGTGTCGATCGACGGGTTCACCTTTGCCGACAATACCGGCGGACCGGCCATCCTCACCAGCGACGCTCACAGTGGCTACACCGTGACGGACGATATCTTCAGCCAGAACAGCTCGGGGCTGCGGCCCGGGTCCGACGGCGTCACGCGCTCGATCTTCGAGAAGAACCTGTTCATCCGGAACGGCAGTGGCGTCTTCACCCCGGACATGTTCAGGAACGCCGTCTTCGCCGACAACGAGTTCCAGGGCGACGGCAGCTCGCCGATCAACCTGACGCTGGGCGCGCAGCCGAGCGAGCGGTCGGACGACATTGCCATCACGGGCAATGACATCGTCGACGGGACCCCGATCAGCCTGACCGGCGCGTCGGACGTCGTAGTCGCCGGGAACAGCATGACCCGTGGATTCAGCGGCGTTCAGCTGACGGGCGGCGACCACCTCATCCGCATCACGGACAACAGGATTGCGGACACGACGCACGGCGGCGTGGTGATCAACTCGGTCCATTTCGCGTCGACCAACACCGGCATCACGGTGGCCGGCAACACCCTTGACCACACGGTGAGCGTCGAGGGCCGCTTCGGCATAGAAATCTCGCGCAGCAGCGACGTCAGCGTGCGCGGCAACCTCATCCTTGACTCGCGATACGACGGCATCGGATTCACCACCCGTGATCAGCCGGTACCCAGCTCCGACGTCGCGATCACGCAGAACACCATCGTCAGATCCGGCGATGCGGCCATCCTTGTCCGGGACCACGCCTATAGCGGGCCGATGACGGTCCGGTACAACCGGATCGTGGACAGCGGGTCCGGAGACGGCCTGGTCAGCGACGCGCCCGGCGTCACGATCGACGCGCGGCTGAACTGGTGGGGCTGCAATCACATGCCGGCCGGCGCCGGGTGCGATCACCTGGCAGGCGCCGCGGCCGGACAGATCGGTTTCGCGCCCTGGCTGGTCCTGTCGATCCGGTCGGAGCCCGCGGACATCCGGGCCGGGCAGCACGCCACGATCATCGCCAGCCTGCAGCGAGACTCAGCCGGCGGCACGCCGGGCGGTCCCTTCTTCAAGCCCGTTCTTGTCACCTTCACCGCTAAACCCGGCAAGGTCACGCCGGGCCAGGTGACGACCGATGCCCTCCTGCATGCCAGCGCGCAGTGGCCAGGCGGCCAGCCACGGCCGCACATGATCTGCGCCGCTGTGGACCATCAGACGCAGTGCCTCCACTTCGGCCCGGTGTCCCCGATCACGCCGCCGAAGCCGCCGAAGCCGCCGAAGCCGCCGAAGCCCCCGAAGCTGCCGGTGACCGGCGCTGATCTGGCTGGCCTCCTGACGGCCGGGGTCTCGCTGATAAGCCTCGGGCTGATCGCGCTAGCGTGCGGCCGGACTCGCCGGCGCCGCCTCCTGCTCTGACCGTCGCCGGCCCTGTCCAGATCGGGCGCTGGCGATCGTCGCTAGAGTGCGACGACGCGGAAGGAGACACAGTGGTGAGGTACATGATGTTCGTCTGCACCGACCCCGAGCCGGACACCGACCCGGAATACGTGCCCGATATCGACCGGTGGGTGACCGACAACAACGCCGCCGGGCGGCGCCTGATGGGTCAGCAGCTGGTGCCGCCGTCGGCCGCGACCACGGTACGGGTCCGCAATAACGAGGTCCTGCTCTCGGACGGCCCTTTCGCGGAGACCAAGGAGCTGATCGTGGGCTTCGACCTGCTGGAGTGCGCGGACCTGGCCGAGGCAATCGAGGTGGCCCGCACTCACCCCATGGCCAGGGCGGGCCGGATCGAGATCCGCGCCCTGGCCGACCCGGACAGCTGACCTGCGCCCCTGGCCACCAGCCGCCGACCTGCCCGACCAGGCCACCGTTGGTTGCGCCAGTGACGACTGCGTGCATTACGAGCCGCGCACCCCGTACAGGTACTCGAGGGCAAGCTGGTCCAGCCGCTCGAAGGCCATGCCCCGCTCCCCGAGCGCATCGGCGTCGACCGTGTACCCGACCAGGTCGCGCCAGGTCTCGTCGCCGGCGAGCGTCGGCTCGGCCAGCCGGTCCACGCGGGCGGCAGCCAGCGCGCCCTGCACCTCGGGGTCGCCGCGGAACGCCCGGACCTTGTCCCGCAGGATCAGGTAGTTGCGCATGCACGCGGCGGCCGAGGCCCACACGCCCTCGTCGTCCTCGGTGCGGGGCGGCTTGAAGTCGAAGTGGACGGGCCCGTCGTAGCCGCCCGCCTCGAGCGCGTCCACGACCCAGAACGCGCCGCGCGCGTTCCCCGCGCCGAACCTCAGGTCCTGGTCGTAGCGCGGGCCGTTCTGCCCGTTGAGATCGATGTGGAACAGCTTGCCGTGCCAGAGCGCCTGGCTGATCGCGTGCGCGTAGTTGAGCCCGGCCATCTCCTCGTGACCGACCTCCGGGTTGATGCCGACCAGCTCGGGATGCTCGAGCTCGTTGATGAACGCCAGCGCGTGCCCGGCGGTGGGGAGCAGGATGTCGCCGCGCGGCTCGTTGGGCTTGGGCTCGATCGCGAACCGCAGCCCGTACCCGTGATCCAGCACGTAGGCGCCGAGCACATCGAAGGCCTCCTTGTAGCGGTCGAGCGCGGCCCGCACGTCCTTGCTCGCGCCCGACTCCGCGCCCTCCCGGCCGCCCCAGCACACATAGACTCCTGCGCCGAGCTCCGCGGCGAGGTCCAGGTTGCGCATGACCTTTGCCAGCGCGAACCGGCGGACCTCGCGATCGTTGGCGGTGAACGCGCCTTCCTTGAACATCGGGTGCCCGAACAGGTTGGTGGTTGCGGTCGTCACCACCAGGCCGGTGTCGGCAAGCGCCTGCCGGAACGCCGAGATCTGCTTGTCGCGCTCGCCGTCGGTCGCGTGGAAGTCGAAGACGTCGTTGTCATGGAAGTTGACGCCGAAGGCACCGATCTCGGCGAGCTTGCGGACCGCGCGGTCGGCGGCCATCGGCGGGCGCACCGCCGGGCCGAATACGTCGACGCCCTGCCAGCCGACCGTCCATATCCCGAACGAGAAGTGGTCCTCGCGTGAGGGTACATAGTGATCTGCGGTCATGCAGCTGTCATCCTCTCTGTCCGGTCCTGGCTAGCCGCTCGACTCGGGCCAGCTCGCGGTCTCGTCGCGCAGCGCCGCGTGCCGTTGCCGTACCTGCGGCTCTGGCGGGCCCTCGTACAGCCTGGCAGGCCGGGGCGGCCAGTCAGGCGGCTCCTTGCCGCCGGACAGCGCCCAGGCGGCCTGCCGCGCGGCACCGAGCGCCACGTACTCGGCCGCCTCCGGCACCAGCACCGGCGAGGCGAAGATTCCCGGCGCGAGCGCGCAGACCGCCGGCGACCGGGCGCCGCCGCCGGCCAGCAGCACCCGCTGCCGGGTGCAGCCCTGCTCAGTCAGCCTGTCTGCCGCCTCGGCCAGAGAGGCGAGCAGTGCCTCGATAGCGGCCCGCGCGAGGTTCTCCGGGCGGGCGTTCCGCGTCGTCAGCCCGCGCAGCGTACCGGTCGCCGACGGCCGGTTCGGCGTGCGCTCACCGTCCAGGTACGGCAGCAGCGTGATGCCCTGCGCGCCCGGCTCCGCCATCAGCGCCAGCGCGTCAAGCCCGGCTAGATCCACGCCGAGCAAGGCCGCCGTGGCCGACATCACCAGCCCCGCGTTCACGGTGCAGACCAGCGGCAGGAACCGGCCCGTCGCGTCGGCGAACCCGCATACAGCGCCGGATGGGTCGGCGGCCGGCGTCTCGCTGACCGCGAACGCTGTGCCCGATGTGCCGATGGACACCACGACGTCACCCGGGCGCAGCCCGAGGCCAAGCGCGGCGCCCATGTTGTCGCCGGTCCCGGCGCAGACGGCGGCGCCCCACGCGGTAGCGCCGACGACCTCGGCTGGCTGCGCCACCGTAGGCAGCAGCATCGGGTGCCCGACCGCGCCGGCCAGCAGGTCGGGCAGCCAGAGCCCGGTAGCCGGCGAGAAGTAGCCGGTCCCCGAGGCGTCGCCGCGGTCGGTCACCATCTCGGTGAGCTGCTCAGGCCCGGCGCCACGGGACCGCACGCCTACTCCGCCGCGCAGCCGCCAGGTCAGCCAGTCGTGCGGCAGCAGCACCGCCGCCGCCCGCGCGGCGTGGGCTGGCTCGTGCTCGGCCAGCCACCGTAGCTTGGTGATGGTGAACGAGGCCGTCGGCACGCTTCCGGTCTGCGTCGCCCACCACCCGGGCCCGCCATTCTGGCTGATCAGCTCGGCGGCCGCCGCCGCCGACCGCAGGTCGTTCCACAGCAGCGCGGGCCTGATCACCTCGCCGTCGCCGTCCAGGACGATCATGCCGTGCTGCTGGCCGGCCACGCCGACCGCCGCGGCCCGGTGCAGCAGGCCGGCGCCGGCCGCCTGGAGGGCATCCCACCAGGCGGCCGGGTCGCACTCGGTGCCATCCGGGTGCGGTGCGCTCCCGGATCCGACGACCGTGCCGTCGTCGGCGTCGCAGAGCAGGACCTTGCACGACTGGGTCGAGGAGTCCACACCCGCGACGAGCACGACGGTCTTCCTTCTCTCGGCTACCTGGTTACCACGAAGGTAACCAGTGACCGGGCCGGCAGAGTAGAGGTGAAGTCACCCGACCGGGTGAACATCGGAGCCTGCGCGGCGGTGTCGCTGGTCGAGTCCGTCACGTACGGAGTCACGACCGCAGGGCCGCCCTGCAAGCCAAGATTCTGCAGCCCGAACGAGACCGTGTCAGCCGTGGTGTCGGTGTTGAGTACCACGATCGCGACCGAGCCGTCACGGTTGCGGAACGCGGTCAGGTCCAGGCCGGTGTCGGCGGTCGTGGCCCCGATGCGGACCGCGCCGGGCCGGACGAACCGGCTGAAGTTAGCGAACGCCCAGAGCCTGCCCGACGGAATCACGGTGCTGCCGTCGATCTGGATCAGGCTCTCGTTGTCGCCGTTGAACGTCGGCTCGCTCGACCCCCACCAGTACAGGAAGGCATTGAGGTTGGCCGAGGTCAGGCCGGTGTAAATGTGCTGCGCCCAGGTGAAGCCGGATGCGTCGGTGCCGTCATCCCAGGCCGGGTCGAAGGTCTCGAACGTCGACCACTCGGTCTCCCAGACCGGCTTGGTCCAGCCCGCTACCGGGAAGGTCGGCCATTCGGTGTAGCCGTGGCTGGTGAAGGTGCTGACGTAGTGCTCGGCGGCCGGGTCCGCCTCGATTGCCGCGGCGTATTGCTGCGCGTAGTCCCAGCCCTCGGTGGCACAGCACTCCAGTCTGGTACGCAGCCCCGACCGGGCCAGCGCGGCGCCGATCACCGGGGCGAAGTCGGCTGTCTGGGTCGGCGACATGACCATGCCGTCGTAGCCGGGCGCGAGGTTCGCCTCGTTCTCGAAGCCGATGTAGCTCAGCGGAATGCCGGCCTGCGCGTAGTCGCGAGCGTACTGGACCAGGAAATTGGCGTACGCCTGCTGCCAGTCGCCGCTGGCGCAGGTCGCCCCGGGTACGCCGCACAGCGTCCCGCCGTTGGACGTGGAGTCGTTGGTCTTCATGTAGGCGGGAGCGGTCCAGGCGTCCGCGAACACGTCCCGCACGCCGTACTCCTTCCTGATCGTCTGCGCGAGCCAGAGCTGGCCCATGTCGCTATCGATCGACTGCAGCGACACGTACGACGGAGCGGCCGACGGGCTCGCCGGCGCGGTCGGCTCGATCGTGCTGCCGGGGTCGGCGCCGACCTCGTTGCGCAAGATCGTCAGCCCGGCGCCCGATGTGCGGCTGTACAGCAGGTTCAGTGCCTGCTGCTGAGTCGCCGCGGGTGCGTTCATGATGTCTTCCGCCTGACCGAATGCCTCGGACGAACCGAAGCCGGCGATGGTCTGGTAACGGACGCTGCCGTCGATCGTGGCGACCGAGGCGGCAGACGCAGGCGCGGCCGGGACGAAGATCGCGAGTGCCGCCACGAGCGCCGCCGCCGCTGCCGGGGGAGTCCAGGCATGCCGCACTAACCCGCTGAAACCTTGCATGAATACTCCTTGTTCTTTTGCGACTAGTCGGAGGGGAACGTGAGTAGCCGGCCGCACATGCCGTAGCCACGCTCGGTCGGCGGGGCTAGCACGGTCAGCCGACCGTGCCGAAGATGCTCGGAGCTGCCCTGCTCGAGCAGCCCGAGCTGATCCCCCGTTCGCCGTGCTGCGGCGAGCGGCCCGCCTGCCCAGGTGGACCGCCAGCCGGGTACCCGGTCGCGGATCAGCGCCGCGGCCGCGGTGTAGAAGGCGTCGAGCGCATCGGGCCCGTGCTCGCGCACCTGCTCGCAGAGCTCCAGGAACCCCTGTACCGCCAGTTGCGCGCGCCGCCGCGCAGCCTGCGCAGCGTCCCCCTCCAGCGACGCCGCGGTGCGATAGGCATCCGGCTCCGCCAGGTACTCGGGCGGGAACGACAGCACACTGTCCCCCGCCTCCGGCAGGCCCGCGTTCTGCATCACCACCAGGATCTGCAGGCCGCCGTCGTTGATGAGGCGATGCACGACGCCGGGCGAGAACCAGGCGACGGTCATCTCGGTCAGCGGGGTCTCGGCGAAGCCGTCCGCGGACAGGGTCTGCAGTCGCCCTTTCCCGCCGATGACGACATATCCCTCGGTGCAGGTCAGGTGCACGTGTGCCGAGCCGCCGGTCAGACCGTCCGGGCCCGCCCAGTCGTAGACGGCCAGGTTCGACACCGCGGTGCCGCCGGGAAACGGCCCGGCGGTCACGCCGGTGTCCCCTGGCGGACCGGCTGGCCGGCCACCAGCCTCGCGCAGCCATCGGCATCCAGCGCGCCATCGGCGACGATCACATCGAAGGCCAGCGCCAGGTCCTGGCCTGCCTCCAGCGGATACTCGACGCTGAAAAACGGCGCCGGGCAGACGCAGGCATAGACACTGGTGCGGACGAACCACTCGGACGGGTAGCAGAAGTTCTGCGGATCGTCGACGAACAGCAACGTCGACTCCCGGCCGCTGCCGTCGTGCCGGCCGGCGTAGCCGAGCCAGGGCGCGCGGACGCCCATCAGCTCGTCGCCGCCCGGCCCCTTCTCGGTCAGCGCGGTGCCCCCGGAGAACGACCGCGGCCCGCGCCAGAACAGCCCGCTGTAGCCGGCGTTCTCGCGGCCCTGCGTGGTCGCGCTGCCGAGCGGGATCACCTGGCCGCTGACGTTCCGCATGGTCGTGGCGAAGCGCAGCCGCCAGGCGTTCGCGGCGGGCAGGACGGCCACGGTGATCAGGCGCCGCTCCAGGATCCAGACCTCGCCCAGCGGGGTGATCCAGGAAAGCCGCTCGTCGATGATGACGTCCTCGTCGCGGCGGCCAAGCTCGGTGAAGCGGTCGTGCCGCATCCGGCCGTTGTTGTCAAGCTGCACGTAGCCCCGACCACGACGGAAGCTGGGCCCGCCCCAGAAGTTGAGCCCGCCGACCTCGCACAGCGACCACGCGATCCCCTTGTGCCACACGTGATCATGTGGCCGGTACAGGCTGACCAGATCCCCGCCGAGCGTGCGGACGGGATGGAAATAAGGCCGCGGCGATTCCAGCTCTGATTCGCCGGGCCGGTACACGTACCGGAACAACTCGGTGCCGCGCGAGGAGCACAGGACCGAGCCGTCCCGCCGGCGGGCCACAGACAGCGCGGGCGCGCCGGTCATCGGGCCGCCACGGTCAGCTGGTCGAGCGGCGCTCCGTCACCGTTCATCCGCGCATAGAACGGCGATTGCGGGCCCAGGTCGCCTGGCGTCACCGACCGCCCGAGGAAGGCCGATGCGTAGATGGCCGCTACCAGCCGCATCGACCGCAATGCCTCCTCCGCCGTCACCGGCGGCGGCTGCCGCTCCCGTAGCGCGGCCAGCACGGCGGCGAACTGGGCCGCGTGCCCGCTAGCCACGCCGAACTCACCGGCCTCCCACACCGGGCGAATCTCGGCCTCGAGGCCCGGCGCCGGGGTGATCTTCCAGTTCTCGTCGCGGTACCCGTACAGGTGCGTCAGTTCCACGGTCGCCTTCTCGAAGTCGAATCGCAGGTAACTCTCCTCCCGCGGGGACAGCACGCTGTTGACCACGCTGGCCACCGCGCCGCTGGCGAACGTCACGTGCGCCAGCGACAGGTCCTCGGTCTGCATCTGCCGTGCCTGCCGCCGGACCACGGCGGAGACCTCCGCCCAGTCGCCCAGCAGGTAGGTCAGCAGGTCCATCTGGTGTATGCCGTGGCCCATGGTCGGCCCGCCGCCCTCGGTGTCCCAGCGCCCGCGCCACGGCACGTCGAAGTACTCCTGGCCGCGGAACCAGGTGGTGTGACACAGCGCAAGCAGCGGGCGGCCGACGGCGCCTTCGGTGATCATCCGCTTGAGCCGCCGGGCGCCGGACCCGAACCGGTGCTGGAAAACCGTCGCGAACCACGGCCCGCCCTCGCCCTGTGCCCTGGCGGTCGCGTCGACCTCGGCCAGGCTCAGCGCGGGCGGTTTCTCGGCCAGCACCGAGGAGCCGGCTGCCAGGCAGGTCAGCGCGAGGCTGCCGTGGGAGCCCGGCGGCGTGCAGACGTGCACCAGGTCCGGCCTGGCTTGCGTCAGCAGTTCGTCCAGGGTGTCGTAGCTGGCAGCGATGCGGTGCTCGGTGCCGAACGCACGGGCCCGCGCCGTGTCGATATCGGTCACGGCCACGACCGCCGCCTGGTCGCTCAGCGTCCGCAGCGCCTCGATGTGCACGCGCGCGATGCCGCCGGTACCGGCAATTGCGATCTTGATCGGTGCCATCCGTCGTCTCCGGGATGTCCGTTTACGGAGTTTCCGAAAGTTTACCGATAGTTTTCAGGGTTAGAGGCGATATTAGGGCGATGTCGCGTGCCGGTCAAGGCTCGATTACGTGCAGCCGGTACCGCTCGACCATGGTGCGCAGCGTCTGCTCCGCGGGAGCCGCCCAGACCGCCTCGTTGAAGATCTCGACCTCGCTCCACCCGTCATAACCCGCGGCGCGGACGGCCTGGTCGAGCCGCCGGAAGTCGATGCAGCCGTCGCCGATGTGGCCGCGCCCGAGCAGCGCGTCCGCGGGCAGCGGCAGCACCCAGTCGGACAGCTGGTATCCCAGGATCCGCGGCCCGGCCCTGGCGATCGAGGCCTCGATGTCCGGATCCCACCACACGTGGTAGACGTCCAGCATCAGCCCGATGTGCGGACCGAACCGCTCGGCGATGTCCAGCGCCTGTGCGGCCGTGCTGATGACCGAGCGGTCGGCGCAGAACATCGGGTGCAGCGGCTCGATGGCCAGGCTGATCCCGTGGTCGGCGGCAGGCCCGGCCAGCTCGGCGATGCCGTCTGCCACCATGTCGCGGGCTCCGCGCAGGTCGCGGCTGCCGGCCGGCACGCCGCCGCAGACCAGCGCCAGCACTCCCGCGCCGACCTGCGCCGCCTGCTCGATCGCGCGCCGATTGTCGGCTATCGCCGCGGCCCGGCCCTCGGCGCTCGCCGCGGTCAGGAACCCGCCCCGGCACAGGCTCGTCACCGTCAGGCCCGCCTGCCTGACTAGCCGGGCCGCGCGGTCCGCGCCGGTCTCCGAGACCGGCTCGCGCCACAGCCCGATCCCCCGCACGCCGGCTTCCGCGCACTGCCTGACGGCCTGCTCGATGCTCAGGTGCCGGGTTGTCGCCTGGTTCAGTGCCAGCCGGCCGGTCATGGCGCCAGACCCTGCATCTGCCCGGCGGCCGCGATGCGCCTGCCCGCCAGCTCGGCATCGGGCAGCAGGCCGACCTCGCCCGCGAGTGCGGCCAGCCGCCTCAGGTGGCTGGCGCTGCGCGCGGTCTGCAGACCACCGAGCATGACAAAGCACCGCTGGTGACCGGCTAGCCAGGCCAGGAACGTGATGCCCGTCGTGTAATGCGGCACCGG
>JASHOV010000356.1 GCA_030038495.1 Streptosporangiaceae bacterium
CGCCGCGCCGCGGGAGCCGGCGACGCGCGCGCGCCCTCCGGAGCCGACCAGGCCGAGGGCCGGTCCCCGTCCGGCACGCCGTACCCGTCGGCCACGCCGTACCCGTCGGCCACGCCGTACCCGAGTGAACCGCGCTATCGCGGCCAGGCCGACCGTGACACGGACCGTACGCGCTCCTACGAGGCGGCGCCCGACGACCTGCCCGCGGCTGGCCGGCGGACGCCAGAGCGGTCCTCGCGGGGCGACGACAGCGGCCGGGTATCTGCCTGGCCCGATAGGGACCGCCAGGCTTCCTGGCCGCACGACCAGGAGCAGGGCTGGCCGCGGGAGTACCAGCCGGACTATCCGCGGGACTATGAGAAGGACCGTCGGCAGGCGACACGGTCCGGTCAGGACGAGTGGGAGGGGTGGGCGGCGCCCGGCCAGTCCTGGCCCGCCGAGGGCGATGAGCTGGAGGCGCTCCCGCAGGCTGGCGAGGTGCACCACGACTGGCCGGCGCGGGCCGACCGGCCGACCCGTGGCTGGATAGCACCGGCCGAGGACGTGGACGGGGAGTCGTGGTGAAGCGCGCCCGCTCGGGCCGACTGCTGTTGGCCGCCATCGTGGTGGTCGTGCTGGGCGGCCTGTATGCCCTCGCCGGCCTGCACCGGCCGGCAGCCGCGGCCGACAAGACCACTGCGCCCACGCGGGCCGCGGTCACCTCCACGGTCCGGGCGTGCGCGGCGCCAGGGACGACCGGAGTCACGTCCGGGTCGCTCGCGATCGCCGCGATGCCGGGCCCCGCGTTGTCCGGCACCGCGTCGGCAGGCTCTGTGGTCTCCGCCCGGCTTGTTCCCGGCGGCGGCCCGGCGGCCGGCCAGGTCCTGGGCTCGGCGACCCAGCCCGGCCTGCTGCACCTCACGGCCGTCCGGTCAGCCCCGGCGCTCCCCAAGAGCCTGCAGGCCAGCCAGCCGGGCTCCAGCCCTAAGGTCAGCACCGCGGCCGGCCGGGGCGGGGTAGTCGTGACCGCCACGGGTGCGATGGCGCAGGGCCTGGCCGTGGCGCAGACCGATGCCGGCGGCGCGGTGACCGCCGAGTGCAACAGCCCCGGCACGAGCTTCTGGTTCCTCGCTCCCGGTCAGGTCACCGGCGGGAACATCGAGCTGTACCTGATGAACACCGACAGCGTCCCGGCAGACGCGCAGGTCACGGCCATCACCGACGTCACTAAGGGCGGACCGATCCTCGGCGACGCCGACAACGGCATCGACGTGCCGCCGCACAGCATGGTGGTCCAGTCGCTGACCGGCCTCCTGCAGTCGTCCAAGGTGGTCGCGCTTAACGTCAGCACCAGCGTCGGGCAGGTGGTACCGGCGCTGCGGGAGAGCACCGGCAGCGCCGACGCCGGGTCCTGGATACCGGTCAGCCAGGCACCGTCGCGGCGCCTGGTCATCCCCGGCCTGCCGAACGTCATCGGCAACCCCGACCTGTACGTCGCCGTGCCCGGTGCCGGCACCGCGCAGGTCAAGGTCACGGTCGTGACGCCGAAGGGCTCATATCAGCCCACCGGGGGCACCAACATCCCGCTGCTCGGCGGAACTGCCACACAGGTCACGATGCCCGCCCTGGCCGGGGTGACCGGCTCGGTGATCATCACTTCGAGCACGCCGGTGGTCGCCGCGATGCTGGTGCCGGGAGGGCCGCCTGGCACGCCCGGGGTTCTCGCGGCCAGCGCGGCGCCCGTCCAGGAGCAGGGCGTGCTCGCTGACAGCCCGTCCGGCTCCTCGGACATCATCCTGTCCGCGCCTGCCGGAGCCGCCACCGTGCGTGTGGCCGTCGGGACGTCGACGATCCCGGTGGCCGGGCAGGCCGGCACCATCGTTCCGGTCAAGGCGGGAGCGAGCGTCGTGGTGCCGATCAAGTCGCCCGCGGGCCGTCACAGTAGCGGCGGGCTCATGGTCGTGATTACGCCGCAGCCAGGTTCCGGTCCGGTCTATGCGGGCTGGATCATCCGCACAGGCGGCTCGGTCCGCTCGATCATGCCGGTGCCCAGTTCCGTTACCTGGGTGCCGCTGCCGGCGGTGCGGGCGGTCACCACCGCCGTCGCGCCCTGATCCCGGCAGCTCATTCGTCGCCAGGGTAGCTCGGGTCAACCGTCTGCGGGTCCACGCCGAGCAGGTGGGCGAACTCCTCGACGATCACATCCAGTACGAGCTCGGCGAGTTCCTCGTCGCCGTCGGCCCTGGCCATGAGCGGACGCCGGTACAGCACGATCCGGGCCGGGTGGTCCTCGTCGTCGGAGAACGCGGCCTGCTCCAGCCGGGCCAGCGGCACTAGCTCCCCGTCGTCGGGATCAGGTTCGGCGGGCGGGATCTCCTCGACCGCGAACTCCACGGCCGACAGCTCAGCCTCCCAGCGGGGCTCGAGCTGGGCCACCGCGAGCAGCACGAGGTCGTCAAAGCGCTGGCCGCGGGTGCGGTGGAGCGGAACCTCAGGCGGCACCAGCGATCCGCGCAGCCCCCGCCCGTGCCGGTCCCGCCGGTGAGGCCGGTTCCGGCGGGGCCCGGTCTGGCCATAGCCCTCATGCACAGTAACCGAGCGTATCCCAGCACGCCGGGATCCGGCCGGTGGCTGCAATCTGGCAGCCGGAGACACGATCGCGCAGTGTGCCCCGGGTGGTGGCGTTACCGGCCGCCGGTCGATACCGTCAGCCGTTGTGAGCGACGATCGCGAGCCTGCCCGTGTCGGCGGCGAGATGCTGACAATCGCCGGGCGCGCGGACCGGACCGGGGTGGCCCCTTGACCGCTCGTCAGTGCTCCCGCCCAGCGTGTAAGCAGATCGCCGTCTGCACGCTGACGTACGTGTACCGGGATTCCACCGCGGTCCTGGGCCCGCTTGCCGCGTTCGTGGAGCCGCACTGCTATGACCTGTGCGCCCGGCACGCGGACCGGATGACCGCGCCCCGCGGTTGGGATGTGGTGCGGCTGCCGGCCGTCGCGGCCGAGGAAGACGAGTGCGACGATCTTGAGGCCCTGGCCAATGCGGTGCGCGAGGCCACGGTTCCGCTCACACCCCCCGAGCCCACCGGCCAGGGCGTCGAGGTTGGCCGCCGAGGCCACCTGCGCGTGCTGCGGTCCGCCCCCACCGATGGCGGCCGCCTCCGCTAGTCTGGCGCCGGCCGCGGCATGGCGTGCCGCCACCCGCCCGGATGCCACCCGTCGCGACCGTACTCTGGCCACGGTGCATAGGGTGCAGGCAGGGCCCGCTGATCTACTGGAGATGTGATGAAGATTGACGAATGGCTGCTGGACATCCTGGCTTGCCCGAAGTGCCACTCGCCGCTGCGGCCGGACGAGGCGGCCAGCGAGCTGGTGTGCACTGGCGCGGACTGCGGGCTGGCCTACCCGGTCAGGGACGACATCCCGGTCCTGCTGATTGACGAGGCCCGCGATCCGGCGGCGGGGCACGAGTGAGGTAGCCATTAGCGAGCCGGACGGGCCAGGCAATCGGGGTCACGGCCAGGGCGCCGGAGCGGTTGTCGCTGCCCTGGCCGCCAATCTGGGCATCGCGGTCACCAAGTTTGTCGCCTTCGCCATCACCGGATCGGCGTCGCTGCTGGCGGAGTCCGTCCACTCGCTGGCCGACAGCGCGAATCAGGTCCTGCTGCTGGTGGGCCGCAGCCGGGCCCGCAGGGCCGAGACTGAGGAGCACCAGTTCGGCTACGGGCAGGAGCGGTATTTTTACGCCTTCATCGTGGCGGTTGTGATCTTCGTTGTCGGTGCGCTGTTCTCCGGCTATGAGGGCATCGACCGGATCCTGCATCCGGGCAAGCTCACCTCGCCGGTCGTAGCGCTGGTCGTGCTCGCGATCGCTATGGGCCTCGAGTCCTTCTCGCTGCGCACGGCGGTGAGCGAGTCGAACCGCACCAGGGGCCGGGCCGGCTGGCACAGCTTCATCCGGCGGGCCAAGGCGCCGGAACTGCCCGCTGTGCTACTGGAGGACGTCGCGGCCCTGGCCGGGCTCCTGTTCGCGCTCGCCGGCGTCGCCCTGGCAACTGTCACCCACGACGATCGCTGGGACGGCGCCGGCTCGCTGGCCATCGGCGTCCTGCTGGCCTTCGTCGCCGGCGTCCTGGCCGTGGAGATGAAGAGCCTGCTGATCGGCGAGTCGGCACAGCCGGGCGTGGAGGCGGCCATTGTCGCTGCCATCGAGTCGGGGCCCGAGATCGAGCGCGTCATCCACCTGCGCACCATGCACATAGGACCCGAGACCCTGCTGGTCGCGGCAAAGATCGGGGTGTTGCACGACGAGACGGCCGTCAGTATCGCGACGGGCATCGACGCGGCGGAACGGCGGATCCGGGCGGCCGTGCCGATCGCCGAACTCATCTTCCTGGAGCCGGACATTTACCAGGCCGGCCGGGCCGACGCCACCGACCCGGCGATCAGGGCAGCCAGGCGGGCCCGGCCGCGATCCCGGCGCGGCGTGGCCCGGATAGCCCGCCGCCGTGGGCCGGGCTAGCAGCATGGACGGTCATTGCGGACATTCCGGGTCTTCCGGCGCGGGCTTGTGCGCGATGAACGTCACCGAGTAGTCGACCGTGATGGTGATCTTGCCGAAGCCGAGCGTCTGCAGCCGGGGGAGCAGGGACGCAGGCTCGACCGGGTTGTAGGTGTCGCCCTCGTGGAAGTCGTGCAGGCCGGTGCTGGCCAGGCTGTCCGAGCCGATCAGCACGCCGCCGGGCCGCAGGACGCGGAACGCCTCGGCCAGGATCTTGTTCTGCAGCGCGACGGTCGGCACATGGTGCAGCATCGTGAAGCAGCCGGCCGAGTCGAAGGTGTCGTCGGGATAGTCGAGCTCGGCGGCGCTGCCGACAGCGATCTCCACGTTGGTTTCCGCGTAACGGCTGGCCAGCTCGGCCGCGGCGGTCTGGTCGATCTCCACGGCCGTCAGCCGAACCACCTTGTGCCGGAGCCACTCGGTCGCCGCGCCCGGTCCCGGGCCGATCTCGAGCATCTCCTTGCCCAGGTCGACGTCCCTGGTCAGGACCGTGAGAATGTCGTTGCGCAGATGCTCGGCCCATTCCGGGCTCGTGCACACTCGTGCGTGGTTTTCGTTCATAGCCCGACGCTACGAACGGGTCGGCTCGGGCCCAAGGGCGTAGGCTGCCATGTTGTGTCGCAGGACCGACATTGCCGGGCTGACCTCGTTGATGACGCGGTTGCGGTCACGGTCGCGACGTTCCCCATGCCGGCGGGCCTGGTTTTTGACTGGCACACCCACACCGACCACCAGATCGCCTGGGCCGCGACCGGGGTACTGACGGTCAGATCGCAGGACACCGCCTGGGTGCTGCCGCCGACGCGGGCGCTGTGGATCCCGGCCGGGACCCGGCACGAAACGCTTACGGCAGGAACGGCGGCCACGATGCGGTCGCTGTACGTGCGGCCGCAGCTGTGCCCGATCGGCTGGACCTCGCCGACCCCGGTAGCAGCCAGCCCGCTGCTGGCCGAGCTCATCGATTATCTGGGAACGGCGGGTCTGTCGGCTGGCCGCCGCTCGAACGCCGAGGCGGTGCTTGTCGACCTGCTCGAGCCGGTGGCGATGACGACGATCGAGGTGAGAATGCCCGCCGATGACCGGGCTAAGGCGGTCGCCGACGGGCTGCGCGCGGATCCGGCCGATGACCGCACGCTGGCGGAGTGGGGCCGGCAGGTCGGGGCGAGCGAGCGGACCCTGGCACGGGAATTCCTGGCGGGCACGGGAATGACGTTCGGCCGGTGGCGGACGCTGCTGCGGCTGCAGGCCGCGCTGCCGGGTCTCGCCGCCGGCTTGCCGGTGAGCGCGGTGGCACGGCGGGCGGGCTATGAGTCCGACAGCGCGTTCGTGGCCGCGTTCCGCCGTGAGACCGGGATGACGCCCGGCGCGTACTTCCGCCCGGCTGGGGACGCGGCCTGATCCAGGAACGTCGCCGAGGTCGCGGTCATAGTCGCAGCAGCCGGCGCGCCCGCTCTTGCTCGAAGTCCTGGGCGCGGGCCGGGGCGGGCTGGAGGCGGCCGATGCGACGGCCGAACTCGGCGACGTCAGCCCGTACTCGCGGGTCGGCGAGCACCTGGATGCCGAACGCCAGCGCCACGGGGCTGATGTCATAGCGCCGCTCGAGCGAGAGTCCGAGGGAGACGGCGGCCAGGTCGAGTTCGCTGAACTGCCGGTGCGAGCCTGGCGGTCCGTAGCCTGTCGGGCCGCCAGGGCGGCGCCGCTGGCGACCTACCCGACGGCTGTGGCGGAGGACTGGCAGCAGGCCGAGCGATTCTCGATATCGGAGTATTCGTGGGGTTGTGTCCAGCTGCTCGGCCGCCTCTGTGATCCGCATGTAGCTGAATCTAACAAAGTTCTGTCAAGAACCGCTACCCGAGCGTGCGCTCCACCGGCGCGCTGTCGTACGGTTCTGGCTATGGCCCGCTGCCGGGCCAGAGGATCATGACCGGGGCAACGACAACCACCGAGGAGTGCGCATGCCCGCTGAGACCCCAGACTTCAAGGTCGCCGACCTGTCGCTGGCCGAGTTCGGCCGCAAAGAGATCCGGCTGGCCGAGCACGAGATGCCCGGCCTGATGGCGGTGCGGGCCGAATACGCCGACGACCAGCCGCTGGCCGGGGCCAGGATCACCGGCTCCCTGCACATGACGATCCAGACCGCCGTGCTGATCGAGACCCTGGCGGCTCTCGGCGCGCAGGTGCGCTGGGCCTCCTGCAACATCTTCTGCACCCAGGATCACGCCGCCGCCGCGATCGTCGTCGGCCCTGACGGAACCCCGGACAACCCCAAGGGCATCCCGGTGTTCGCCTGGAAGGGCGAGACGCTGCCCGAGTACTGGTGGTGCACCGAGCAGGCGCTGACCTGGCCCGGCCAGGACGGCCCGAACATGCTGCTCGACGACGGCGGCGACGCCACGCTGCTGGTGCACAAGGGCGCGGAGTTCGAGGCGAAGGGCGAGGTTCCCGCGGCCAAGGACGACGACCCGGAGGAGTGGCAGGTCATCCTCTCCGTCCTGGCCCGCTCGCTGCAGGAGACGCCGGGCAAGTGGACGGCCACGGCTAACGTGATCAGGGGCGTCACCGAGGAGACCACGACCGGCGTCCACCGGCTCTACGAGATGGCGAACGCGGGCACCCTGCGGTTCCCCGCGATCAACGTCAACGACTCGGTGACCAAGTCGAAGTTCGACAACAAGTACGGCTGCCGGCACTCGCTCGTGGACGGAATCAACCGCGCCACCGACACGCTGATCGGCGGCAAGGTCGCCGTGGTCTGCGGGTACGGCGACGTGGGCAAGGGCTGCTCGGAGTCGCTGCGCGGCCAGGGCGCGCGGGTCATCGTGACCGAGATCGACCCGATCTGCGCGCTCCAGGCCGCGATGGACGGCTACCAGGTCGCGCGCCTGGAGGACGTCGTCGAGACCGCGGACATCTTCGTCAGCGCGACTGGCAACTTCCACATCATTACCGCCGAGCACATGAGCCGGATGAAGCACCAGGCAATCGTCGGCAACATCGGGCACTTCGACAACGAGATCGACATGGCGGGCCTGACCCGGCTGCCGGGCATTCAGCGGACGAACATTAAGCCGCAGGTCGACGAGTGGACCTTCGCCGACGGGCACTCGGTGATCGTCCTGTCCGAGGGCCGCCTGCTGAACCTGGGCAACGCGACAGGACACCCGAGCTTCGTGATGTCCAACAGCTTCACCAACCAGGTGATCGCCCAGATCGAGCTGTTCACGAAGACCGACGAGTACCCACTCGGCGTGCACGTGCTGCCCAAGCACCTGGACGAGAAGGTCGCCCGGCTGCACCTGGACGCGCTCGGGGTCCGGCTGACCGAGCTGACCAAGGAGCAGGCCGCCTACATCGGGGTGCCGGTCGATGGCCCGTACAAGCCGGACCACTACCGCTACTGACGGCCCGGCTGCTGACCGTCCGGCTACTGACGGCCCGGCTTCTGACGGCCCGGCGCCGCGCGAGGTCACCAGGTCCGACATCACCGACCCCGGGCTGGCGCTGGCCGGCCAGCCCGGGATCGCGTGGGCCGGACGGGCGATGCCGGTGCTGGGCATGCTGCAGCGGGACTTCGAGCGGGAGCAGCCGTTCGCCGGGCTGAAGGTAGCTGCTTGCCTCCACCTCACGGCCGAGACCGCGGTCCTGGTCCGGACCCTGACGGCCGGCGGCGCGCAGGTGCACCTGGCCGCCTCCAACCCGCTGTCAACCCAGGACGAGATTGCCGCGGCGCTTGCGGCCGAGCCGAGCGTAACCGTGCAGGCCCGGTCGGGGGTCGATCGCGACGCCTACTACGAGCACATTCACCGTGCGCTGGACTGTCGTCCCGACCTGGTGATCGACGATGGCGGCGACCTGGTGAACACCCTGCACGAAGACCGTCCCGAACTCCTCGGCGCGGTCCGCGGCGGGTGCGAGGCCACCTCGACCGGAGCGGCGCGGCTGCGCCGGATGGCGGCGGCGGGCTCGCTCCGGTTCCCGATCGTCGCCGCGGACGCGTCGGCCACCCGGCGGATGATCGACCATCAGTATGGAACGGGGCAGTCCGTGCTTGACGGCGTCCTGCGCGCGACCAACACTCTCGTGGCCGGCAAGACGGTCGTCGTGGCGGGCTTCGGCCCGTGCGGCTCGGGCGTGGCGGAGCGGGCCCGCGGCCTCGGCGCTCAGGTGATCGTCACCGAGGTGGACCCGGTGCGGGCGCTCAGCGCGCTCATGCAGGGCTTCCGTGTGCTGCCGATGACGGCCGCCGTTCCCCTCGGGGAGCTTTTCATTACGGCAACAGGCAGCGTGGCGGTGCTCGGCGCGAAGGAGATGGCGGCGATGCGCGACGGAGCGATCCTGGCGAACGCCGGGCACTTCGACGTGGAGATCGACGTGCCGGCCCTCGCGGCGCTGGCCGAGCAGGTGAACCAGGGCATCCGGCCGCACGCCGACGAGTACGTCCTGGCCGATGGCCGCCGGCTGATCCTGCTGGCGGAGGGGCGGGTGGTGAACCTGGTCGCGGCCGAGGGCAACCCGGCGGCGGTCATGGACACCTCGTTTGCGATCCAGGCGCTCGCGCTGGCCTGGATGGCCGGCCGTGAGCCCGGCGCCGCCGCGGTGCGTGCGGTCCCTGACGAGATAGACGCCCAGGTCGCGAGCATGACGCTGGCCTCGCTTGGGACCCGCATCGACACGCTGACGGCGGCTCAGCAGCGCTACCTGGAGACGTGGCGACAGGGTTCCTGAACACCCCAGTCTCGATGGCGACCGACTCGCGGCGGCATCGCCTGCCTGACCTGGCCTCGCTGAGGGGCAAGGCCGACGGGTCCGCCAATGAGGCTAGGCGGCGACGAGCCGGTGTGCGCGCGCCTGCTCGTACAGTGAGTGGCTCCGGTCCACCGATACTCGGTCGGTGGCCCGGCTCTGGTCAGATAGCTCATGCCGAGTGCCGCGGGCCAGCCGGCGTGGCCGGCCCGGAGGGAGATGGCTCGGCGCCTGGCTGCGGCTCCGCGGCCGGCCGGCGTCCGGGGGGAGATGACGTCGGG
>JASHOV010000357.1 GCA_030038495.1 Streptosporangiaceae bacterium
TCGCTCCCAGCGCCACGAGGGTCAGCCCGGTGGAGGACTTCATGTCCCGCTCCCGCCTGCATCAGGCCAGTGCAGGGCGCGCTGGCTGACAGCCAGGTACCGCGTCCCGGCCTGCTCAAACGGCTCAGTTCGGCAGCTGCACGAGTTTCAGGAAGAACTTGTTGATCTGGCGGATCACGTCGATGAACCGGTCGAAATCGACCGGCTTGCTGATGTAGGCATTGGCGTGCAGCGCGTAGCTGCGCAGGATGTCCTCCTCGGCCTGCGAGGTGGTGAGCACCACGACCGGGATCGACAGCAAGTCCGAGTCCGACTTCAGGTCGGCCAGCACCTCAAGGCCATTACGGCGCGGCAGGTTGAGGTCCAACAGGATCAGACCTGGTTTGGACGCGCCGGAATACTCGCCGTCCCGCCGCAGGAACTGCATTGCCTGTTCACCGTCACCGACCACATGCAAGGTGTTGCGAATCTGGTAATGAGCGAAGGCCTCCCTGGTCATCAGGACATCGCCGGGATCGTCTTCTACCAGCAGCACGTCAGCAAACGCCAGGCCACCACGGTCGGCCATGTCAGCTGGTCTCCTCGTCCTCGTGAGGTATCGGCAGGGTGAAGCAGAAGGCCGCTCCCGCGCTGACCGTGGTTTCCAGCCAGATCCTGCCACCGTAATACTCGACGATCTTCCGGCACATAGCCAGTCCGATCCCGGTCCCCGAGTAGCTGGCCCGGTCGTGCAGTCGCTGGAAGATTACGAAGATTCTATCCGCATATTCGGGCTCGATGCCGATGCCGTTATCCGCGAAGGTGAACAGCCAGAACGGATCCTGCCGCGCCACGGAGACAACTATCCGAGGCGGCTTGTCGCCACGGAATTTGACGGCATTGCTGAGCAGGTTCTGGAACAGGGATGTGATCAGCGAGAACTCCGCCCGCACTACAGGCAGCTCGGCGGCCTCGATAACCGCTCCGGACTCCCTGATCTCGGCCGTCAGGTTAACCCGGGCCGCCGAGAGCGCGCTGGCGCAGGAGATCAGCGCTGGCTCTCGCTCCACCCGGCCGACCCGGCTGAATGCCAGCAGGTCGTCGATCAGCACCTGCATGCGCTTGGCGCCATCGACCGCGAACTCGATGTACTGATCGGCCCGCTCGTCGAGCTGACCGACGTACCGGCGCTGGAGCAGCTGGCAGAAGCTGGCGACTTTCCGCAGCGGCTCCTGCAGGTCGTGGGAGGCGACGTAGGCGAACTGCTCGAGCTCGGAGTTCGAGCGCTCCAGATCGTGGGCCCTGGCCTGCAGGGCAGCATTAGCGACCCGCACTGCCGACAGCTCGCTGAGAATCCGCTCGCGCATCCGGTTGACGTCGACGGCCAGGTCGGCCGCCTCGCGCGGGCCGTTGGTGGTCACCTCGTGCTCGAAATCGCCGGCGGCCACCTGGCGGGCATCGCTCGCGAGCCTGGTCAGCGGTCGGACGGCAACGGCCCGCAGCCCGGTCGCGACCGCCCCGACCACGAGCAGCAGCGCCGCGGCGATGCCGACGCAGACCGCGTCCAGCGTGCCGGCCGAGCTGTTGAGCGACGACACGGCCTGTTTCTTCAGCACAGCGAGCTCGCTCTGAAGGCGGCCGAGCGGCTGCCTGATGCTGTCAAATAGCGCCTTGCCTGCCGCGACGTCAGGACCAGTGATCGGCTTCCCGGCGGCGCGGACCTGATTGATCGCAGGAACGGCATAGCTGGCCCGCCAGCGATCGACGCGCCGCTGCAGCTGGTTGAGGTCCGCCTGCGCGCTTGGCACACCCGCGGTGAACTTGCGGAGCGCGGCGATCTGCCGCTTCTGGTCGGCGAACCCGGAGATGTAAGGCGCCAGAAAGGACGGCTGCGCGCTGAGCAGGTAACCGCGCACTCCGGTTTCCTGGCTGACCAGGTCGTATGCCAGCCCTTCTCCCGACCCGGACGCGGGGTCGACGACCGTTTCCAGCCGGTTTCGCGCCGCCGCCTGGCTGGCCAGCGCGGTGCCGGCGATCGCGATCGCGATCATCGAGAACAGCGCCATCACGATCACGCCGGCGCCCGTAATCCGGCTCAGCGGCCAGCGGGCCGCGGCCAGCTCGGCCGCGGCGGCGAACTTGCGGGCCGAGTCGCCGGCGGGCCTGGTGCTCGCGGTGTAGCCGCGCCGCTGACCGGAGTCTGCCGGCGGGTCTCCCCCGGTGCCGGACCGGACCGGAGCGCTCATGAACTGGCTGTGTCTGCCGGGACTAGGCAGCTGATGGACAGCACCGCGAGGTCGTCGTCGAGGTCGCCCCCGTTGAGCTCGCGCGCCTGGCTGATCACCGAGTCCACGATCTGCTCGCTTTCCTGGCGATCGGTCCCGCCGCCCGCCGGCGCCTGGGCCCTGGCCTTCTCCACCGCCTTGATCAGCCCGTCGCTGCCGAGTCGTTCGGGGCCGCTGCCGATCCTGCCCTCGATAAGGCCGTCCGTGTAAAGCAGCACCGACCACCGCTCGCCCAGCTGCACCTCCCCGCCAGGCCACTGGCTGGAGTGGCTGATGCCCGGTGGAAGGGCGACCGGGGCAGCCAGCTCGCTGACACCGCCAGGCGTGATGAGGACCGGCTGCGGATGCCCGGCGAGGTGCAGGCGCCCCCAGGTCCGGTCGGGCGCGACCGAGAGCATGCACAGGGTCACGAAGAGCCGGTCATGCTGCCGCTCGTGCTCCAGCACGGCCTGCACGGTCGACAGGACTTCCTGCACCGGTCTTTCGGCCAGGATCATGGTCCGCCAGGCCACCCGCAGGCACACCCCGAGCGCGGCCTCGTCGGGCCCGCGACCGCACACATCGCCGACGACCGCGTGCACCCAGCCGTCCGCCGCCTCCACGACGTCGTAGAAATCACCGCCGAGCAGCATCTGCTGGCCGCCGGACCGATAGCGCGCCGTGACGGCAAGCCTGGGGTCCGCGAGCACAGGGGACGGCAGCAGGCCGCGCTCAAGCCGCGCGTTTTCCGCGGCGTACAACCGCGCCTCGGCGAGTTGCCGCTGTGTCTCCTCCGCCTTGCAGCGCTCGACCGCGTAGCGCACCACCCGCTGCAGCAGGTGCCCATCGACCTGACCCTTGACCAGGTAGTCCTGGGCGCCAGACCGGACGGCCTGCTCGCCGAGATGCTCGTCGGAAAGACCGGTGAGCACCACCACGGCCAGGCTCGGCGCGAGCTCGCGCAGCGCCCGGAGGCCGGCCAGCCCGCGCGAGTCCGGCAGCTCAAGATCAAGGAGGACGCACCCGACCTGATTCAGCAGCGGCCCGGCCTCGGCCAGCGTCCGCGCCCGGCGCATCGCGAACGGCGCGCCCGCGTCGAGCAGCAGCTCGTCGACGATGAGCGCGTCGCCGTCGTCATCCTCGATCAGCAGGATGCGCATGCGGTCGGCGGGCACTTCGGCGCCGACGGGACTCACGCCTTCTGCTACCATCTCAGCCCGCTCGTCAGCTTTCACACTAGGTGTCGGTAATGGTGGAAGACCAGCAAGCATAGGCGCAAGCGACAGCGCACACCCGACGCATCGTGAAAAGCGTCAGCGCAGGCCGTGCCGCCGCCTTGGACCGGCGATCCTGGACTCCGTCAGGAACTAGTCAAGTGTGCGCCTTGGCTGCCGGTCAAGGCGTTCACGGCCCTAGGCCGCGCGCCAGACCGCGAGATCGGCCCGGCGCGGCCCGTTCCCTTCCGACTTCATGTGCAACCCCGCTCCGGCTGGGTAGCTAGCCGCCTGACCAGGAGCGGAAAGGACAGCAACAGCATGGTGCGGGTCACCAGGCAGCTCGCCGAGAGGATCGCGGAGCTCGCTCGGCTTCTTCTCGACGACGAGGGTACGGATGCGGCGCTGCAGCAGCTCACCGAGCTGGCACTGGAGCTGATACCCGGCAGCTCGGCCGCCGGAGTCGTCGCGGCAACCGACGGTACCTGGATAGTCACCGGGTCTCCGGCCGGCATCGCGGAGCTGCATCGTGAGCAGCTGCAGTCAGGCAGCGGACCGCTGCTGGAGGCCGTCCGCTACGGCGAGGCGCGCCGGATCGATGATGTGGAGCAGGAATCGCGGTGGCCGGCGGCA
>JASHOV010000358.1 GCA_030038495.1 Streptosporangiaceae bacterium
CCCGGCTACGGGTTCAGCGGCAAGCCGGCCCGGCCGGGGTGGAGCATCGCGCGCACGGCGGACGGCTGGGACGAGCTGATGACGCGGCTCGGCTACGGCCGGTACGGGGCGCAGGGCGGTGACTGGGGCGCCCAGGTCACGACCGGCCTGGGCATGCACCACGCCGAGCACCTGATCGGCATCCACCTCAACATGCCGATCATCCTGCCCGATCCGGACACGATGAGCGACCTCACCGACCGGGAGCAGGACGCGCTGGCCTCGCTGAACCACTACATGGACCGGGACTCCGGCTACTCCAAGCAGCAATCGACCCGGCCGCAGACCATCGGCTACAGCCTCGTCGACTCCCCGGCCGGGCTGTGCGCCTGGATCGTGGAGAAGTTCTGGTCGTGGACCGACTGCGACGGCGATCCGGCGAACGTCCTGACCAGGGACGAGATGCTGGACAACGTGATGCTCTACTGGCTGACCGCGGCGGGCGCATCCTCGGCGCGGATGTACTGGGAGAGCTTCGCCAAGCCGCTCCTCGGCCCGGTCGAGGCCGCGGTGGGCTGCTCGATCTTCCCGAAGGAGATCTTCCGCGGGTCCCGCCGGTGGGCCGAGAAGCAGTTCCCCACCCTGCGGTACTGGAACGAGCCCGAGCGCGGGGGTCATTTCGCCGCGTTCGAGCAGCCTGAGCTCTTCGTCGACGAGGTCCGCGCGGCCTTCCGCGCGTTCCGGCAGGACGGAAGAGCATGATCGCATTAAGCCGGAGAGAAACTCGCCTGACAGGCGATTAAGACGCTCCAGGATCAGGACGTGGAAGGGCTCGCGGCGTCTTTCGCGGCCGGGACCGCGTCGATGCCCGCCTCCTTGCGCTGCGCGGCCGTGATCGGGGTCGGCGCGCCGGTCAGCGGGTCGTGCCCGGAGGCCGCCTTGGGGAACGCGATCACGTCCCTGATCGAGTCCCGGCCGGTCAGCAGCATCATCAGCCGGTCCCAGCCGAACGCGATGCCGCCGTGCGGTGGCGGCCCGAACCGCAGCGCGTCCAGCAGGAAGCCGAACTGAGAGGTGGCCTCCTCGCGGGACAGGCCGATGACGTCGAACACCCGCTGCTGAACGTCCGGCCGGTGGATCCGGATGGACCCGCCGCCGATCTCGGTGCCGTTGCACACGATGTCGTAGGCGTCGGCGAGCGCGCCGCCCGGCTCGGATGCGAACTTGTCCGCCCACTCCGGCAGCGGCGCGGTGAACGGATGGTGCACCGCGGTCCAGCCGCCCTCGCCGTCCTCCTCGAACATCGGCGCATCGACCACCCAGGTGAACGCCCACGCGGTCGGGTCGATGAGCCCGCAGCGGTGCCCGATCTCCAGCCGGGCGGCGCCCAGCAGGGCCCGGGCCTCGCTCGCGGTCCCGGCGGCGAAGAACACCGCATCCCCGGCGGCAGCGCTCACGGCCGCGGGCAGCCCGGACCGCTCGTCGGTGGACAGGTGCCTGGCCACCGGCCCGGCGTCCGAGACCTGGCCGTCGGCGCCGATCAGCACGTACGCAAGCCCGCGCGCGCCCCGCGACTTGGCCCACTCCTGCCAGCCGTCCAGCTCCCTGCGGGTCTGCGTGCCGCCGCCCGGCATCACTACGGCGCCCACGTGCGGGGCCTGGAACACACGGAACTCGGACTGGGCGAAATAGTCCGTCAGGTCGGCCAGCTGCTGATCGAAGCGCAGGTCCGGCTTGTCCGAGCCGTACTTGGCCATCGCGTCGGCGTAGGTCATGTGCGGGATCGGCCGCGGCACCTCGTACCCGGCGATCTCCAGCCAGAGCTTCTCCACCAGGTCCTCGGCGACCGCGACGACGTCCTCGCGGGTCACGAACGACATCTCGAGGTCGATCTGGGTGAACTCGGGCTGCCGGTCCGCGCGGAAGTCCTCGTCCCGGAAGCACCGCACGAGCTGGAAGTACCGCTCCAGCCCGGAGATCATCAGCAGCTGCTTGAACAGCTGGGGGGACTGCGGGAGGGCATACCAGCTGCCGGGCCGCAGCCGGACCGGCACCAGGAAGTCGCGCGCGCCCTCGGGCGTCGACCGGGTCAGGAACGGGGTTTCCACGTTGACGAACCGGTGCGCCCGCATAACCTCGTTCACCAGGTACGCCGCGTGCGAGCGGGCACGCAGCGCCGCCGCCATCTCGGCCCGCCTGATGTCGAGGTAGCGGTACTTGAGCCGGATTTCCTCGTTCAGCTCGCCGCTGTTCTGGCCGGCACTGGCCTCAATCGGGAAGGGCAGCGGGTCGGCCTCAGACAGCACTTCGACCGCCGACGCGGCAACCTCGATCTCGCCCGTCGGCAGCTCCGGGTTCTCGTTCCCGGCCGGCCGCAGCTGGACGGTCCCGGTCACGAGCACGCAGTACTCGGCCCGCAGGTCGTGCGCGACGTCCTCCTCGCGGAGCACGACCTGGACGATGCCGCTGCCGTCGCGCAGGTCGATGAAGACCACGCCGCCATGATCGCGGCGGCGCGCCACCCAGCCGGCGAGCCGTACCTCCTCGCCCGCCGTGCTCGCCCGGAGGGTGCCTGCCTCGTGGCTGCGGATCATCGCCTGCCTAGCCTCTCTGTGGTCTGCGATCAACGTCAGGGCGGGGAACGAGGCCGCCGTTCCGCCCCGTCGCGCCCCGCTGACGCTCCTATAGCCCGGTGACCGGACCCGCCGCACGCCCGATCCCGGTCAGGAACGGGTTGTGTGCCCGCTCGGCCCCGATCGTGGTCCGCGGCCCGTGCCCGGACAGCACCACCGTCTCGTCCGGCAGCGGCAGGCACACCCGGGCCAGGCTGGTCAGGATCGTCTCATAGTCGCCGCCGGGCAGATCCGTTCGGCCTATCGACCCGGCGAACAGCAGGTCCCCCGTGAAGATGATGCCCTCCTGCGCGTCTTCCGGAAGGCGGAACGTCACCGAGCCCGGCGTGTGGCCGGGCGCGTGGTCGACGATCAGGTCAATCCCGGCCAGCTGGATCGTCATGCCGTCCGTCAGCTCGAGAACGTCGTCCGGCTCGCTGAACGTGATGCCGCCGAACAGCTGCTGGCCTGGCCCGAGTGACAGGCCGCGGGCCGGGTCGGTCAGCAGGGCGCGGTCGGCGGGGTGAATGTATGCGGGGATGTCCTTCGCCCCGCAGACCGGGGCCACCGACCAGATGTGATCAATGTGACCATGTGTCACCAGCACCGCGGCAGGTCGCAGCCGGTATCGCTCGATAATTTCATCGATGCCCCGCTCAGCGTCCTGTCCCGGGTCGATAATCAGGCACTCCGTGCCCGGTCCGGTCGCCAGCAGATAGCAGTTGGCGGCGAAAGAGCCAGCGGGGAACCCGGCTACCAGCACGTCGTCCTCCCAGGTTCCGGCGCTAACGTCGTTATTGTGCCCAGGCTATCCAGAACCGGGGGCCGACCGGGGAGGCGGACCTCCGCAGGACACGGCTTGGGCGCAGTTGGTACGACGAACAGGTAACGGCGGCGCCACAACTGC
>JASHOV010000359.1 GCA_030038495.1 Streptosporangiaceae bacterium
CAGGTCGGCGGCGGTGAGCTCCAGGCCCTGCTCGATGTTCCAGGTCACGTTCGGGCCCAGCTGGTCGGGATGCCTGGCCAGCAGATCGGCTCGGAAGGTGGCGAAGGCGAACGCGCGGAACGTGCGGAACACCTCGTCCGCGCCCGACAGGTCCGGCATCGCGTCGATGACCTGGCCGCCAAGTCCGGCCAGAACGCCGCGGGCGGGAGCCAGGACCGCCAGCACGTCCGGCTCGACCGGCAGTCCCAGGTCGGGGCTCCAGGCGATCTTGATCCCGGACAGGTCCCGGTCTAGCAGGGCGCGGATCTGCGCGGGGTCGCCGATGGCCGGCGGCGGCTGGTCAAGTGCCAGCGGGACCCGAGGGTCTGGACCGGCCAGCACGGCCAGCAGCAGCGCGACGTCGGCGACCGTGCGCCCCATCGGCCCGGACACACCGAACATGTCGGCGACGTCGGCGAGCGGCCAGCCGGGAACTCGGCCCGGGCTCGGCCGCAGCCCGACGACATTGCAGAAGCTGGCCGGGTTGCGGAGCGACCCGCCCAGGTCGGTGCCATCGGCCAGAACGATGAGCCGGGAAGCCAGCGCGGCAGCGGCGCCGCCGCTGCTGCCGCCGGGGCTGCGGCCGTGATGGTAGGGGTTGCGGGTCGCTCCGAAAACCGCGTTGACGGTATGCGAGCCAGCGCCGAACTCGGGCACGTTGGTCTTTCCCAGGCTGATCGCACCCGCCTGCGTCATCCGCTGCACGACCAGCGCGTCGCGCTGCGGCACGTTCGCGGAAAACAGCGGTGACCCGTACGTTGTCCTGACCCCTGCGGTGTCGGCCAGATCCTTATGCGCCACCGGCAGGCCGTGCAGCAGGCCGAGCTCCCGGTCACTGGCCATCTTGTCGTCGGCGGCCGCAGCGCGCGCCAGGGCCGCGTCGAAAGTCCGGGTGACGACGGCGTTGATGACCGGGTTGAACGCCTCAACCCGAGCGATATGCGCCGACACTACCTCGCGTGCCGACACCTCCCGGCGCCGCAGCATCTCCGCGATCGCAACGGCATCCTGCATGCACAGATCACTCACGCGTGCGCGCCCACTGCGTGCAGGTAGCGCAGGGCCTGGGCATAGGAGCCCACCAGGCTGGCCTGGCAGTACGGAAGTCCATGCTGCTGGCAGAACTCTTTGATGAGCGGCTGGGATCGACTCAGGCTCGGGCGCGGCATGGACGGGAACAGGTGATGCTCGATCTGATAGTTCAGGCCGCCGAGAGCCAGGTCCGTGAACCAGCCGCCGCGGATATTGCGCGATGTCAGCACCTGCCGGCGCAGGAAGTCATGATCGTCTTCCCGGCGCAGGATGGGCATGCCCTTGTGGTTGGGCGCGAAGGAAGCGCCCAGGTACAGGCCGAACAGACCCTGCTGGACCAGGATGAACACAACGGCCTTCACCGGGCTCAAGACCACGAAGACGAGTCCCAGGTAGGCGGCGAAGTGCGTGGCGAGCAGGGCGGCCTCGGCAAGCCGATGCCGCCTGGCCCGGCTCGCCACCGCCCGGACGCTGGCCACGTGCACGCTGAAGGCCTCGCCGAGCAGCATCGGAAAGAACAGCAACGCCTGGCAGCGGAACACGATCCTGGAAAGGCCGCGGCTGGAACCTGCCTGGTCGGCCGTCATCGCCAGGGCGCGCATCATGATGTCGGGGTCGGCACCTTCGGTGTTCGGATTCGCGTGATGCCGGTGGTGCTTGGCCACCCACCAGCCGAAGCTGAGGCCAATGCCCAGGTTCCCCAGCAGAATGCCCAGGATGTAGCTGAGCCGCCGGGACGCGCAGATCTGCCGGTGCCCGGCGTCGTGGCCGAGGAAACCGACCTGGGTGAACATCACGGCGAGGAAAACGGCCAGCCCGAGCTGCCACCAGGAGTCACCCAGCAGCACGAACGCAGCCCAGCCTGCGGCCAGCAGGAATAGCGTGATCGCGATCCGCCAGGCATAGTCCCCGGTGCGCCGGTCCAGCAGGCCGGCCTGCCTGACCGCGCGCGATAGGCGGGCGTAGTCGCTGCCGCCCGACCTAGCCTGTGACCCGTCGTCCGCGAGCGCTGCGGGATCGGCCGTCATCACCGCGATCCGGTGCCGCTGATTGCCGCCTCCACGCATCGCTAGCTAGGGTACTCCGCGACCGAGCACCCGCCAGCCATGAGCGGCGTCCCGGTAAAAATACCTCGCGCGATGGTGCTTAATGACCGTGGTTGTAGTCGAAGTTCGGTCACGTGTCACAGCGCCTGCGAATTCTGACAGCGGGCGCCTGAGTGCGGGACAAAGGCCAGAATCTCTCCGGCAGTCAGCCGGTCTAGCGAACCAGCGCACCGTAATTCGCTCGCTCGGGCGGCTCCACGCGCGCGAAAGAGCCGACCGGCGCTGAGCATGCCGTCCTCACAACTTGAAGAGCTTGGCGCACGGAAGTGCCACACGCACCCGGCGGGTGCCGAAGTCCACGAATATGGCGGTCTCCCCCTCGACCTCAAGAACGCTGCCGAGCCCGTATTTGTCGTGCGTCACCAAGTCACTGCGCTCGTAGGTCTCGACAGGTTCCTCGACGACGGGGGCATTGAACGGACTTCCCGGCAGATAGCGTCTTCCGAGGCCAACGCGCGTTGCTTTCATTACACCTACAGTACGCGCAAGATCTGCCACGCGGCTCCCTGGCCGGTCCGGGCGGTGAATAAATTGCTCCTTCCGGGCCACTGCGCCTCCGCCGCAGCCCGGGCTTTCGTTCCCAGCCGAAGCACCCGCGCTAGCTCGGGTCGGTCCGGTTACAGTGAGCTGTTATCGGTAATATTCTACTCTTGTGACCCTGCTCGGTACTATCTCGGGCCCGCGCGATCTCAGGAAGCTCGCCGGGCGGAGTCCGAGCACGACCTGGTGGAGAACTGCCACGCATCTACCAGCCACGTGCTGGCGTTTCCGCGGCCGGGCCTGGCCCCGGACGTGCTTACCGCCCCGGACGCGGCCGCGTCGGTCACCGGGTAGCTGGGCTGCCCAGCGCCCTGGAGCTAGAGCATCACGATGAGCAGGTAACCCATGGCGACACTCATCCCGATCTTGTAGCAGGCGGCGAACCGGGGCCAGCGCTGGTCCGGCGGCCGTTCCCTCGCGGCCGGCGATCGGGGCCGGTGAGGGTACTGCCGGCCCGCGGCCGGGCAGCGAGCTGCGGTCGGTCCGCCTACTTGGCCGTTCATGATCTCTTGCCTGGGCGGCGCGGGGGCGGTGCCATTAACTGGGAGGGTTACCGCTCTGCCAGGACGGTAAAGCTCCCGGTTAATCGGGCGGCCGCCCCTTGATGCGGTTTGAAGGGCGACTTAGAGGCTGGCGACGTGCGAGTCGCCTGGTCGGCGGACAACGGCCGCCACTCGCAAACGCTGCCCGCCGTGCCACCGAGCACCGCCACCCTGGCGGCAGGCCCCGGCGGCTCCACCGACGCCCTGGCCGTCCACCAGTCCACCTTCACCGTCACCGTCTGGCAACCTCCCCCGGCCGCGGCGACTGGGCGAAGACGCAGACGATCAACGTCCCCATCGAGTACGGAATACGAGGTCAAGATTGCCACGGCGGCCATTCCTGACCCGGAGCCGCTGACGTATATTCGGAAATATAACCCTTACTACAGGGAAGGGCTGATGGGTCGGCCGGACGGGGTCGGGTATGCGGCTGTGCCGCATCTCGTGGACCAGATCGCCGCCAGGTTCCCGGACCGGCCCGCGGCCGCGGACGAAACCACGGCGCTGACCTATCGCGAGCTGACCGCCGCCGCTGCCCGGGTAGCGCGGATTCTCATGGAGCACGGAGTCAAGCCGGGAGATGTCGTCGCGCTGGCGCTGTCCCGCTCGGTTGGCTACCTGGTCGCGATGCTCGGCGTGCTGCGCGCCGGGGCGGCGTACCTGCCGATCGATCCGGACGAGCCGGCCGCGCGGACCCGTACGGCTCTGGCCGGCGTCGAGGCACGGCTGCTGCTCACCGACGGCGCCGCCCGGTTCGGCCTCGGAATGCCGCAGGTCTTCGTGCCTGCCATCGGGCCCGCCGGCGCGCCCGCGAAGCCGGTACCGACCGCGGCCATCGACGGTGAGTCGCCGTGCTACGTGATGTTCACCTCCGGCACCACCGGCCGGCCCAAGGCGGTGGTCGTCCCGCACCGGGCGGTGACCACGCTTGCCTGGCGACCGCGGTTCGTGTCGCTGGCACCAGGTTCGGTGCTGCTGGCTCTCGCGCCGCTGCATTTCGACGCCGCCACATTCGAGATCTGGGGCGCGCTGTGCAACGGCGCGACGGTCGTCGTGGCGCCGCGGCTATTGCTCAGCGCCGGGGAACTGCGCGAGCTGATCCAGCGGTACCGGGTGAACGTGCTGCACCTCACCGCGGGGTTGTTCCGGGTGCTCGCCGACGAGGAGCCGGACTGCTTCGCCGGCCTGGACTGGCTGCTGACTGGCGGCGACGTGGTCTCCGCCGGGCACGTGCGGGATGTGGCCTGGCGCTTCCCGCGACTGCGGATGGTCGCCTGCTACGGGCCGACCGAGGGAACCGCATTCACCTCGGTCGCGATGCTGACCGATACCGGGTGTGTCACCGGCGCGGTGCCGCTCGGCGAGCCACTGCCCGGACGGCGGATGGAGATCCTGGACGCCCGGCTCTGCCTGGTCCCGGCCGACACGGTCGGCGAGCTGTACATCGGCGGCGCCGGGCTCGCGCTGGGCTACCTGGGCCGCAGGACCGAGACCGCGGAGCGGTTCGTGCCCGACCCGCGCCCGGTCCGACCGGGCGAGCGGCTGTACAGGACCGGCGATCTCGCCCGGCGCCGCGCCGACGGCGCGGTCGAGTTCGTGGGCCGGGCCGACGATCAGGTCAAGATCCGGGGTGTCCGGATCGAGCCCGCCGAAGTGGCGGCGGTGCTGGCCGGGCACCCGGACGTACGCGACGCCGTGGTGGTACCGCGCGGGCCCGCCGGCGAGGCGGTGCTCGCCGCCTACCTGACCGCCGAGCCCGGTCGGTGTCCCGGTGGCCCCGCGCTGCGGGAGTTCCTCGGCGGCCGACTGCCCGCGGCGATGATCCCGTCGGAGTTCGTGCTGGTGGACCGGTTCCCTGTCACCGCGCAGGGCAAGGTCGACCGGGCCGCGCTGGCCCTTACCCGTCCGGCCCGGCCGGCCGTGGTCGCCGGCAATCCGGCCGCGGCCTCAGTCGACGAGCTAGTCCTCCGGACGTGGCGGGACTGCCTGGAACGCGAGGTCGGGCCGGACGACAACATCTTCGAGGTGGGCGGTCACTCGCTGATGGCGCTGCGAGTCGCGGCGCGGCTGGAGCGAGCGCTCGGCCGGCGGGTGCCGCTGCGCGCGATCTTCGCCCGCCCGACGGCGTGCGGCCTGGCTCACTGGCTGACTGTGTCGTCCGACGAGAACCTGCCGGAAGCGTTGCTGCCGGAACTGGGGCCAGCGACGGTGCCCGCCGGGCTCGCCGCCGATCTCGGCGCGGCGAGCTCTGACGAGATCGCCAGGATCTCCCGGCTGCTCGGGTTGCCCGGACGGGAGGGCCACCAGGAGTGACCGACGCCCGACAGACGCTCACCACGCATCCCGGAATACGGCCACTCAGCCCGGCGCAGCGTGCGCTGTGGTTCCTGGAGAACTTCCATCCGAACAGCTCGTTCTACGTGGTGGGCCTCGGGCTGCAGCTCAGCGGTCCGCTCGACGTCGACGCGCTGGACGGCGCGCTGCGCACGTGCGTGCGCCGTCACGAGGTGCTGCGGACCCGGTTCGTGACCCTGGACGGGCATCCGTACCAGGTGCTCACCGCCGATGAGCCCGCCTCGCTGACGACCGTCGACCTGTCCTGCAAGCCCGCGCACACGGCAATGGCCGAGCTGCGGCGGCGGTTCGACGCGCTGGCCGGCCGCCCGTTCGACCTGACCGCCGAGGCGCCGCTGCGGGCTGAGCTGATCCGCCTCGCGGCGGACCGGCACGCACTGCTGCTGGCGATCCATCACATCGTGTTCGACGCCTGGTCCTCCGGCCTGCTGCTATCCGAGCTGGCGGCCGGATACTCCGCGCTGGCGCGGGGCGAGCGGTACGAGCCGGCGCCGCCGCGGCCGTCGTTCGGTGAGGTGGCGCAGCGGCAGGCCGCGGCTGGTCTCGCGGATGGCACGGTCGGGCAGGCGGTGGCGCACTGGCGGCGGCTGCTGGCCGGCGCGCCCCGCCTTGAGCTGCCGACCGATCTGGCCAGGCCGCGGCGACGCGGCTTCACCGGCGCCGTCACCGCGGTCGACGTCGACGCCGGGACCGGCCAGGCCGTGCGCCGGCTGGCCGGCCAGCTGAACGTCTCCCCGTTCATCGTGCTGGCGGCCGCCTTCAGCCTGCTGCTCGCCCAGTGGTCCGGTCAGTCCGACCTGGTGATCGGAGTGCCGCTGGCCGGCCGGGCCGACCCGGACACCCACGAGCTGATCGGGTTCTTCACCAACACGCTGCCGATGCGGGTCGACCTGACCGGGGTCGACTCGTTCCGCGAGGCGGTGTGGCGGCTCCGCGGGCAGGCGCTGGATCTGCTGTCGCACCAGGATCTCCCGTTTCCGCTGCTGGTCGAGGAGCTGGGTCCGCCGCGGGCCGGCAACCGCAACCCGTTCTACGACGTCACGTTCCAGCACTTGCCCGCACCGGAGGCCGGAGCGCGGTTCGCGGGCCTGACCATGGAGCTACTGTCCAGCGACTGGCACACCGCGCAGTTCGACCTGTCGTGCGACGTACTCGACGCGGGCGAGGCGTTCCGGGTGCAATGCGAGTTCAGCACGGAGCTGTTCTCGATGGCCACGATCCGCGGCCAGCTCGACCGGTACGTCACGCTGCTGCGCGAGGCGGTGGCCGACCCCGGCCGGCTGCCGCGGCCGCGCGCGGTGCCGGGCGGCGAGCCGCGTTCCGGCGTCATCGAGGAATGGGCCGACGGCGGGCTCGCCGGCCTGGTCTGCGCCCGTGCCGCGAGTACGCCGGACGCGCTAGCCATCCGGTACCGCGACGCGAGCCTGTCGTTCAGCGGGTTAGACCGCGCAGCCGGGCGGCTGGCCGGTGAACTGGCCGCGGCCGGCGTCCGGCCCGGCGACCGGGTCGGACTGGTGCTGGAGCCGGCGCTGGAGGTGCCGGTCGCCATCCTCGCCGTGCTCCGGCTGGGCGCCGCCTACGTGCCGGTAGATCCGCACACCCCGCCGCCGCGGGCCGCCGCGCTGCTGCGGTCCGCGGGCTGTCGCGTCGTCGTCGGCCACCAGCACGTCCCGGCCGCCACCGGGCTCGACGTCCCGCTCGTCGAGCCGGGTTGGGCCGGCTCCGCCCCCGATCCCGGCCCCGTCGCGGTTTCCCCAGGCACGGCCGCGTATGTCATGTTCACCTCGGGCAGCACCGGGCAGCCCAAGCCCATGGTGGTGCCGCATCGCGCCGCGCTCTCGCTGGCGGCGGCCGCAGCCTCGGTGTACCAGCTCACCGCGGCGGACGTGGTCGCCCAGGTGTCCTCGCTCGCCGTCGACGTCTCCGTGGAGGAGCTGTTCGCCAGCTGGTACGCCGGCGCGAGCGTGACGCTGGCATCCGCGTCGCTCGCCGCGCTCACCGACCCCGGCGCGCTGGCGCGGGAGTACGGCGTGACGGTGCTGAACCTCGCCGCGCCGCTGTGGCACGGCTGGGTGCGCTCGCTGGCCGACGCGGGGGAACGGGTACCCGGCGGAGTTCGGCTGGTCGTGACCGGCAGCGACCGGCTGGACCCGGACCTGGTCCGCGCCTGGCACGACGGGCCGGGCCGTGGGGTCCGGCTGCTCAACGCGTACGGCACCACGGAGACCGCGGTGTCCTCGGCCTGGTACGACACCGCAGCCCTCGCTGTCGACGCGCGGCACACCCGGACGGTCCCCGTCGGAGCGGCCTTCCCGCATGCCTGCCTGCATGTGCTGGATGACCGGCTCGACCCGGTGCCGGATGGCGTGCCGGGCGAGCTCTACGTGGGCGGGCCGGGGGTTGCGCTCGGGTACCTCGGGCAGCCGGGCGCGACCGCGGCCCGGTTCGCGCCGGACTCGTGCGGGGCACCGGGTGGCCGGATGTATCGCACCGGCGACCGGGTGCGGCGGCTACCCGCGGGCGCGCTGGAGTTCATCGGGCGCACCGACGATCAGGTCCAGGTGCACGGCTACCGGATCGAGCTGGGCGAGGTGGAGAACGCGGCGGCCGCCGTGCCCGGCGTGGCCGAGTTCGTGGCGGCGGCCCGCCAGGACGCGGGGGGCACGACCCGGCTGATCGGGTATCTCCGGGCTGCCGGCGATGCGGTTGAGGCGTCTGACGCGAGCGCCCGAGTCGAGGAATGGCGTGCCGTACACGACGCGGAACTGTTCAACGAGGCGCCGCCAGGCAGCGATCCGACGCTGCACACCGGCGGCTGGCTCAGCAGTTACACCCTGGCACCGGTTCCCGTCGCCGACATGCGGGAGTGGCGGAACGCGACAGTAGCCCGGCTGCTCGCCAGTGATTTCGGCCATGTACTCGAGATCGGCTGCGGCACGGGGATGATCCTGCTCGAGGTCGCGCCGCGGGCGACGAGCTACCTGGGCACCGACATCTCACCGCGCGCGCTCGAGTACGTGCGGGCGCAGCTCGCCGCACGGGGTCTCGCCGATGGCCGGGTCCGGCTCGCCCTGGCGGCCGCCGATGACCTGACCCCGCTGGACGGTATTAGCCCGGATCTGATCGTGCTCAACTCCGTCGTCCAGTACTTCCCGGCCGCTGGCTACCTGGACCAGGTGCTGACCGCGGCGTGGCACCGGCTGCGGCCCGGTGGCCGGCTGTTCGTGGGCGACGTAAGGGATCTGCGGTCGCTGCGGCTGTTCCACCTGTCGGTGCTCGCGGCACGGGCGGCCGGAGATGCCTCGCCGGCCGCGCTCGCCGGCACCGCGGCCGAGCGTGCGGACACCGACGGCGAGCTGTGCGTGGACCCGCGTTACTTCCACGCGCTGGCTGCTCGCCTTCCCGACCTGGCCGCGGTCGACGTGCAGGTCAGGCAGGGCCGAGCGGACACCGAGATGAACCGGTACCGATACGACGCGACGCTGTGGCGGGCTCCGGCCCCCGCGCCGGTGGTGACCGGCCTGCCCGTCAGGGACGGATCGGGGCTGGACGCCGCCGCGCTGGACGCGCTCGTCGCCGAGCTGGACGGCGCGGGCGCCGTGCTCACCGGGATTGCGGACGCGCGGGTCGCCGCCGATCTTTCCCTGGCCGGCCTCGCACCGGCCGCGGCCGGGGCGCCGGGACCGCCGCCGGGGATACACCCCGACGACATCTTCCAGATCGCTGCCCGTACCGGCTACGCCGCCGCCGTCCGGCCGTCCGGCCTTGGCCGCCTGGATGCCACGCTGCTGCCGGAACCGGGTCGCCCCGATCTGGCCGCGCCGGACCCGGCCGCCCGCGCGGCCGATCCGGCGGCGCTGACCAACGACCCGCTGCGGGCGAGTCGGCAGCGCCAGCTGGCCGACGCTCTCTACACCCGGCTGCGGGCGGTGCTGCCCGGGCCGATGGTGCCGAGCCGGCTGGTTTTCGTGCCGGAGATGCCGCGGACGGCGAGCGGCAAGGTCGATCGCGGCCGGCTGCCGGACCCGCCGGCTGCCCTTGCCGCCGCGGCGATCCCGCCCCGGACCGAGCTGGAGCGGCTGCTGTGCGCGGCCTGGGAACGGGCGCTCGGCATCGAGACCGTCGGGATACGGGACAACTTTTTCGCCATCGGCGGTGACTCGCTCACCTGGCTGCACCTGGCATCCCGGCTGGACCGCCTCGGCGTGCGGTGCGAGGTCCGCGCGATATTCGACCATCAGACCGTCGAGGAGCTGGCTCGCGCGATCTGTGCCCGGCGCGAGCGCGGAGACGAGCCATGACGGTCCCGCCCGCCGGCCTGGATGGCTCGCTGGAGTTCCGCGACCGGGAGCCTGACGACGGATACGGGGGCGAGCTGCTGCTCTCCGGAGCCGACGGCTTCCTCGGCGGCTACCTGCTCGGTGAGCTGCTGGCGCGCACCACGGCGACCGTGCACGCGCCGCTCCCGGTACCGGACTTCGCGGCGGGATACGACCTGATCCGGCACCGGCTCACCGCGTGCGGCCGGTGGGATCCGGGCTATGCCCGGCGGGTCCAGCCGGTACCCGCCGGTCTCGGCGAGCCCTGGCTGGGCCTGGCCCCGGCCGACCTTGCCGACCTCGGCCCCCGGCTGGACGCGATCTACCACTGTGCCGCCGACGACCACCTGCTGAAGAGCTACGACGAGCTGGCCCCGGTGAACGTGCACGGCACGCACGAGCTGCTCCGGCTGGCCAGCTACGGCCGCGGCGTGCGGTTCCATCAGGTGTCGATCATCACGGTCGCGCCAGTCGATCCGGTCGCGAACCGGTGCATGGAGACGTGGCCCGACGGGCAGCGCGCCATCTGCGGCGCGGCGGACGTGCTGGCCGACGCCGTCGGCTACGTCCGCGCCCGGTGGGCGGCGGAGCGCCTGGTGGCCGAGGCCGCGAGCCGCGGCCTGGCCGCCTCGATCTACCGGACCACCACGCTGACCGGCGACAGCGCGGGGCGCTACCCGCACCGCGATGTCCTGGTGGAGTACATCCAGGGCACGGTGCGGGCCGGCGTGTACTCGCTGCACGGACGGGACGGTCACTGGACACCAGTCGACTACGCCGCCCGCGCGATCGCTCTGCTGGCCGGGCAGCCGCCCGGTGTGTACCACATCCCCGGTGCCGTCGTGCCGCTGCGCTGGATCTGGGCGCACGTGCGCGGCTGGGGCTACCCGCTGCGAGCCGGCCGCGACGACGAATGGCGGGAGGCCGTCCGGGCGGCTGGCCTGCCGCTGGCGTACCTGCTGCAGGCCGGACCCGACCGGTCGGCCGAGCCGCCGGAGCCGGAGTGTTCCCGTGCACTCGCGGCGGTCGGTGCCGTGCTCGGCGAGCCGGTGGTGACCGCGGAGCTGGTCGGGCGGTATCTCGACGACATGCGCACCAGGGGCCTGCTGTAGGCCGGACGGGAGGAAGAGCAGATGCTGGCCACCGCATTCCAGGCCGCCGAGCACAAGGCGATCGCCGACAGCTTCGCCGAGTTCGTCGTGCGGGAACTCGAGCCGCTGGCCCGGCAGACCTGCGGCGCGCTCGGCGAGCCCGCGCCGGCCGAAGTCCGCGCGCACGTCCGGCGCCGCTCCGCCGCCCTCGGCTTCTACGCCGGCGACTATCCCGCCGCGTGCGGCGGCCAGGACATGCCGCTCGCCGCGGCGGTCTTGCTGCGCGAGGCCGCCCAGCGATCCGGCTGCGTGCTGGCCCCGTACGCGCTGGCGAGCTCGGATGGGCCCAGCCCGCTGCTGCTCACCGGAACCGCAGAGCAGAAGGAGCGATACCTGCGCCCGCTGATCACAGGTGAGCTGACCCGGTGCCTGGCGATGACAGAGCCGGACACCGGGTCGGACGCGTTCGCACTGCGCACCCGGGCGGTCCAGGACGGGGATGGCTGGCTGCTGCGCGGCCGGAAGGTGTTCGTGTCGCACGCAGACGAGGCCGACCTGACCCTGGTCTTCGCGCGCACCGGTGAGGGCGACGCGGCGGTGTCGGCGTTCGTCATCGAGCGCGGCACGCCCGGCCTGGTGGTGGGTCAGCGGTTCACCGGCATGTCCGGCGAGCCGCTGTTCGAGGTGATACTGGACGACGTGCGGGTCGGGTCGGCCGGCCACCTCGTCATGGCCGGACGGCCGGCCGGGATCACCGCGCTGTCCCGCGGCCGCCTGATGGTCGCCGCGGTCTGCGTCGGCATCGCCGGCTACGCGCACCAGCTGGCGCTCGGCTACGCCCGCTCCCGGCGCGCCTTCGGCCAGCCGATCGGCTCGTTCCAGCACATCCAGGAGCACCTGGTGGCCAGCGCGCTGGCGATCGAGTCGGCGCGGCTGCTGTGCTACGCGGCGGCGGCACGGGCCGACGCCGGGACCGGCAGCCTG
>JASHOV010000032.1 GCA_030038495.1 Streptosporangiaceae bacterium
CGGCCCTCGGGCAGCTCCAGCGTCTCGCTCAGCAGCTGCGCGAAATAGTGCACCTGCACGCCCTGGTCGCGGAGGATCTGGGCGAACACGTCGTGCTCTTCCTTGGCTTTCCTCGCCCACAGCACGTCGTCGAACAGCAGGCCGGCGATGTTCTGCGGGGTGAGCCGGGACAGCTCCAGGCCCGGCCGGTGAATGATGGCCTGCCGCAGCTGGCCCACCTCTGACTGAACGTTGAAGGTCATCTCAGCTCTCCGCTCCGGCGTCGACAGGGGTGGTCACCTGGCCGGTATCCTCCCGGTGCGCCTTGATGAAGGCGTAGATGACGACCCCGGCCAGCACCAGGATCAGCGCCTGGTACACCGACTGGTAGCCGGCGGCGAACGCGACCCACATCGAGAACAGCACCCCGGCCCCGGCGATGACCAGGTCCCTGATCAGCTGCCGGCCCTGCACCCGGCGCCGCCTGGACACCAGGTAGGCCAGCTGCGCGCAGGCCGAGAAAAGGTAGGGGATCGCCACCGTAACCACGGTCAGGTCCACCAGGTCGGTGAAGACGGTCAGCCCGGCTGCGGTGGTATAGCTCCACAGCATCAGCAGCGAGGGCAGCAGCGCCGCCGTCAGCACGCCAAACCAGGCGGTGTGCTTGCGGTCGTTCCAGGCGAATGCGCGCGGGAACAGGCCGTCCTGGGCTGCGGCGCGGGATACCTCGGCGGTGACCAGCGTCCAGCCATTCAGCGCGCCGATGCCGGAGACCACGGCCAGCGCCGCCACCAGCTTCCCGGCCCATGCGCCGTGAGTGAAGATCGTGCCGAACGCGGTGACGAACGGCGCGGTGTTGTTAACCAGCTGGTGGTGCGGGACAAGGCCCATGACCGCGGCCGACACCGCCAGGTACAAGATGGCGCTGGCGGCGGTGCCGAGTCGTGAGGCACGGCCGACGTTGACCTGCGGGTTCTTGACCCGCCTGGCGGTGACCGCCGCGACCTCCATTCCGATGAAGGAGAACAGGGCCACGCCGGCGGCGATACCGATCGCGCTGTACAGGCTGCCGCCGGAGGCGTTGAACGCGCCGAAGTTGGCCTTGGACACGAAGAACCAGCCGACCACGCCGACGAACAGCAGCGGCAGGAACTTCAGCACCACGGTCAGGTTCTGGAACCAGGCCATATGCCTGACCCCGGCCAGGTTGATGAGCGCCGGGATCCACAGGCCAGAAAGGGCGATGCCCCAGTTCCCGATACCCGACGGCTTGATGCCGAACAGGGCGTCGACGTAGAAGACCCAGGCCGCCACGATGGCCGCGTTCCCGGCCCAGGCCTGGATCCAATAGCACCATCCGGTCAGGTACCCGGCGAAGTCGCCGAACTCGTGCCGGGCGTAGGCGCACAGCCCGCCGTCGGAGTTCGGGATCCGCTTGGTCAGCTGGCCGAACATCGCGGCCAGGAGCATCGCACCGAGGGCGATCACGCCGAGCACGGCGATCGAACTGGTACCCGCGTCGGCCAGCACGGCCGGCATGGCAAAGACCCCGGTCCCGACAACGCTGCCGACGACCAGGCCGGTCGCCGACGTCAGGCCGAGCGCGCGGGCCTTCTGCTGAGCCTTCGCTGATGGCGGCTCCGGCTCCAGACGCGGCCCACCCAGCGAGTGGGCAGTGACAGAACGGGACATGGCTTCCTCTTCCCCGGGGCGGCCGATCTGGTCGTCCCGCAGTGCCAAGGTTGTTACTGGCATCCACGCTCGCTCTCCCGGGTGGCCCTTCACATCCGTCGAGGACCCTAGTCGGCACCCTCGTCCGCAGTTCGCGGACACAGGTGACGGTGTGCGCGGCCTCGATCGGCTGCTTGCTGCGGACGTGGTCATCAGCGACCGGCTGGCACCGACCGGGCGCGCGCAGGCAAGACGGTGGCGCGGCTGAAAGGCGGCGACCCGTTCGTCTTCGCGCACGGCGCCCAGGAGCTCCGGTCCTGTACCGAACTCGGGATCCCGGTGGAGGTAGTACCGGGCGTCACCAGCGCCACCGCCGCACCGGTTCTGGTTGGGGTTCCGCTCACCAGCAGCGAGGGATCTGCAGGGTTCATCGTCGCGTCCGGCCACCTCGATCCCGGCGACCCTACGTGCCGGACCGACTGGGCTGCCCTCGCGCGCTCCGGCCTGAACATCGTCATCCTCATGGGCATGCGCCACCTGCCCGCCATCGCGGCCCGGCTGATCGAAGAGGGCATTGCCGCTGACGCGACCGCGACATGTGTCGCGAGCGCCAGCCTGCCCGGCCAGCAAGCAGTCCGCGCCGGGCTTGGCGAGCTGGCCATGGAAGTCGCCGCAGCAGGCCTGGCCAACCCGGCCGTGGTCATCGTCGAGACCCGGCCAGGGTGACGCGAACAATGCCGCAGCTGTCCAGGGTACTAATCACGAGATCTACAGGCCCCCCGACGTGGGACTGGCGGCGGCCACAGAATTCGATGCCGGTACCAGGACTGCTGGCCCCGGACAGACCGAGACTGGCTGGGTGGCCTTCGACATCCTGACTCGGCGGGCGTCACCGGTGCCCAGCAGGCCACGGCAGGCGTCCCGTCTGCCGGTGCCGTGGTCAAATGGTGGGTGAGCGGGCCAGATTGTGCGCCCGTGCCTCCTGCCCCTCGCTAATCCGTGCAACAGGCAGACGCCCAGGACATCGGTGGCTGCGCGCCTGGTGGCGGGATCGGCGGGCAGTAGTTTTCCGCCGGCGCTGTCCCCGAGGGCGGAAGCGGTACACCTGCGCGACTGCGGCCGCGCAGTCGGCGGAGCGACCGGGCCTCAGCTATTCAGCGGCGACACGAGGCCCGAGTCAGCGCCTCTGGATTATGGCCTCGCGCCACTCAGGGTCCTGGTCGTCCACGAAGAACGATCGGGCGGAAGCCCAGCCATCGTTCGTCCACCGAAGTGAGCCGCCCAGCACCCTATCTGCGTAGGACCCAAAATCCACAGCATATCCATCAAATGCCGCAGCTTCGCTTGGCGAGCGAATACCTGACTTCAGGAGGTGAATGAGTCGCTGGTCATACAGTTTATTGTAAAGCGGCCTCCTGCGATCGCTGCGAGCCACCAGAAACGTTCGTCGGCCCCGTTTAAGAGACTGCTGCAGAAGCTCCTGAAACAAGCTCTCGAGTGCCACCTCTCCTTCAATATTCTTGTATTTCGTCGTCCAGAAGTACTGATTGGCTGACTTGAGGACATCAGCGGGGCTTATAACTCGGCTTCCCGCTGCTCGCCCAGCCTTCGACACCAAATTCATGGCGTCTCGAGGATTACCCTCAGATGCATGAACGAGCGTAGTGAATGCTCCTTCGTGGAACGAAAACTGAACTACCTGGTCGGCGGTCAGCATCGCTAACCCTGCTTGATCTCTTTCCCGTGCCACGGCAAGGAAGTGCTCGCACAGGAGCTTGCGTAGAAAGTCTGCAGCGTGGCTAGCGTCGTGCCCGATAGTCAGCGACTCATCCAGGCTCACGGTCTCCGCCGTATCTGCACCAAGTTCCAGACCAACATATCCGCCCCGCCCTGTCGACTGCCGGAAATTAGACCGGTGTTCGATCGCCATGATCTTGACCGTGACGTAAGGCACGCGCATGAAGGTCCTTCGCAGCATGTCCGCAAGGACAGGCTGCAGCTCGTACGGGATTGCTTCCGACCACTCGTCAATGAGCAGCCAGAGGGAACGTCCATCGAGCGCGCCGCAAACTCTTTCGACGGCACCCTCCAGCGAACCAAGATGGATATAGAACTCCTCGATACCCTCTCGCGTAACGGCGACGCTACTTGCGTCCGACTGGTCCTGCGAAGTGAAGGAACCGACATCCACGCCGGCGTCGAAACGACTGAGGCGGGCCGTTACCCCACGCGAGTTCTGCCGGCTGATTTTCGTGCTGGCGCCCCTGCTCCACGAGATAGTGCCGTTAACGCGGATGTGGGTACTCGCATCGCCCAGTTCGTCCAACGCTGGTCCGAGCTTTGACAGGTCGAGATCGCTGATCTTGTCAGAAAGGCTTAGCTCGAAGAGATTTTCATGAACAACTTCAATCAGATCTATCAGGAGCCGACTTGCGCGGGTGGCAAAGGGCATCTCAGGGTTATCATATATTCCCGCGTTGGATCCCAGCCTGCGCATGTCGATGTAGACAGGAATATCGCCGTTATCGCGAACAACGCGATCGAGTTCAAGGAGCGTGTGGGTCTTGCCTGCACCGCGCCGGCCGAACAAGACCATAGAGTCGGCCTCGGACGCGGGCGAGAAGTAATCGGCTTCCACGAATGCCTCGTGCAGGTGCTGCAGGTCCGGAACGCGATCCGCTCTCCGACGGAGCGCGGTCCATGTGCGATTGATATCACTGAGGTTGTCGGTCATACGCTTCTTGCTCCGTCAGGCTTCCGTGTTGGGTTGTGCCACACGGAGGAAAGGTACACCCGGAGCGAGAGCCGGTTTACCTGATTACTAACACATTGACATATCTGACGCTGCGGAAAGATGTTCGCTACTCGTCTAGTGGGTCGATTCCGGCTGCTAACAGGCGATACGATGAGTGCGATTCAGCTGCGCAGGCTCGGACGCAATGGAGCTGACTCATGCTGGATGCCGGCGAATCGCATTTCCTCCACTGATGCAACGACGGAGAAGCCCGTTGAAGCTCAGTTTGCGGGAGGTGAGGCAGGACGACGTTCGACCCGGAGCGTGCACGCGCCGCACGCTGGCTTAGTTGAGGCGTCCAGTGCGCACGCCACGCTGACCCGTCCCGCCGTTACAGGCCTGCGGGCGCGCTGTAGGGGGCCTGCAAGGTGTTGCCGCGTTGTCCGGCGGGACTCGGACGACGAAGATGCCGGGCCCGTATTATCCCGGCGGGAA
>JASHOV010000360.1 GCA_030038495.1 Streptosporangiaceae bacterium
CGTTCGGGCTGCCGCTCGGCTACATGGGCGACATACTCGGCGGCGGATTCATCCTGTCCCTGGCCAGCTTCCTGGTCACGGTCGCGGCGCTGGACACCGGCAGCCCGTATCCGCAGCTGGGGGCCAGCCGGGCCAAGACGTTCGGCGCGATCACAGAGCCAGTCGTGCTGTTCGTGGTGTTCACGGTGGCGCTGATCACCGGCACCGACCTGCCGTATGCGCTCGCGGCGACCGTCCGCTCGTCGGCCGGGCAGATCATCCGGCCCGCGCACCTGCTCGCGGCGGCGGCGCTGTTCATGGTGATCCTCTACGAGACCGGCCGCATCCCGGTCGAGACCCATACCGGCACCAACGAGTTCGGGATGATCGAGGAGGCCCGCCCGTTCGAGCATTCCGGACCCTACTTCGCGCTGCTGAAATGGGGCTCGGCCATGAAGCAGCTGATCCTCTACACGATCCTGCTGAACGTGTTCGTCGCGCCCTGGGGCCTGGCCTCGACCCATGGGCTGTGGCCGGTGCTGCTGGCGATCGCAGCGCTGGCGGGCAAGGCCTCGCTGCTCGGCGTCGTGGTCGCCGTCATCGACAACTCGTTCGCCAAGCTCCGCCTGTTCAAGATCACCGAGTTCGCGGCGGGAGCGTTCCTGCTCGCGGTGCTCGGCGTGTTCACCCTCTACCTGGGCGGTGGCTGATGGCGGGGGCGATCGTCACCTCCGCGGTCGCAGCGCCGAGCGCGCTGTCCGGCGGCGCGAACGTGATCGCGGTGGGCGTGCTGCTGGCCGAGTTCGGCATGTTCCGGCAGGCGCTGCTGCGGGACCAGGTCCGGCTGTACGCGGTCCAGTCGGCGCTGATCTCCGCGCTGGCGGTGGTGGTCGCCGCGACCCGGCACCTGCCCGACCTGTATGCGCTGGCCGGGCTCTCGTTCGGGCTCAAGGCCGTGATCGTGCCGCTGGTGCTCCGGCGGCTGCTGCGCGGCATCGGCGCGATCGGGGGTGACCCGCGCTGGGGCGACATCGCCGGCAGTCACGCGCTGAGCGTGGCCAATGCGGTGCTGGTCGCGATCGGGGTGGCCGCGTTCGGGTTCTTCACCGTCGCCGCGCTTGCCATCCACAGCCCGGTCCTGCCGGCTACGGCCCTGTCCGTTTCCATGGCGGTCATCCTCGTCGCGTTCGTGCTCATGATCGTGCGGCGCGACGTCGTCTCACAGGCCATCGGCCTGCTGTCCCTGGAGAACGGCGTCTCGCTGACCGCGCTGGTGGTTGCGGCCGGCCTGCCGCTGATCCTGGAGGTCGCGTTCCTGTTCGACCTGCTCGTCGCGGTGGTCGTCTTCGGATTGCTGATCAGGGTTCATCACGGGCGGGCCGAGTCCATGTCCACCGCCGAGCTGACTAGTCTGCGGGGATAGCCGGTGCACGCCGTGATGCTCCTCCTGCTGGCGATGCCGCTGGCGGTGGCGCTGCTCTGCCTGCGCGCGCCGCTGGCCGCGGCGCGGGTGCTGACCGTCGTGTCCGGAGCCGCCAGCTTCGCCCTGGTCCTGGCGCTCGTGCCGGCCGCCGCGCACGGCGGCCTCACATACCTGCGGCTGCTGCGGGTTGACGCGATCAGCGCGGTGTTCCTGCTCGCCACCGGATTCCTGTACGCCGCGGTCGCGGTTTACTCGGTCGGCTACCTGTCCGGCGGGCACGATGGCGGGCAGGCGACGCGGTACTCCCGCCGGTTCTGGGCCGGCCTCAACCTGTTCGCGTGGGCGATGCTGGCCGCTCCGATGATGAGCAACCTCGCGCTGCTCTGGGTGGCGATCGAGGTCACCACGGTCGTGTCGGCGCTCCTGGTCGCGATCGAGAACACCGACGCGGCCGCGGAGGCGGCGTGGAAGTACGTGCTGCTGGCGTCGGCCGGGCTGGGCCTGGCGCTGCTGGCGACGATCTTCACCTACTACGCGGGCGCGCAGGTACTCGGCCAGTCTTACGATCTGGGGCTCACACAGCTGCTGGCCGCCGCGCCGCGGCTGCCGCATGCCGCGGTCCAGCTGGCCTTCGTTCTCGCGGTGCTCGGCTACGGCACGAAGATGGGCCTGGTCCCGGTGCACACCTGGCTGCCGGACGCCCACTCCGAGGCGCCGACGCCGGTGTCGGCGCTGCTGTCGGGGTCGCTGCTGGCGATCAGCTTCTACGCGATCCTGCGCTTCTACCAGGTGGCTGAGGCATCGCTCGGGCCGTCGTTCCCCCGCAACGTGCTGCTGGTATTCGGGGTCGCGTCGCTGCTGCTCGCCGCGCTCTACCTGTTCGGCCAGCGCGACATCAAGCGCCTGCTCGCTTACTCCAGCGTCGAGCACATGGGAATCCTGGCCATCGGGGTCAGCTTCGGCGCCCCGGCCGCCCTCGCCGGCGTCCTGCTGCATGTGCTGGCGCACGCCGCGGCCAAGGGCAACGCGTTCATGGGGGCCGGGGTGCTGGTCCGCAAGACCGGCACCAAGCGGATCTCCGCCATCCGCGGCGGCCTGGACCTGCTGCCGTGGAGCGGCCCGCTGTTCCTCCTCGCGATCCTGGCGCTCGGCGCGATGCCGCCCTTCGGGCTGTTTCGCAGCGAGTTCGAGATCGTGGCCGGGGGCCTGCGCTCCGGGCGGTACGTGGCGGCCGCGTTCCTGATCATCGCGGTCACGGTGGCGTTCTTCGGCCTGGCGGCGTCGGCGCTCAGGATGGTGATGCGGCCGGCGCCACGCCTGGTCCGCGGCGAGCCGAGCGCCTGGATGGTCGTGCCCGTCGCGGTCGGCATGCTGCTGCTGCTTCTGCTCGGCCTGCACCCGCCGGCCGGGCTCACCGAGCTGTTCGGCCGCGCCGTCGTGCTGCTCGGCGGGCGGGCTTCGTGACCACCGCCGGGCAGCCCGAGATCGCCGCGAGCATCCCCGAGCTATGGGACCGCGTCACGAGGCAGGTAGCCGCGGGCGGCCGCCTCGCGGACCTGTTCGGCACCGCGCGTGACGACGGGCTGCTGATCACTGCTCAGGTAGCCGGGCCGGGCGGAGTGCGGACGCTGGACGCCGTGCTTCCCGCCGGGCAGGCCAGCTACCCCGCTCTCACCCCGCTGGTCGGCTCGGCGTTCTGGTACGAGCGCGAGATCCATGACCTCTTCGGCGTCGTGGCCGAGGGCCACCCGCGACTGGAACCGCTGGTCCTGCCCGGCAGCGTTGCCGAGCTGCCGAGGCACGCGGTCGGCCCGGGCCTGTTCACAATTCCGCACGGACCGGTCCGCTCGGGCGTGCTGGAGTCGATCGAGTACCTGGTGGAGACGCCGGGCGAGGACATACCGCACCTGAACATGCGGTTGTTCTACAAGCACCGCGGGATCGAGCAGCGATTCGCGGGAATGCGCCCGGCGGACGCGGTGCTGCTGGCCGAGCGGGCCGAGGGCGTCGCGTCCATAGCCCACGCGGTCGCGTACTGCCAGGCAGTCGAGACGATCTCCGGCATCGTCGCGCCGTGGCGGGCGGCCCTGATCCGGACGCTCCACGCCGAGCTGGAGCGGCTCGCCTGCCATCTGGACGTCATCGTCCGCCTGGCCGACGGGGCCGGGCTGGCGGTGGCGACGGCGCGGTTCGGCTGGCACAAGGAACGGGTGCTGCGGCTGACCGGCCGCCTGTCGGGCAGCAGGTTCGGCCGGAACGTCGTCGTGCCCGGCGGGGTCAGCGGCGCACCACAGCTGGCCCCGGCCGACGTACTCGCCGCGGTCGCGGAACTCGACCGCCAGGTCAGCGCCGACATCAGGCTGCTGATGGGAACGGCGTCATTCCTGGACCGGCTGCGCCGGACCGGGCCGCTGCCACCGGACCGCGCGGCCCGGCACGGTGCGCTGGGGCCGATCGGCCGCGCCTCCGGCTCTGCCGACGACACGCGGCTGTCCCGGCCGTATGCCGCGTACGGGTCTCTCGGCGTGATCGTGAGCACCCGTGTCGACGGAGACGCGCTGGCCCGGCTGGAAGTCCGCGTCGACGAGATCGGGGCATCGTTCCATCTGCTCCGTCAGGCCGCCGACGAGCTGGCCGAGGCCGGCGACGGCTCGCTGCGGGCCGACTGGAAGTCGGCGGACGGCCGCGCGGTCGGCTGGGCGGAGGCGCCCCACGGCGAGCTCCTGTACGACGTGCGGGTCGAGGACGGGCACATTACGCGCTGCCGGATCAGGCCCGCGTCGTTCCACAACCTGGTGCTGATGCACGAGGTGTTCGCCGGCGACATCCTCACCGACTTCCCGTTCATCGAGGCGAGCTTCGGGCTGCCGGTAGCCGGAGCGGCGAGGTAGAGGGTGAGGCAGTAGATGTGGGCATTGCGCGGGCTCCGCAATGGCGTCGTGACCACCCGCTGGCCGGCCAGGCCCGATGAGTACGCGGCCATGACCCGCGGCCCGGCCACTGTCCTCGCCGGCCACGCCGCTCCAGCGTCGGCCGGCGAAGCCGAGCAGCTGTCCGGGCTGTGCCCGGCCGGCGCGATCACGGTCGATCCGCCGGGCCGGATCCGGCTCGACCAGGGTGGCTGCATCCAGTGCGGACGCTGCGTGGCCGCGCGGCCCGATCTCTTCGGCTGGTCGGCCGGCCCCGGTCAGGCCGCGTTGAGCCGGGCCGGGCTGGTGGTTCCGGTGGAGGAGGACCCGGATTCGCTCGCGGCGCTGGCCGGCCAGCTCCGGGCGCGGACCAGGGCGCTGCGCCGGTCCGTGCACCTGCGGCATGTCGACGCCGGCTCGGACGGCAGCGAGGAATGGGAGATCATGGCGCTGCTCAACCCGGTTTACGACATTCACCGGCTTGGCATGTTCTTCACCGCCAGCCCGCGGCATGCCGACGTCCTGCTGGTGACGGGCGCGGGATCTCGCGGCATGGCCGGCCCGCTGCGAGAAACCTACGAGGCGATGCCGCATCCCAAGGCGGTGATCGCCGTGGGCACCGACGCGGTCGGCGGCGGCCTCGTGAGCCCCACCTATGCGACCAGCGGCGGGATCGGGGGCATCGTTCCTGTCGATGTATGGCTTCCGGGCTCGCCGCCCAGCCCGTTCGCGATCCTGTCCGCGCTGCTGCTGGCGCTGGACCGGCTCCCGTCCGGGAACGGCGGCACCGTCGCCCGCGCGGCCGGGGACGGTGCTCGGCCATGACGGGATTCGGCGCTCTGCTGGCGGCCGGGCTCATCCTGCTCGCGGTGGCCGCGGCCGTCGATCTAGCCGCGGGGCCGCGCTTTCGTCACTTGCGGGTGGTGCCGTACCTGGCCGGCACGGCGGGCTCGCTGTGCCTGGTGGTCGCGGGTGCGGCCGCGCTCGACGGACGCGAGGTGGCGATTAGGTCCGGCTGGCTGCTCGGCTCTGTCGCCGCCGGCACGCGCTCGCTGTTCTCCGCGACCCACGGGCTGGCCGCGGACCGGCTGTCGGGGCTGTTCCTCGTGATCGCGTTCACCGCGGCCACGGCGGTATCCCTGGCGTTCGCCTCGTGGGCATCGGGGCGAACTGGCCCGGGCGGTGCGGCCGACTCGGAGGGGCGCGGTCTTGGCGCCGGTTACGCGCTCGCGCTCGGATCGGTGGCGGTCGTGCTCACGGCCAGGGACGCGTTCACGTTCCTGTTCGGCTGGGAGTCGCTGACGCTGGCGTTCTGGGCCCTGGCCGGCTTTCGCCGGCGCGCACCCGGCCGCCAGGCGGCGGCGCTGATCACGCTGGCTTTCGGCCGGATCAGCGGCGCGTGCCTGCTCGCGGGACTGCTGCTGCTGGTCACCAGGTCCGGGTCACTGGCCCTGGCGGGCTTCGCCCACGTGCCCGCCGGGCCGCTGCGCGCAACCGCGTGCGTCCTGCTGCTGGCCGGGTTCGCGATCAAGGTGGGCCTGGTGCCGTTCCAGGTCTGGCTGCCCCGCGGTTATGCCGCGGCGCCAGGACCGGCGCGGGCAGTCATGGCCGGCGTGGCGGTGAACGTCGGCTTCTACGGGCTGTGGCGCACGCTCGCGGTGCTGGGCCCGCCGCCGTCGGCGGTAACCGACATTCTGCTGCTGCTTGCCAGCCTGACCGCCGTGCTCGGGATCGCGCACGCGGCGGTGCAGGGCAGCCTGCAGCGCGTCATCGCCTATTCCAGCGTGGAGAACGCGGGCCTGATCCTGGCCGGCTTCGGAGTCGCGCTCGTCGGCGCCGCGACCGGCAGCCGGCTCCTCCTGGCGGCCGGCCTGCTGGCGGCGACGCTCCAGGTCATCGCGCACACGGCGGCGAAGTCGCTGCTGTTCGTCTCGAGCGCCGGCATCGGCGCAGGCACCGCCGGGGATGACCTCGACGCGCTGCGCGGCTCCGCCCGGCTGGCGCCGTGGAGCGGCACCGGCCTGGCGGTCGGCAGCCTGACCCTGGCCGGGCTGCCGCCGACGGCCGGATTCGTCTCGGAGTGGTTCCTGCTCGAAGCGCTGATGCAGCAGTTCCGCGTGTCCGGCCTGGCTGACCGGCTGGTGCTGGCCGTGACCGGGGCCGCGGTCGCGCTCACCGCCGGGTTCGCCGGGGTAACGTTTGTCCGGCTGATCGGGCTGGTCGTGCTCGGCCGGCCGGATCCCGGCCGGTCCGCAGAACGCGGCGACCCGGGTCTGGCCGGGCGGGCCGGGATCGTCCTGCTCGCCGCGGCATGCCTGGCCCTGGCCGCACTGGCCCCGCTGGAAATCCGGATGATCGGCGCCGGCCTGACACCGGTGCTGCCCGCCCACGCGGTGACCGCAGCGCTCAAGTCACCGTGGATCCTGCAGCCGGTCTTCGCCGGCTTCTCGATCCTGTCCCCGTCCTGGCTGTGGCTGGTGATGCCGTCGTTGCTCGTGCTCGTCGCGGCTTTCGCCTGGCTGGCCTCGGGCGGACGGATGCTGCGGGTGCGCCGGGTGCCGGCCTGGCGGTCGGCCACTGCCGGCGTGTCGGGGCACGACAGCTACACGGCCTTCGGGTTCGCCAACCCGGCCCGCAGGGTCCTGGCGGCGGTGCTGCATACACGGGCCGGGGTCACCAGGCTCGACATCAGCCCCGACGACACCAGCGCCGACGACCGCGACGGCGCCGGCGAGCAGGCGGCCGCCGCGCACGTCGAGTACAGCTCCGACGTCATCGAGGTCACCGAGGAGTATCTGTACCGGCCGTTCGGGCGGCCGTTCGCGCTGCTGGTGCGGCTGGCGCAGCGGCTGCAATCCGGCCGCCTGGATGCCTACCTGGCGTACATGCTCATCGCGCTGGTGGCGGTCCTGGCCGTCGTGACCGGCCTGCACTGACCGGCGCGCTATGGGCGTAGTCGGCCCGCTCAGTTAGCCGCTGCCGGTGAGCCCGCTGCTTGCGGAGGAACTCTACGTTCGGTGCGGGAGGCCCGCGGGCGGCCGGACGCCGTTCATGCGCCGATGGCGCGCCGCAGGCCAGATCGGCCCAGGCCGAGCGCGATGACGGCGATGGCGCTGTCGTCCATGTCGGATTCCCGAGCGGGCTTAGCGGGTGAGCTTGCGATAGGTGACCCGGTGCGGCCTGGCCGCCTCGGCGCCCAGGCGCTCGATCTTGTTCTTCTCGTAGGACTCGAAGTTGCCCTCGAACCAGAACCAGCTCGCGCCGCCCTCCCAGGCCAGGATGTGGGTAGCGATCCGGTCCAGGAACCACCGGTCGTGGCTGGTGATCACGGCGCAGCCGGGGAACTCAAGCAGCGCGTTCTCCAGCGAAGACAGGGTCTCCACGTCCAGGTCGTTGGCGGGCTCGTCCAGCAGCAGCAGGTTCCCGCCCTGCTTGAGCGTGAGCGCGAGGTTGACTCGGCCGCGCTCCCCGCCGGACATCAGCCCGGCCGGCTTCTGCTGGTCGCTGCCCTTGAAGCCGAACGCCGCTACGTAGGCGCGGCTGGGGATCTCG
>JASHOV010000361.1 GCA_030038495.1 Streptosporangiaceae bacterium
CGCTCCGAAGTGCGGTTGATGAGCCGAACTATCAGCGGAACGGACAGGTCAATGCTTGCCTGATCTCGGGCGCGCAAGTGCTCCAGGATGCGGCTTGATCCTTCAGCGGCGAGCTGGTCCAAGATCGCTCCCGAGCCTGCGCCGCCTGATGACCTTTCCGTGGACCTATCGGAGACGGCGTGGCACAGCAGGGTGAACTCCATACTCGTGAGACTGGCCAACATGGCTGGGTCCAAGCAGACCTCCACTTGGGCAAGTCGCTCAACAAGGGCCCTTGCCCATCTCACAGTGCGGTGGTCCGCCGAGTTCAGAAGAGTTTCCCGCCCGCCAGCGCTCTCTGGCAGGGTCAGGGCATACCGCAGCACAGCGAGTACTTCCCTGTCCTCTAGCTCTCCGGGGAAACTCGACAGCCGCGTGATTTTGGCTGCCAGACGATCTGCTCTCGCCAAGTCAGCCCCCTGAAGAAGCGCTTCTACCTCCTGGCGCTCCGGAGAATCTCGTTCTTCCGCGATCGCCGCGAGAGCTGCTCGTACCGTCGCGTCGGCGATGTCATCCGCGGGCACGCCGAAGACGAAGTATCGGTCGAAGTACTCCTCAATGGCTGCACGTTTCGCCCACGCCCATCGCGACCAGTCCTCTGTCTGGCAGCGCGCCTGATACTCGTCGCTGAGGGCCGGAAACAGCTCCGCAAGCACGAGCAGCAATGCGTCCGCGTAGTCCGGGCATTCCTCCTCAAGCTTTTTTCTGATCTGCTCCTGCAACCGAGAGTCAGGGCCTTCGGCCGCGTTGCTGAGGGAAACAATCAGCGAACTCCTCGATCGCGCCAGCAGGCGGTAAGAACCGGGCGCCAACGTCCGAAGGTGGCTAAGCGTCAGGAAGTCTACGACGTCGAACTCCCCAGGCTGGAGCATGGGAAGATAAGCGATCGCCTGACGGACGAAACGCCCGACGGCTCGCGGCTGCGCCAGCGTGAATTGAAGCAGCACCTCGTATAGCTGGCGGAACCGGCCGCTTTGTTCTTCATCGAACGGCATATCCAGGCGAGCCAGAAGCTCGCTGATTGCGCTACTGAGCATCTGGCCTGTGTAGAAGCGCTGCGCGGGCGGAACGTCGAGCCGCACCTGCACGATCTTCTCCAGGTAAGCAAGTGCCCGGTCGCTGTTACCCTGTGCGACGGCCGTGCACGTGAGCACGTCGACGATGGTTTGCTCATCATAAGCGAGCAGGTAATGAACGCCCGGAAAGCGTGCAAGCAGCCGGATCGCTTTCAGCAGCATGAGAAGCTCGTCTGGCTGCAGGCGGTCGACGTCATCCAGAACGACCAGCACGTGAAGGTCCAGTTCACGTAGCTGACGCGCCAGATCATCGAAACGTGACTGCAGCGGCCGCTCGGCGCGCAGCTTCACGACATTCTCAGCTATGCCCTGCGCAGCCGAGCCCGCCATCGGGATCGCCCCTAAGCCGGGGACGGCCACCTGAGCGTATTCGCTCAGCAGATGCCTGATCTTCCGGCTTCTCTTTCCGCCAGGCAAGACGACGCGGATGGCGGCGAAGAAGTCCGCTAGCAAAGCGGATACATCAGCCGGCGCCCAGGTATTGACCGCGCACACCTGCCAAGTACCGCAGATCCGCTCACTGATCAGATTGATCATCGAGGACTTGCCGCTCCCCCACGGCCCGACGAGCGCGACGACGCTGCTTTCCTCGAGGGCTTGCAACTCGTCGAGGACCTGAGTCACCCGATCAACGAATGCTCCACGACCCAGCAGGTCCCCTGCCGAGCTGCCGATCGGCAGGTCTACCTGTGGCCACCCAGGCATCAGCGTGATCCCGGAGGACCGGGCCTGGCCGATATGCGAGCATGACCTGCGGTTAACCCCACCTGGATCGTCTCCCTAAGAGGTGTGACCTGTTGATGTCGGTATCTCGCGCGACCAGGCCAACCCCACGTCGTCCCGCCCGACATAGCTATGCCGCTCCGGCCCACCAGCACCGAAACGGCAGCTGTCGGCGCGGCACACCTGAACCGCAGGAACTTGGCCACCAGCCTGCCTCCTGTCCGCGCACATCAACGTCGGCCTGACGATCGTAATCGGCAATCTGTGCTCCATCTGGATGCGCGACATGAACCGAGGCTAGGTCTGCGGATCCAGCTGGCCAGCCAGTCCTGAGCGCTCAACCAGCTGGCCCCGCCGATGCTGGCGGCCGATGTCCCGGCCCGACGGCAGCGAGCCGTCACCAGGCCGGTTGGCCAGCGTCCACTGCCACGCCAGCACGTGCGTTTCCAGGCCTCGCCTGAGCTGGCAGATCCCCGGCTTCAGGCCGTCGGACAGTGGGCCGGTCAGCCGATGACGCGCACGCTCGGGTCTCGCGACTAAGTGCAGCCCGTATCTCGTCTGGCCTCGCGGCCATTGGAGCTGCCACTGTCGGTAGCGGAATGGCAGCCGGAGCAATGTGTGTCATCGCTGCCCCGTCGTCGTCGCCGCTATCCTCGGCTACATCTGCTATCGCGCGGTCCTTGCGCACCGCAGGGAACAAGCTGGCCATGTGCAAGGCGGCGCGTCGTGTCGCGGCTGAACCGCGAGACGAAGGCCAGGTGCTGGTCAGCAAGGCGCCGGTCCTTGCGAGGCTTCGGGCTTTGGGTGCCGGGCTAGGGGTTTCTCGTTCCGCGTATGTTCCGGAAACTGCGATGGCGGGCCGCCTAGGGCGGCATCTGGCTGCATACGGGCGAGCGAGCCGGTCAGAGTGTCAGCCCAGGTCAGCGGGCAACTGGACTGGTCGGGATGGGCGCCCCCAGCAGGATTCGAACCTGCGCACACGGCTCCGGAGGCCGTTGCTCTATCCCCTGAGCTATGGGGGCTGGCGCTGCCTGGCTCGCATGCGTCGCATACCGGGCCGGAGCAAGAGTACCAGCCACAAGTATCTACGGACACGAAGGCGATCTGCGCGCAAGTCTGCGGCGAAGCCGATAACCTCACGCCCGTGAGCCAGGGACTCGGCCGCGTGCTCGTGGTGGATGACGACGAGGTCATTCGCCAGCTCATTGCCGTCAACCTCACCCTCGAGGGCTTCGACGTCGCCACCGCCGTGGACGGTCGCGAGTGCCTGGAGAAGGTCGCCGAAGTCGCCCCGGATGTCATCACGCTCGACGTTATGATGCCGCGGCTGGACGGCTGGGTCACCGCGACCCAGCTGCGAAGGAATCCCGACACCGCCGGAATCAAGGTTGTGCTGATCACCGCCCGCGCCCAGGAGGACGACAGGGACCGCGGCCGGCAGATCGGCGTCGACGCCTACCTGACCAAGCCCTTCGACCCGGCCGAGATGATCCGGGTCGTCCGCGAGCTGGCCGGGGCGCCGACCAGCGCCTTCGACTGAGCGAAGCGGCCCTGCGCCCGGCCGGCAGGCCCGTAGCGTTGGCAGCGTGATCACCGGCGACCTCGACGCGGAACTGGCCGGTGCTGCGCGCGCGATCGAGCCGGGACTCACGCTCGCCGCCGTTCCCGCCCCGGGCCGCACCTGGCGCCGGGATGTGGACGGGAATCCGGCCAGCTATGCCACATCCTGGCCGTTCGACCTGGCGCGCTCCACCGGCCGCCCGCCGGCCGAGCTCGCCGTCGCGCTGGCCGGGCGGCTTGCCGCAGTGCCGTGGCTGAGCGCGGCGCAGCCGACCGGCGACGGGTACCTCACAATCACCGTGACCTCGCAGGCGCTGGCCGACGTGGCCCGCCGCATCGTGGCGGCGGGCCCGGCGTGCGTGCGCAGCGAGCTGCTGCATGGCTCGCCCGCGACCGTGACCCCGTGGCCGGAGCCGGCCGCGGCTCGCACCTGGCGGCAGGCATGGGAGGACCAGGCCGCCGCGATGACTGGCAAGCTGGCCGAGGCCGCTGGCGCCGCAGTCACATCTCTTCCGGAGCGGGAACGCGGCACCGGCGCGGAGCAGCCGGGTCCTCGGGTGCTGGCGGCCGTTGATTTCTACGGGGTGGATGCGGTCCGGTACCGGCTGGCCCGGACGCTGCCGGGCCGGGTCGGCCAGCTGACCCTCGAAGGGCGCTCGCACTACACCGAGTACGCCGCCGTGCGGCTGGCGCACGCCGAGGCCGCGTCCGTCCTGCGCTGGGCGGGCGAACTGGGGATCGGCCAGCTGGATCCCGGCGGCCGGCTGGCCGCGCTGCTGCACACGGGGCCCGAGCGGGAACTGCTAGGCCTGCTTTCCTGGCTTCCGGTGCGCGTTGCCGGCGCGGCGCGGCGGCAACGGCCGGGAGAACTGCCGCATTTCCTGGAACAGGTCGCGGCCGGCTGGACCGCGTGCAGGCTGGAGTGTCCGGCGCTGCCGTTCTGCGGCTCGGCCGCGCCTCGGACGCCGGAGCAGGCGGCCGCCCGGCTGCTGCTTGTCAGCGCGGTCCGCGCGGCGCTGGCGGCCGGGCTCGCGCTGACCGGGATCGTGCCCGCGACCAGGATTTGAGGTTCCCAGCCCCGCATCCGGCGTGTCCTGATCACCGATACTTGTGGGAATGACCAGGTTGAAGTAGGTTCGCGGGGCAGTTAGTACAACGCCGGTGACGGGGGCCAGCGATTCCGTATGTGGTGGTTCAATCGCCAGCGAAACGGGTACCGCATGGCTTGTAAGCCCCCTGAATGCCGACAGCTAAGCCCCCCGTACGGGTCTTCAGTTCCTGCTCGCGCCGCGCGTGGCGCTCTTTGGGTGGTGCGAGCAGGCCTGCGTGAGAGCCTGCGAGAGGGCCTCGGCCGGGCCAGCAGCATCTGGCTGCGGTGCAGCTGTCGGCTCGTCCTGCATCTGCCGGGCACAGCCGAAGGAATGCCGTGGGCCGTGTTGGTGTTAAGCTAGGTGCTGCACCAGATGCCCCGCACTGGGGAAAGGTGCTCGTTCGCACTCCATCCGATCGATTCTTGTCGAACGTTCGGGTGCGTGCGGCCTCGAAATTCACCTGCCTATCGCGGGAACATCAATCTCGCCCGGCACTTGCCACCGACCCAGGTGGCCGGGTCCGCGGCGGAGCTGACCCGCGACCGAGGTGGCCCGCCAGCAGCGGTGGTGGCGGGCGAAGGGGGCGGACAGCAAGTCGGCCACGAGCTGGCTTGCGCATAGGTACACATCCGGACTGGACGGCCGTTCCAGGTGGACAGGGCGACCAGGCCGAGAGCGCGGCTAAGGCCGCCAGAACAACGCGACAGCGGACATCGCGGCACGCACCCTGCGGCCGTGCCCGCACCCCGGGAAGGACCCCTTGTGAGCGAAACCATGGATCTGTTCTCTGCTGACCTGCCCGATCAGGGTGATCAGCCTGCCGGCGCGGCGACGCCGGCCGGGACTTCCCACGAGCCGGATGGCGCGGTACGCTCCTGGCCGGATGCCAATGACGCGGCCGCCGTCGCTCCGGGGGCCGGAGTAGGTGCCCGTGGTGGTGCTCGCAGTCAGGTCGGCGGGCTCGCCGCGATGCTGCTGCCGGAGCTCCAGCGGATGGCTCAGTCAGAGGGCATCACGGGAACCGCGAAGATGCGCAAGGGCCAGCTCATCGCGGCTATCGAGGAGAGGCGGCAAGGCGGGGCGGCTGGCTCTTCTGGGCAGTCAGGCGGGGGATCGCGGGCCGACTCGGCAACGAATCAGGAGCCCCTGGCCGGCCAGATCGAGACTTCTGACAACTCAGTCCAGCGGGGAGTGCCTGCGGGAGCCGGCGCTGACCGCACCTTCGAGCAGGACGCCATGGAATCGCAGACATCGACACAGCCCGGACTGGGCGGCACGGCAGTAGGTGGAATCGGCGAGGCACAGGGATACGAGCCCGGCGTCGGAGGTGTGCACGTCGGCGCGGAGCCCGTGATGGCCGCAAACGGCGCGACCGCCAGCGGCGTCATGGAGGCCCCGGCCGGCCAGGAGACCCAGCAGGCAGGCGATGGTCAGCGCGGCGACAGGCGCCGCCGGAACAGCGCCAGGCGGGACGAAGATGGCGAGCAGGCGCGGGGGGTCGGCGAGAGCCTGGACTCCGACCGCGACGGCGACGCAGGCGGCAGGACCGCTCGCGACCAGGGCGGGCGCGACCAGGGCGGGCGCGATCAGGGCGGGCGCGATCAGGGCGGCCGCGATCAGGGCGGCCGCGATCAGGGCAGCCGGGATCAGGGCAGCCGGGATCAGGGCGGGCGCGGCAGCCAGGGTGGCCGCGGCAGCCAGGGCAGCCGCGACCAGGGCGGCCGGGATCAGGGCAGCCGGGACCAGGGCAGCCGGGACCAGGGCGGACGGGACGACGACGACCGCGACGGATCGGGGAGCCGCCGGAGCCGGGACCGCTTCCGCAACCGCAACTCGGGCAACCGCCGGCGTGAGCGCGGCGGCGGCGGTAACGAAGCCGAGCCGGTAATCACCGAGGACGACGTGCTGATCCCGATCGCGGGCATCCTCGACGTGCTGGACAACTACGGTTTCGTCCGCACCACGGGGTACCTGCCCGGCTCGAACGACGTGTACGTCTCGCTGTCGCAGGTCCGCCGCTACGGACTGCGGAAGGGCGATGTCATCGAGGGCGCGATCCGGCAGCCGCGCGAGGGCGAGCGCCGGGAGAAGTTCAATGCGCTCGTCCGGCTGGACAAGATCAACGGCCTGGACCCCGAGGCGGCCAAGAGCAGGCCGGAGTTCGCCAAGCTCGTGCCGCTGTACCCGCAGGACCGGCTCCGCCTGGAGACAGATCCGACCGTGATGACCACGCGGATCATGGACCTGATCAGCCCGATCGGCAAGGGTCAGCGTGGCCTGATCGTCTCGCCGCCCAAGGCGGGCAAGACGATGATCCTGCAGGCGATCGCCAATGCGATCACCAAGAACAACCCCGAGTGCCACCTCATGGTCGTCCTCGTTGACGAGCGGCCCGAGGAAGTCACGGACATGCAGCGGACCGTCAAGGGCGAGGTGATTCACTCGACCTTCGATCGCCCGGCCGAGGACCACACGACGGTGGCCGAGCTCGCCATCGAGCGGGCCAAGCGCCTAGTGGAGATGGGCCACGACGTGGTCGTGCTGCTGGACTCCATCACCCGGCTTGGGCGTGCCTACAACCTGGCGGCTCCGGCCAGCGGCCGGATCATGTCCGGTGGTGTCGACTCGACCGCGCTGTACCCGCCGAAGCGATTCTTCGGCGCGGCGCGGAACATCGAGCACGGCGGCTCGCCGACGATCCTGGCCACGGCCCTGATCGAGACCGGCTCGAGGGCGGATGAGGTCATCTTCGAGGAGGTCAAGGGCACAGGCAACTGGGAGCTGCGGCTGCGCCGCGAGCTCTCCGACAAGCGGATTTTCCCGGCGGTGGACGTGGATGCGTCCGGGACCCGCAAGGAAGAGCTGCTGATGACGCCGGAGGAGCTGCGGATTGTCTGGCAGCTGCGCCGGGTGCTGCACGCGCTCGAGCCGCAGCAGGCCCTCGAGGTGCTGATGGATCGGATAAAGGGCACCAAGAGCAACGCCGAGTTCCTGCTCGATGTCGTGAAGAAGATGCCAGGCGCGTAGCTGCAGGGAATCTCCAGGTGCCCGGGCGTGTTCCAGCGTCTGGCACACTGGTAGGCCGACAAGATGCGGTACCGGTTCACGCCCGATAGCAGTGCTGTGAACACAGCGCAGCAAACACAGCGGGCGACCCGGCGACCGCGGGAACCAGGAGTTAGCGATGAAGTCCGGAATTCACCCGGAATACGTGGTCACGCAGGTGACCTGCAGCTGCGGCGAGACGTTCACGACCCGCAGCACGGCGAAGAACGGCGTCATTCACGCCGATGTCTGCTCGAACTGCCACCCGTTTTACACGGGCAAGCAGAAGATCCTGGACACCGGCGGACGGGTTGCCAGGTTCGAGCGCCGGTTCGGCAAGAAGGCCGCTGGCTCCAAGTAGCCCGGCTCGCGCGGGGCAGCCCGCGCTTATAGTCCGGATTGCCCCTTTCGAGGCGGCGATCCGGACTACCTATGTACGGCCCCGCTCGGGTCTGTGTGAATTAGGTACCCCTATAGCGTTACCTACTTCACACAGACGCCGGTCCGGGCGCCAGAGCACTGTCGGCATGAGGAGATGAGCGAGATGTTCGAGCGGCTTGCCGATCTGGCCGCCGAGCACGCGCAGCTGGAGCAGGACCTGGCCGACCCGTCGATTCACTCCGATCAGGACCGGGCCAGGACGCTCAGCCGCCGTTACGGCGAGCTGACCCCCATCGTCCAGGCCTACGCTGAGTGGCAGCAGACGAGCGGGGACGAGGCGACGGCGCGCGAGCTGGCGCACGAGGATGCCTCGTTCGCCGCCGAGGCGCTGCAGCTCGCAGAACGCCGCGAGGAGCTGGAGCAGCGCCTCAACATGCTGCTCGTGCCCAAGGACCCCAACGACGACAAGGACGTCATCCTCGAGGTCAAGGCGGGGGAGGGCGGCGAGGAATCGGCCCTGTTCGCCGGCGACCTGCTGCGGATGTACCAGCGCTATGCCGAGCGGCACGGCTGGAAGACCGAGGTCCTCGACTCCACCATGACCGGCCTCGGCGGCTACAAGGACGTCACCATGGCCGTCAAGGGCCGCGGCGGCGCGGGTTCGTGGTCGCAGCTGAAGTACGAGGGTGGCGTGCACCGGGTGCAGCGCGTCCCTGCCACCGAGTCGCAGGGCCGGATCCACACTTCGGCCGCCGGCGTGCTTGTGCTGCCCGAGGCCGATCCTGTCGACGTCACCATCGACCCGAACGACCTGAAGATCGACGTCTTCCGCTCGTCAGGACCGGGCGGCCAGAGCGTGAACACCACCGACTCCGCGGTCCGGATCACGCACCTGCCGACCGGCGTGGTCGTCTCCTGCCAGAACGAGAAGAGCCAGCTCCAGAACAAGGAGCAGGCGATGCGGGTGCTGCGCGCCCGGCTGCTCGCGGTAGCCCAGGAGGAGGCCGACGCGGCGGCGAGCGCCGAGCGGCGCAGCCAGGTGGCGACCGTTGATCGCTCGCAGCGGGTGCGGACCTACAACTTCCCAGAGAACCGCATCTCCGACCACCGCGTCGGCTTCAAGGCCTACAACCTGGACCAGGTCATCGACGGCGACCTGGACGCGGTCATCAACGCGCTGGTCGAGGCCGACCGGGCGGAGAAGATTGCCATCAGCCAGCAGGGACCGGCGTCGCCAGGCCCGCAGCGCGGGCGGGGCGATACCGGTGCGGACGCGGGCTGAGGTCTGCGGAGCTGGCGCCCGGGGAAGCGGCCGCCGCCGGTGAGCCTGCTCCTGGACGAGATCGCGATCGCGACCGCGCGGCTTGCCGACGCCGGCGTCGAGTCGCCGCGGACGGACGCGGAGCTTATCGCGGCCCATCTGCACGGGGTGTCACGCGCCCGCCTGCACCTGGTGCCCGACACCGAGTTCGATCCGCGATTCTGGGACGACATCGCGCGCCGTGAGGCCCGCGAGCCGCTGCAGCACATCACCGGCCGCGCCTACTTCCGTTACCTGGAGCTCGAGGTCGGTCCCGGCGTATTCGTGCCCCGGCCGGAGACCGAGGTCATGACCGGCTGGGCGATCGACCGGCTGGCCGAGATGGACGTGGCCGAGCCGGTCGTGGCCGACCTTGGCACGGGCTCGGGCGCGATCGCGCTTTCCATCGCCCAGGAGGTGCCACGGGCCAGGGTCCACGCCGTGGAGGCCGACCCGCTGGCCCGGCAGTGGACCGAGCGGAACATAGCGGCCTGCACCGCCGCCTCCCCGCACCTGGCCGGCCGGATCACGCTGCATGCCGCCGACTTCGGCGCCGCGCTGAGCAGCCTGGATGGCGCCGTGGACCTGGTGGTCAGCAACCCGCCGTACATCCCGTTCGGCTCGTGGGTGCCGCCCGAGGTGGGGGAGTACGATCCGGCCGCTGCGCTCTGGGGCGGCGACGACGGGCTGGACGCGGTCCGGGTGGTGGCGAAGACCGCGCGGCGGCTGCTGCGCGGCGGCGGACTGGTGGCCGTGGAGCACGGCGCCCAGCAGGGTCCGGCGGTGTACTGGGTGTTCGCCGAGGAAAACGGCTGGCGAGAAACGCGCAATCACACCGATCTGTCGGGCCGGGACAGGTTCGTAACCGCGGCCCGGCCGTAGCCGCCCTGGCCGGTTCATGACGGGAACGGCGGCGCACGGGTCCGGCGCGCTCGTTCCCGTGGAAGGATGATCGGATATGACCGCCTGGTATGACTGCGCTGACGCGGATCAGCGAACCGAGGGACTGGCCGCCGCCGCGGCGGCGGTGCTGCGCGGCGAGCTGGTCGTGCTGCCGACCGACACGGTGTACGGGATAGGCGCGGACGCGTTCAGCCCCGCCGCCGTCCGCAGCCTGCTCGCGGCCAAGGGCCGCGGGCGGGACATGCCGCCGCCCGTGCTCGTCGGCACCGTCCGGGCCGCGTCCGCCCTGGTCGAGGATCTCGGCCCGTACGGGCAGGTGCTGATCGACGAGTTCTGGCCCGGCGGCCTCACCATCATCTGCCGGGCGGCCAGGAGCCTGGCCTGGGACCTCGGCGACACCAGGGGCACGGTCGCGATCCGGATGCCCGAGGATCAGGTTGCCCTCGACCTGCTACAGGAAACCGGGCCCATGGCAGTGAGCAGCGCGAACCTCACCGGGTCACCGGCCGCCCGCACCGCGGCCGAGGCCCGCGACCAGCTGGCCGACGCGGTTTCTGTGTACCTGGACGGCGGCCCGAGCGTCGGCGGCGTCGCGTCGACTATCGTGGACCTGACCGGGAACCAGCCTCGCCTGCTCCGGCGCGGCGCGGTTTCGATTGGTCGGCTCCGTGAGGTCGCCGCGGTCGTGGTGGGAGCTGACATAGACGCTGGTCAGCCTTGAGTCATGGCAGCCCTGGCGGTGCTCTAGAGTTGCGATGATGCTCTCCGTAATCGCCCAGAGCCGGTGAAGCGGTGAAAGACTACGTCCTGACGCTGCTAGTGGCGGCCGCCGTCACCTACCTGCTGACGCCGCTCGTGCGCCGGGTGGCGATCCGCGTCGGGGCCATGCCCGAGCCGCGCGAGCGCGACATGCACACGGTCCCCGTGCCGCGGATGGGCGGGGTGGCCATGTACATCGGGCTGGCGGCCGGATTGCTGGTGGCCAGCCGGGTTCCGCAGCTGCGCGCCAGTGCCTTCGGGCAGCCGGGGATGGTCGACGGCCTGCTGCTGGCGGGCGCCGTGCTGGTGGTGATCGGCGTCATCGACGACCGGTGGGGCCTGTCGGCCCTCACCCAGGCGGCCGGGCAGGTGGTGGCCGGAGCGATCCTGGTCGCGACCGGTACGCAGCTCAGCGAGGTGCCCTTGCCCGGCGGCGGCACGTTCGCCTTCAGTCCCAACCAGACCGCCGTGGTGACGATCCTGGTGGTGGTGGCCACGATCAACGCGGTCAACTTCATCGACGGCCTGGACGGCCTGGCCGCCGGGATCGTGGCGATCGCGGCGGTTTCGTTCCTGGTCTACTACTGGTCGATGGCCAAGGTGCTCGGCGTATCCGAGCTGGCCGCCCCGGCCCTCGCCTCGGCGATCCTGACCGGCGTCTGCCTGGGCTTCCTGCCGCATAATTTCCATCCGGCCCGCATCTTCATGGGCACCGCCGGGGCGATGCTGCTGGGCCTGGTGCTGGCTTATGCGCCGATTTCCAGCATCAACTCGCTGGACCCGGCCATGCTTTCCAGCCGGGTCAACCGGTACCCCGAGATCATGCCGCTGCTGCTCCCGGCCGCGCTCCTGGTCATCCCGTACACCGATCTGCTGCTTGCGGTCGTGCGCCGGGCCAGGGCCGGGCTGTCGCCGTTCGCCGCCGACAGCAAGCACCTGCATCACCGGCTGATCAGCATCGGTCACTCGCAGCGCGCGAGCGTCCTGGTCATGTACCTGTGGGCCGCCTTGTTCTCCGGCAGCGTGGTCTGGTTCTCCCTGGAGAAGACGGAGCACCCCGGCGCTACCGACCATCACGGCCAGCCCGTGCTGGTGTTCGTCGTGATCACCGTGGCCGCCGTCGTGGCACTGGTGCTGATGTCGTCGCTGCCGCGGCTGCGGCGGCGGGAGCCGGCGAAGTCGGAGCCCGCGGTCGCCAGCGGCGATCGCGGCCTGCGCGCCAGGGCGGAGCCTGCGCGCGCGGCGCTGCCGG
>JASHOV010000033.1 GCA_030038495.1 Streptosporangiaceae bacterium
CGTCCGGCAGCCCGCGCCGGCGGCCCGTGCCGGCGGGCCCTGTGCTGGCGACACTGCCGACGGCGGCATACCGTGGAGGCGTGCGCAGTATCTCGCGATCTCACCGCGACCAGCCTTACGTAGTGACGGAGGCCCGGACGGGGCACACCGCCGACATCGCCTACCGCCAGCACCGGTACCTGGTCATGATGGGCATCCGGACCGTCTGCTTCGTCGCTGCGCTGCTGCTTTTCGTCAACCACCTGGGCTGGCTCACTGCGATTCCCCTGGTCGGTGCTCTGGTCATTCCCTATTTCGCGGTCATCTTCGCCAACGGCGGCCGCGAGCCGACCACCACCCGCGGGTTCCGGCAGTATGAGCCGAATTTGCCCGAGCGGTACGTTCCGCCCGGTGAGCAGCCGCATGACGTACCGCCCGCCGACAGCGGGCAGATGCCGCCGACGTCCGCATCTGGCCCGTAGCCGCAGGTCAGCCGGACGATCTCCGCACTAAGGACGTAGCCGGAGCGCCCGGTCATAACGGCATCGCGCAGCCACGCGCACTCGCGCATATACGGGTAAACCAGTGGGATCTACGGGACTGGACGGGATGCTGAGACATCCTCGTAATCCGGTCTTGACGCACTAGGGGGAGGTTCGGTGTAACATGCTTACCGGTGCTCTGGTCCCCCGCTGGGGCACCAACTGCCGGCGTTCCGGGCCCCCGTCGGAGCGCCGATGATCGCGACGCCGGGTGGTTTGCCCCCGTAGCCACCCGGCGTCGCTCTATGTTCGGGACCTTTCAGACCGCGCGCCGCATCCTCTAAAAGATCATGGAGAGCCCGGGTACCTGACCGGTACCAAACTCTCCGCGATCATGAAACGGGCCGCGCGCGACGGCAAACCGAAGCTGTCGATAAGCGGGACGGCTACTCGGTCTTGCTGAACTCGGCGATGGCCACGCTCATCATCACCACGCCCATCACGGCCACGATCCCGAGGGACAGCCACAGCGGAACGACCCAGCCGCCCCAGGTGATGCTGGGCGCGAGGTGGTTGTTGATCGCCGCGGCCACCGGAGCGGTCAGAGTCAGGTGGCTGAACACCAGGTGCCGCATCGGGCCCACGATGTAGGTGAGCGGGTCCAGCCGGGTGAGCACGGTCAGCCAGGCGGGCAGCCCGTTGAGCGGGTACAGCGCGCCGGACAGGAAGTACAGCGGCATGACCACCATCTGTGTCAGCGCCATGAACGCCTGGAACTGCTTGATCCTGGCCGCCATCATCACGCCGAACGCGGTCAGGGTGAACGACAGCAGGAGCAGCAGGCCGATCAGGCTCAGGATCAGCACCGGGTTGTAGGGCACGTGCGCGAACCAGGCGAGGCACAGGAAGACCACGCCCTGGAAGGTGGCGATCGTGGCGCCGCCCAGGCACTTGCCGATCACGATCGACGCGCGGCTCACCGGCGCCACCAGGATCTCCCGCAGGAAGCCGAACTCCCGGTCCCACACGATCGACCCGGCCGAGAAGATCGCGGTGAACAGTACAGAAAGCGCCAGGACGCCGGGATAGATGAACGTCTTGAAGTCGAAGTTCGATGAGTGCGGCAGGCTGCCGCCCGCCAGCGTCGATAGGCCGGTGCCCAGGATGAACAGGAAAAGGAACGGCTGCACCAGCGAGGTGATCGCACGCAGCCGGTCGCCGCGGAACCTGATCAGCTCCCGGCGCCACACGATGCTGACCGCGCGCAGGTCGTGCCTGAGCCCGCGCTCGGGTACCGACACCCTGATGGTGTCGACGACGGAGCCAGCGTCGGCGGTCAGCGCCGCATCGGTTGTCTGCGTTGCCATCGCTACCGCCTCCCGCCCGAGCGCATCCGGTGCATATTGCGCATGAACTCGTTGCCCGCGCCGCCCTCGGCGTCCCGGATCGTGGTGCCCGTGTAGGACATGAACACGTCGTCCAGGGAGGGCCTGGACACGCTCACCGACCTGATCGGAATGGAGAACTCGGCGAACAGCCGGGGAACGAACTGCTCGCCGGCAGCCACAGAGAACGTGACCGCGCCGTCGTGCATCGCCGCCTGGATGCCGAAGCTATCGTCCAGCGCCCGGATCGCGGCCGGGTCATCGGCCGTCTGAATCTGGACCCGGTCCTTGCCGATGCTGGCCTTGAGCGCCTCGGGCGTGTCGACGGCGACGATCTTGCCGTGGTCGATGATCGCGATGCGGTCGCAGTGCTCCGCCTCGTCCATGTAGTGGGTCGTCAGGAAAATCGTGATGTCCTCACGCTTCTTCAGGTCGTTGATGTAGGCCCAGATCGAGGACCGTGTCTGCGGGTCGAGCCCGACCGTCGGCTCATCCAGGAACAGCACGTGCGGCGCGTGCAGCAGGCCCCTGGCGATCTCCAGCCGCCGCTGCATCCCGCCGGAGTAGGTGCTGACCAGGCTGTCCTTGCGGTCCCACAGGCCGACCATGTCCATGACCTGCCGCATCCGCGGCTCCACCGCCGCCTTGGGCACGCCGTACAGCTCGGCGTGAAAGCGCAGGTTCTGCTCGGCCGTGAGGTAGGTGTCCAACGTGGTGTCCTGGAATACCAGGCCGATGTTGCGGCGCACCGCGTCGCGGCTGGTGGCCGAGTCGAACCCGGCCACCAGCGCGCGTCCCGCGGTCGCGTCGGCGAGCGTACAGAGGATCTTGATCGTGGTTGTCTTGCCGGCGCCGTTCGGCCCGAGAAAGCCGAACGTCTCACCCCTGGTGACCTCGAAGTCGATGCCGCGCACCGCCTCGACGTCGCCGTAGCGCTTCACCAGGCCGGAGGCCGAGATCACCGCGTCGGGCGAGCGCCCGTCACCGAGATGCCCGGTCTCGCCCTTCCGGCTGACCTGCGCTGTCACCTCTGATGCCTCCCTCGACTGGCTCTGTACGAGCCTAATCGCGTGCAGTGCCGCCAGTGGTGCCGCGTTACTCTCCGGCACCGCTGGCCTCGTCATCATCGGCGGCGAGGATCCGGTACAGCGACTTGCGGGTGTCGGTCAGCAGCTGCCGCGCCTGTGCCGCCTGGGCCTCTGACCCGACGCTGACGACCTGGAACGCGGCCATGGCGACCTGACCGACCAGGCTGCGCATCTCCATGGCCCGTCCGCCAGGGCCGCCGGTCACCTCATCCCAGGGTGCCCGCAGCTCGTCGGCGTGCGATTCCGCGTAGGCGCGTCCCTCGTCGGTCAGCTGGTAGGCCCGGCGACCGCCGTCGCCGGCAACCGCGCGGATCAGGCCCTCGTCCTCAAGCTGCTGCAGCGCGGGGTACACCGACCCAGGGCTGGGCCGCCACACGCCGCCGCTGCGCTCGCCGATCTCCTGGATGATCTGGTAGCCGTTCAGCGGCTGCTCGGAGACCAGCGCCAGTGCGGCGGCGCGGACATCGCCGCGGCGAGCCCGGCTGCCGCGCGGCCCCCGGCCCTCCTTCATCCACGGGCCGAACCCGTGCATGCCCGGGCCCATGCCGGGACCCGGCATCGCGAACGGCGGACCCGGCGGGAAGCCAGGTCCGAAGTGGCGGCGCCGACCGCGGCCTCGGGGCCCGCGTTCCTCATCGCCGTCGTGGTGGTGCTCGTGGTGGTCATGCCACCTGCGGCTCTCTGAATCGTTGGCGGGCTCGAAGCGGCCCGGGCCGCCGCGCCGCCCGCGCGTGTCGTCGTATTCCATTGGTTGTGCTTCTTTCTCTGGTCTGATGTGCCCCCGGCGACTGTCGCGAGAGCAACTCGATAACTCAACGATATATCGTTAACTATCGCAACGCGCAACCCGGTCCTGCTCCGCGACCGACGGACGGGCGGGCGGGCCACATGGACGGCCAGGCCCTGGGGCCGTCGTCGGGCCGCGAGGGCCAGGCGGCGGCCAGGCGAGGGCCAGGCGGCGGCCAGTCAGCCGCCGATGGCCGACATCGGCCGGGACGGCTGCAGGAACCCAGGGTCGTTAATGCCGTGACCGGGCAGCTTGGCCCGGATGCACCGCTGCCAGATCGCGACCAGCTCATCGTCGGACGCCCCGGCGCGCAGCGGGGCGCGCAGGTCGTTTTCGGTCCTGGCAAACAGGCAGTTCCGCAGCTGGCCGTCGGCCGTCAGCCTGATGCGGTCACAGGCACCGCAGAACGGCCTGGTCACCGAGCCGATGACGCCTACCCTCGCGGGTCCCCCGTCGACCAGGTACGCCTCGGCCGGGGCGGAGCCGCGCTCCGCCGGGTCATCGGCCGTCAGCGCGAACTCGGCGCTCAGCGCCGCGAGGATCTCGTCGGCGGTGACCATCTCCGCGCGGCGCCAGCCGTGCTGGGCGTCGAGCGGCATCTGCTCGATAAACCGCAGCTCGTAGTCGCGTTCCAGGCAGAACCGCAGCAGCGGCACCGTCTCATGGTCGTTGACGCCCCGCATCAGTACCGCGTTGACCTTGACCGGGGCAAGCCCGGCCGCCGCGGCTGCCGCCAGCCCCGCGATCACGTCACCAAGCCGGTCCCGCCGCGCGAGCAGCTTGAACACCGACGGGGTCAGGGTGTCGAGCGATACGTTGATGCGGTCGAGTCCGGCTTCCCGCAGCGGCCCCGCCAGCCGTGCGAGCCCGATGCCGTTGGTGGTCAGCGAGATTCCCGGCCGCGGCTTGAGTGCCGCGACCCGCGCCACGATGCCGGCCAGGCCCCGTCGCAGCAGCGGCTCGCCGCCGGTGAACCTGACCTCGGTGATGCCCAGCCGGGTCACGGCAAGGCCCACGATGCGCAGCAGTTCGTCATCGGTCAGCAGGTCGGGGCCTGGCAGCCAGTCCAGGCCCTCCGCGGGCATGCAGTAGCTGCACCGCAGGTTGCACCGATCGGTCAGGGAAACCCGCAGGTCGGTGGCAGTGCGCCCGAAACTGTCGGTCAGCACGACACCACCTCCGCTACATATACCTGCGACAACCCGGAGCCCCCGCCTGCGCGCTTCCGGGCATTTTGCCAGCGCATGATCTGCCAGCCTACGACCCTCGCAGGCCGAGGCCTCGCGGGCGGACAGTCACTGCAGCAACATTCGCCGCTCGTTCGTTCCCGATGACCGCGGCAGCGGGAACGGCGGGCCCGGGCTGCCTCGCGCGATGCCCGCCCCGCCATCGGGCGAATCCGGCTATACCGGGCAGATCACTGGTCTAGGTTCAGGTCTCCTACGATGACGTCCCGACGGAGCACGCTGCAATCACGCGGCATTTGCGCGGCAGAACCCGGCCAGATCACCCAGGATGGTTTCATGACCGTGAACGGCGCTGTCTGGCGGTACCAGCTGACCGCGCAGGAGCGCGCGCTGCTCGGCCGCACCGACCATGACGCCCTCGGGGCCCGTCCCGATGTGCTGGTGGTCGGCGGCGGAGTCCTCGGCGTCAGCACCGCGGCCGCATGCGCCGAAGCGGGCCTGGGCCGGGTGCTCCTGATCGAGACCGGACGGCTCGGCACCGGTGCGACGGGAGGAGCGACCGGGCTGCTGATCCCCGAGCCGCACCAGTGGAGTGACCCGGAGCCGTTCGTCGATCTCGAGCGCGCCAGCCTGAAGCGCTGGCGCGACCTGGAGGAATCGCTGCCGGGCGGAGTCGGCCTGGTCGAGCTGGACTGGCTGGGCCTGGCGCCGCACGACAGCGGCTTTGCCGCCCACCAGCCGCGTGCCGTGGAGTGGCTGAACCCCGGCCAGGTCGAGGAGCTGATCCCGGGACTGGCCAGGCCGATGGAAGGCGCGCTGATCCGGCGGCAGGCGCGGGTCAATCCGCTGCGGGCGGTGGCCAGGCTCGCAGCCGGCCTGCCCGCCGTCGCTACCGGCGTGGCCGCGACGTCCGTCACCATCCGCGGCGACCAGATCGTGGCGGTGGGCACGTCGGCAGGCGTGATCAGCCCGGGCGCGGTGGTGTTCGCCACCGGCCGCCCGCCCGTACTCGACGGCCTGCCACTGGACATACCGTCCGACCGGGTCAAGGGCCACCTGCTCGTGACCGAGCCGACCGACGTCCGGCTCCCCGGCATCGTGGCGCCGCTGGCCACCCAGATCGAGAACGGGCAGCTGCTCGCGGGCGGCACCTTCGATCTCGGCGACGAGACCCCGGCCGTACAGCCTGAGGTCATCGACTCGATAGTCGACGGCCTGGCGGCCACGCTGCCGGCCTTGTCCGGCGTCGGGGTGTCACATCAGTGGTGCTGCTTCCGGCCGCGGCACCCGGACCGCCGGCCGGTCATCGACAAGGTGCCCGGACTGGCGAATGCCTGGCTCACCTCCGGTCACTTCCGCACCGGGATACTCAACGCGCCGGTGACGGCCGCGGTGCTGGCCCGCTGGATTCGGGCCGACGAGCCGCCGGCCGAGGCCGGCACCTGGTCAGCCACCAGGTTCCGCGGACGCTAGCTCGGCCGACGGCCCGCCCGGAGGCAGCGCGCCTCCGGCGCAGCGGGGGGATTCGGGGGGTCGTGTCCCCGGAATGGCAGCTGTCCTGGCGACGTCGGCCGGCGTCGGAATGGCCTGGCCCACGGTGCCGACGGGGCGCTCAGGGCCGACCGGACGCGCGGTGCCTGCAGGCGGCTGGGGCCCGGTACGCATGGTCCTGCGATCGTCTGCCTGCCGCTCGGTGATGCCGGCCTGGTCCAGGTACTCGAGCAGCGGGATCGCGGTCCGCCTGGTCGTGCCGAGCGCCTGCCTGGCCTCGGCTGCGGTGAACGGCTGCGGCAGCCTCGCCAGCACCTCGGCTGCGGCCCGGTCGGCGCCGGGCGCCAGCACGATCTGGTCGCTGATCCGCATGAGCTCGCCGGCGCGCACGGCCGCGGCGAGGCTGCGCTGATCCAGGCCGAGCTTGCGCAGCCGGTCCGCATCCGGCGACACGAACGGCGCCGCAGCCAGATCGGCGCGCAGCACCCGGATCGCGGCCAGCAACTGCTCGGGCAGGCCGTGCGCCGGCCCCTCGCCGACGGCGGGCGGCAGTTGCACCAGGCCGCCGGCGACGCGGAACGGCGGCTTCGCGAGCGCGGCGACCAGCCTGCGATCCGGCAGGTCGAGCGCGGCTCGCACCGCCTCGAGGGGCATTCCGGGCGCGAGCGGGTCGGCCGCGGCGTGGCCCGCCACGACCTCGCCGAGTAGCTGGCCAAGGGCCTGCCAGCGCTCGGGATCGGCCAGCCATTCGCCCGTGACCGGCTCGGGGTGCTCGCGGACGCCCATCGCCAGCAGCGTGCTGGCGCGCAGCAGGCCATGGCGCGCGAGCAGGTGCGCCGCCTGGGGCTGTTCGGGCCAGCCGCAGAGCAGCCGGGCCGCGGCCGCGGCAGCGCCACGCCGCTGCAGCCTCGGCGGCATGACATCGAGGACGGTAGCTCCGGCGATCATCGGCCATCCGCCGGGCCGGCGGCTGCCGGGGTCCCGGAGCAACAGCCGGTCCCCCACGTGCAGCGGCAGCGGGTCGGCAAGGCTGAGCCGCGCCAGGTCCGGGCCCAGAACCCGGACGCGCGCGACGCCCCTGGCCGCGCCCACGTGGACCGTTACCGTCCGCGGTAGGGCGGCGGCAGGGCCGCCGGCCGCAGCCTGGTCCCCGCCCGCGGCGCCGGGCTGGGCCGAAACCCCGGCCGGGGCCGGCTGAGAGGGCGGAGAATGCGGTGCTGGCAGAGAATGCGGGCGCGGTCCGCCGCGGCTGGGAGGCCGGACGCAGGCCGGGCGCAGGCGCACGTCCACGCAGTCGGTCAAGGTCCACCGGCCCGCCTGCACCAGGGCCATGCCGCGGCGCACGATGTCCTTGCTGACACCCCGCAGGTTGAGCGCCACCCGCGCGGTGCCGGACACGGCAGGCGAGGGAGCGCCGAGCGCCTGCACCTCGCGTACGGTAACCGGCCGCATAGCGGGCGCGAGCACGAGCTCGTCACCCCGATGCACGGTCCCGGCCGGCAGCGTCCCCGTCACCACGGTGCCGCTGCCGCTGATCGTGAAGCCGCGGTCGATCCAGATCCGGACCGCCGCGCTGAAATCTGGCTCCGGCAGCTGCTTGCACAGCACGTCAAGGGCACTCAGCAGGTCGGGAATGCCGCTCCCCGTGAGGGCGCTGACCGCGACCGCAGGCACGGCGCCCAGGCTGGTCCCGGCGATGTGGTCCGTTGCCTGCTCGATGACGGCCGCCGGATCGGCGAGGTCGGATTTGGTGACTACCAGCAGACCGCTGCGAATGCCGAGGGCGTCGATGACCGCCAGATGCTCCGCGGACTGCGGCTTCCAGCCCTCGTCGGCGGCCACGACGAACATGATCGCAGGCACGGGGCCCGCTCCGGCCAGCATGTTGGGGACGAACCGCTCGTGCCCGGGCACGTCGACGAAGGCAATCTCGTCGCCCGACGGCAGCGTCAGCCACCCGAAGCCGAGGTCGATGGTCATGCCCCGGCGCTGTTCCTCGGCCCACCGATCGGGCTCCTGCCCGGTCAGCGCCCGGATCAGGGCCGACTTGCCGTGATCCACATGTCCCGCGGTCGCGATGACGTACATTGCCCTCAGCCCGCTGCCGCCAGGATTGCCGCCCGCAGCAGCTCGTCGTCCGCCGGGTCGACGCCGCGCAGGTCCAGCAGCAGCCGCCCGCCGTCCATCCGACCCACCACCGCGGGCATGCTGCCACGGCGGACTGCCGTTCCCGCCCGCAGCGGCAGAGCGAAATCGCCGGGAAGACTGAGCGCCGCGCTGTCCAGATCCTGGCCCGGAGCTCCGCCGCCGCCAACCGCTGCCTGCGTCGGCTGCGCGGTGGCGTCGATGCTGGC
>JASHOV010000362.1 GCA_030038495.1 Streptosporangiaceae bacterium
CCTGCCGATCCGGGCCAGCCAGCCGCGGCCGCCGACCAGCATCGCTGCCAGCGGTGCCGGCAGCAGCGCGCCGCGCCAGCCTGCCCGTCGGCTCGCGCGCAACGCCACTCGGACCGCCGCGCGCTGACGATCGGGCGGCAGCTCCTCCGAGACGAAGACCTCGAGGTCGCCGGCTGAGTTCCGGCGGGCGAACGCACTCAGTCCTGCCGGCAACGGGATGTGGCTGATGCGTATCACTGCGACGCCTCGTGCTCACCCGCGACCAGCCAGATCGCGTTCCACCACTCGCGCGGGTCGCCTGCGCCGCCCACGACGGCGATGACCTCGCTGCCTGCCACCTCGATCCGGACCGGGCGGTCCTGCGAGTGCAACTCGCGGGCGGCGGCCACTAACCCGGGTGGCATCGGGCCTGACGCCACCGGGTCTGACGGCACCGGGTCTAGCGCCTCGCCTGCGGCCGCGGCGATCATCTCGAACGCCGCCAGGCGCCTTTGCAGGTTGGCCTGGTCAGCTCGGGCACTGGCTAGCTCGTCCTCGAGCCGCTGCAGGCGGCGCCTTTCCCACCACATGGCGCATCGCACCTCCGACCACGCGTAACCGCCGTGAGACTACCAAAACGCTACCCCTTAAGCCCCCTCGTGGGATTGCATAAACTCGGTGCCGGCCCTGATTTCAGCCGAGTTCGGCGCCGGTCTCGCGCACCGGGGTGAGCTTGGCCGACCACTTTTCCTCGATGCGGCCGTAGCGCCAGATCAGCATGGCCATAGTCCAGGTGACAATGAACAGGCCGACGATGACAAACCCGGCGGTGTTGATGTTGAAGTTGTACATGAAGCCCCAGAAGCCGTGGTTCTGGGCGACGCCCTTGATCTCGTAGGGGATCAGGCTGAGTGTCTCGATGCCGCCGATGAAGAAGCAGATCGCGACGGACAGGCCGGTGATGGCGAGGTTGTAGTAGACCTTGCGGACCGGGTTGAAGAACGCCCAGCCGTAGGCCAGGTTCATGAAGATGCCGTCGCTGGTGTCCATCAGCGTCATGCCCGCGGTGAACAGGATCGGCAGGCAGATGATCGCGTACCACGGCAGATGCTGCGCGGCCAGGAAGGCCGTGGTGCCCAGCAGGAGCACCTCGGTCGCGGTGTCGAAGCCCATCCCGAACACCACCCCGACCGGGTACATCTTCCATTCCTTGTCGATGGTATGCATCCAGCGGCCGAAGAAGCGGTAGAAGAAGCCGCGGTTCTCCAGTTGCCGCTCGAGTTCCGCCTCGTCGTAGTCGCCCCGCCGCATGGACCGGAACACACGGACGATCCCGGCCAGGATGACCAGGTTCATCGCGCCGATGAGGAACAGGAATGCCGCTGAGACGAGGGTGCCGAACAGGCCGCCGAACCGCTCCAGCCCGGAGCCGTTGTCGGACACGGCGGCAAACACGGTCTTCTCGGCGATGATGATGCCCACGCCCATGGCCACCACGATCGTCGAATGCCCCAGGGAGAAGAAATAGCCGAACGAGAACGGACGCGGCTTGTCGGTGCCCTGGCGCTCGTTCATCGCCTTGCGGGTGGTGTTGTCGATGGCCGAGATGTGGTCGGCATCGAAGGCGTGCCGCAGGCCGAGGGTGTAAGCCAGAACGCTGAGTCCGGCACCGAAGCCCTTGTAGTGGGCCGGGACAACGAACGCGATGAAGACAAAGAACCCTAGTGCGTGCAGCAGCAGGATCGAGCCGTACATCCCGCTGACGCGGCGCTTCTCCACCGGCGTCATCTCGGCGAACGACTGGCGGATCATCTGGCCCATGCCCACGCTGGGCGGCCTGGTCACACTGGTCACTGCTCGGTCCTCCGAAGTGACAGGGAGTTCGGGCGGCGGAGTTCGCACGCTATTCTAATTGCACATTACTTGCAAGTACTTATCTGCCGCACTAGAGCCGGGCGGGCGCGGTTGCCGTCGGCGGTCGGCTCGGTATGTTCGGAGCAGAACTGCTCACGGAAAGGTTGCGAGATGACCAGTTCCCCGCAGGCCAGCGCGGTCGACGGGACCGTCACCGTTGGTGCCGGGCCGCTGACCCCGGCCGACGTGGTGGCGGTGGCCCGCGACGGCGCGCCGGTCGCCCTGGCGCCCAGGGCGATGGACAGGGTCCGCGGCGGACGGAAGATCATCGAGGACCTCGCGCACGATCGACAGCCGCACTACGGCGTGTCCACCGGATTCGGCGCACTGGCCACCCGGCACATTCCGGCCGAGCTGCGCGCCCAGCTGCAGGTCAGCCTGGTGCGCAGCCACGCGGCCGGGTCGGGTCCCGAGGTCGAGACCGAGGTCACCAGGGCCCTGATGCTGCTGCGGCTGGCCACCCTCGCGACCGGGCATACCGGCGTGCGGGAGGAGACGGTCCTGGCGTACGCGGCCCTGCTGAACGCGGGGATCACCCCGGTGGTGCATGAGTACGGCAGCCTGGGCTGCTCGGGCGACCTGGCCCCGCTGGCGCACTGTGCGCTCGCCATCCTGGGCGAGGGGGTCGTCCGGGACCGAGCGGGGGTCCGGATGCCGGCCGCGCAGGCTCTCGCGGCGGCCGGCCTGCAGCCGGTCGAGCTGCGGGAGAAGGAGGGCCTGGCTCTGATCAACGGCACCGACGGCATGCTCGGCATGCTGGTGCTGGCGATCGCCGACCTGCGGAAGCTGCTGCGGGTGGCCGACATCAGCGCGGCAATGAGCGTCGAGGGGCAGCTGGGCACGGACGCGGTGTTCGCCGCGGACCTGCAGGAACTGCGCCCGCATCCGGGTCAGGCCGCGGCCGCAGCCAACATGATGGCGCTGCTGGCCGGCAGCGCCATCATGGCCAGCCATCGCGGCCCCGAGTGCACCAGGGTGCAGGATGCCTATTCGCTGCGGTGCGCGCCGCAGGTAGCAGGCGCGGCCCGCGACACCGTCGACCACGCGGCGCTGGTGGCGGGCTGGGAGCTGGCCTCGGCCATCGACAACCCGGTAATCACCGATGACGGCCGGGTCGAGTCCAATGGCAACTTCCACGGGGCCCCGCTGGCCTACGTGCTGGACTTCCTGGCCATCGTGAGCGCCGACGTGGCCAGCATGTCCGAGCGGCGGACCGACCGGTTCCTGGACGTGGCCCGCAGCCACGGGCTGAACGCGTTCCTGGCCGACGACCCTGGCGTCGACTCCGGCCACATGATCGCGCAGTACACCCAGGCGGCGATCGTCTCCGAGCTCAAGCGGCTGGCCGTGCCCGCGAGCGCGGACTCGATCCCGAGCTCGGCGATGCAGGAAGATCATGTCTCGATGGGCTGGTCGGCCGCCCGCAAGCTGCGCCGCGCGCTCGACGGGCTGACCAGGGTGCTGGCGATCGAGCTGCTGACGGCCGCGCGCGGACTGGAGCTGCGGGCGCCGCTGGCCCCGGCGGCCGCAACCGGCGCGGTAGTCGCGGCGCTGCGCGCCACCACGCCCGGTCCGGGGCCGGACCGGTTCATGGCCCCGGAGATCGAGGCCGCGGTCCGGTTCGTGGCTGGCGGCGGCGCCGTGCGGGCCGCCGAGTCGGTCACCGGCCCGCTGCGCTGACCAGCGGGTAGCCGTCGCGGCTGCGCGGAGCGGCTTCAGATCTCCGTCCTCGCTCCGGCCGCAGAATGGCTCCGCACTATTTGCCAGGCATTACGCGGAACTTATTCACTTGCCCGTCATCTGACCGTTGCCTGATTTGGCTTACATCTGATTGCGTACATGTTGTCCTCGCTCGAACGGCCGAGTTCGGGGCGATCTCCATCGTCCGGAACGGTTCCGGCCGCCAGTGGCGCATGCCCTACTGCGTTAGGAGATCTTGCGTGTCGATTGAGGTAAGTCGGCGCCAGCTCATGGCGTCGGCAGGCGGGATGGTTCTGGCCTCGTTCGCCTTGCCATCCAACCTGCGGAAGATCATCGACGGTGTGTCACCAGCGCGTCTTAGCTCCGCGCGGACCGCACCGCTCTCCGAGATCAAGCACGTCGTCGTGCTGATGCAGGAGAACCGATCGTTCGACCACTACTTCGGGGCCATGCCCGGAGTGCGTGGCTTCAGCGACCCGACGGCGCTCCCCGGCGTCTTCAAGCAGGCGGACACCGACAATGCGGCCGGGTACCTGTACCCGTTCCACGCCGACACCCACAGCACGAGTGCGCAGGCGCTGCCCTCGACCGACCACGACTGGTCGCCGCAGCACGCCTCGTGGGACAACGGGGCCATGGACGGCTTCGTGACCTCGCGGATCACGAAGAAAGTCGCGGACGACTCCTACGACGGCAAGGCCGGGCAGTACTCCATGGCTTACTTCCAGCGGGATGACATCCCCTTCCAGTGGGCCCTGGCCGACGCGTTCACGATCTGCGACGGCTACCACTGCTCGGTGCTGGGGCCGACCTGGCCCAACCGGCTCTATCTCATGACCGGCCAGATCGATCCCCTGGGTGTGGCCGGCGGGCCGACCTACGGCAATTACGTCCCGGACCAGGGCTTCTCCTGGACGACCTACCCCGAGCTGCTGAGCCAGGCCGGGGTGTCCTGGAAGGTGTACCAGGAAATCGACAACTACGGGTTCAACGTGCTGGAGTACTTCGACCAGTACCAGAACGCCGCGGTGTCGTCACCGCTGTACCAGGGCGCGATGAAGTTCTACCAGCCCGGCCAGTTCGAGTACGACGCGATCAACGACCGGCTGCCGACCGTGTCGTACATCCTCCCGACCTCCTACCAGTCCGAGCACCCCGACTTCATGCCTGCCGCGGGTGCCGACTACGTCAAGAGCAAGGTGGACGCGATCGCCGCCAATCCCGATGTCTGGGCCAAGACGGTCTTCATCCTCATCTACGACGAGAACGACGGGTACTTCGACCACGTCGTCCCGCCCACGCCCACGCCCACCACGACGGGCGCGGAACTCGAGTTCATCCCCTCGACGGTCACGACGGACGCACCGGGGCCGATCGGCCTGGGCTTCCGTGTGCCCTGCGTCATCGTGTCGCCGTGGACCGTCGGCGGCTTTGTCTGCCACGACACGTTCGACCACACCTCGGTTACCCGGCTGCTGGAGCTGGTGACCGGCGTGGTCAACCCCAACATCACCCAGTGGCGGCGCCAGACCGTCGGCGATTTCACCTCGGCGCTGGGGACCTTCCCGTTCGGTCGGGTCCCGCGACTGCCGGACACCAAGCGGCAGCTTGAGCAGGCCGAAGCGGAAGTCATCGAGTTCCAGCTCCCGGCCATACCCGACGGTTCGACCCAGACAGCGCCCGTGCAGCCGCCCGGGTACAAGCCCGCGCGCGGCGGAGCAGCCGCCCCGGCTGCAGTGGGAGTGTGATCACGATGACACTGCGCGAATCGACACTGCGCGAATCCTCAAGCACCGGTCCGGCCTGGGCCAGCCGGCGCGTGATCATAGCCGCGGCGGCGGCGGTCGCGCTCGCGGCCGGCGGCACGGCTGCGGCCCTGGCCGTACAGCACACCGGCGGACATCACTCCGTCGCGGACAAGCCGACGGCTACCAGGGCCCGGCTGGCCGCGGACAGCTGCGGAGGACCGGCCGGCACCGCTTACATCGCCCTTCCCGGCTATCAGGCCTTCGACGCCGTTGATACCTCCGACTGCAAGCTGGTCCAGCAGTACAACGAGGGTGACGGGCTGGTGCCCAACACCGGTACGGAGGACTTCAACTACGACTCCACCAACGAGGGCGTCGCGATGTCCGGCAGCACGCTGTACTTCGCGAACACCGGCAACGACACGGTCGGGGTGCTCGACACCACCGCGCTGACCGTGAGCAACTACGAAAACCCCACCGAGACTCTCATCCACGTCGGCTTCGATCCCGGGGGTCTGGCCGTAACCCCGGACGGCAGCCAGGTGTGGGTGGCCGACACCGGCCCGCAGACCGGCGGTCCCGAGACCCTGGCTGGGATCAGCGTGATCTCGACCGCCACCGACACGGTGACGGCGAAGATGCACCTGCCGACCGATCCTCGGGAGATCGCGTTCTCGCCCTCGGGCGCCACCGCGTACGTGACCTCGGGCGTGGGTCTCCTGGTCATCGACACCGCCACCATGCAGGTGACCAATGTGATCAACGGGCTGGGCGATCCGGAGGGCGTGACCGTCTCCCCGGACGGCAGCACGGTCTACGTGACCAACACCGTTCGCGGCGAAGTGGACGTCATCAGCGCGGCGACCAACACCGTCACGGACACCATCCAGGTCGGGCAGATGCCGTGGCAGATGGCGCTGTCGTCCGACGGCAGCACCCTGTACGTGGCCAACGGCGACTCCGACTCGATCTCGGTGATCAGCACGGCGTCCGACTCGGTCACGAACACGATCTCCGACTCCGGCGATCCGGTCAGCCTGGCCCTGACCCCCGACGGCAGCCAGCTGTATGCGGGCGGTCTCACGTCGGGCATCGTGACCGTGTTCAGCACGTCCGATGACAGCCTCGTCGGCAGCTTCAACGTCGGCTACGGCCAGTACCCCAACGCCGGCGACGGTGAAGAGCCGACCGGCATGGTCCTCACCTCCGCCGCGCCTCCTGGCGGCTGAGGTCCGCCGGGTCTTGCGGCACTGATCCGCCGGTCGTCTGGGCGCTCGCGCTCAGATGACCGGCGGGCGGCCGAGCCTGGTCAGCCGCCAGACGGTGCGCAGCGAGATGGGCCGGCGCTGGCCGGGATCCATCCGCCACCCTTCGGCGAAGCCCCTCAGCCAGGTCCCGCGCGCACCCGGCGCCCGTTCCCTCACGAAGGTGATCAGCGTCCAATTGAGCAGGTAGACGAGCGCGAGCGGCCAGGGCAGGTTCCGCCGCGCCAGCAGCACCCGGTTGCGGCCGTCGTAGCGGTACCAGATGTCATGCCGGGCGTTGGACACCGGCGGATGACACATCCGCGCGTCGGCGTCATATTCCAGCGTGTAGCCGCGCTCGGTGAGCTGCCAGGCCAGGTCGGTCTCCTCGTGCGCGAAGAAGAAGGACTCGGGCAGCCCGCCCGCCTCCAGGAACGCCGACTTGCGCACCGCGAAGCCCGCCCCGACGAATGTGGTGACGGGCGAGGACCGGTCCGGGTCGCCCGTCCCCAGCCGGGGAACGTGCCAGCGCACGCCGCTGCCGCCGTCCGGATCCACGATGTGGAACGCCAGCACCGCGAGCCGCGGGTCCGCCGCGAACCGTTCGGCCACGTGCTCGGCCAGCCCCGGATCGCTGAACCAGCCGTCGTCGTCGAGGAACATGACCACGTCGCCGGTACTGGCCTCGACCCCGGCGTTGCGGCCGCCCGCGACGCCGCGGTTCTCGGTCAGCCGGACGGTTGTCACGTCCGGGGGAAGCGGCGGCAGGTCGGCCCCGTTCCCCACCAGGACGAGCTGGACACCGCGCGCGCGCATCGGCTGCGTGCTGGCGATGGCCCGTTCCAGCTCCGCGGGCCTGGTGCCCATCGTGATGATGACGCAGGACAGCTTCATGACAGGCGCCTGGAGGCCAGGATCGCGGCCAGGTGCGCCACCACCATGAGCGCGGCGACGATCAGGCAGGCGAGCATGACCAGCCGGGTAGCGGTCAGGCCGCCGCGGGCGGCGTCGATGATCGCCGCGATCAGGACCAGGATCGACAGCTCGATGGCCTGGATGATCCGGTGGATCTTCAGCATGCTCGCGGCCCGGCGGAGGCTGG
>JASHOV010000363.1 GCA_030038495.1 Streptosporangiaceae bacterium
CCGCGGCAGTCTCGACCAGCCGCGGCGAGCGCCGACCCGGCCCACTCCCCCGGCCGCTACGCAGCCGAGCCGGCCACCGAGAGCATCGCCGCTCTCGCCCGTCTGGCTAACCAGTCCCCCGCAGCACCTCAGCCGCCGGCCAGCCAGCCGCGCAGCTCCCAGCCGCCCAGCCGTCAGCGACCGATGTCCCAGCCACCCATCTCGCAGCCACGGAGCGTCCAGCCACTCGTCTCGCAGCCACGGAGCGCCCAGCCGCCCATCTCGCAGCCGCACCAGCAGGTTCGCCCGCTGCCCGCACCGCTGGACGATGATCCGCTGACGAGCCCGTCGTTCCCGGCCATCAACACCTCGGATAGCCGCTCGTACCGCACGAGCCGGCCGTCCGAGAGCCGGCCGTCCGACACCCAGCCGGGTAGGCGGCCGGCCGCCGCCTACAGCGAGCCGACGCAGCAGTTCACTGCCTATCCGCAGCCGCCGACCAGGGCGAACAGCGCGCCCAACGGATACCCCGTGCAGCCGACGGCTCCGGCAGGCAACCCTTATGGCAGCTTCGTCAGCCAGCCGCCCGCGCGCCAGGATCCGGGCTACGCCGCCTACGGCAGCCAGCCGACGCCCGGGACCGACGGCTGGTACTCCCCGTCCGGCGGGTATCCCCCGGCCGATCCCGTACCGAACGGCTCTGTCACAAACGGCGATGGCGCCTATGACTATGGCCAGCCGACCTACCAGGACCTGCAGCCCGAGGCGGCCTATCACCAGCCGGCCTACCAGGCGGTCCAGTACGACCAGGCCGGATACGGAGCACAGGACGCCGCGTACGGCCGCGACTCGTACCAGGGCTATAACGGCTACGGCACCGGCACCGGCGGCTAGTACGGCGACACTACCCCCGGGGGCTTGACAACACCACGGAGTCAGCGCCCACAATGTGCGGACCCGGCAAGGCAGGTGAAATGCAGGACGGCGTCCGCGACCACGCGCGTAGTTACCACTTACACCGGCTGGCGACCGCGCTGGATACCGAAGGCTTCCACGCGACCGTGAAGACTTCCTATCCGGCGGTACTCCACGTCTTCATGCCGGGAGCGACGATGCTCGCAGAAAGCATCGACTGCGTGCCCGGAACCGACGACCGCGGTCGGCTGCGCTGGTACTACCGCTGGTCCTGGGGTGAGGTGCTGCACGACACCGCCGACCCGCCGGCCGCCGCAGCCAAGATCGCCGAGGTTCTGGCCGCCCGCTGAACCGCCAGCCGCTAGCCTCCAGCTGAGACGGTCGGCCGCAAAGGACCGCCCGCCGAGGCAGCCTCGGCTCTCCGCCGCCGCGTGACCGGCTGTGGTTCACGCCACACCGGCAAGGTAAGGTGCCGGAACTGACGCGTTCTCCGGCGGGACGAGCGGGACCACGGGCGGAGGGAACCCACGGTGCAGGTAACGCAGGCGAGCAGGCTCAAGAACGTCACGTATGACATCCGCGGTCCGGTCCTGCGCCGGGCCCGGCAGCTTGAGACCGAAGGCCACGAGATCATCAAGCTGAACCTGGGCAACCCGGCTCCGTTCGGCCTGTTCGCCCCCGACGACGTGCTCCGAGACGTGGTCGAGGCCATTCCCGACTCCCAGGGCTACAGCGACGCCCGCGGCATCCAGGCGGCCAGGGTCGCGGTGGCCGAGTCTTTCACCCGCCGCGAAGTGGCGGGCGTCGGTCCCGACGACGTGTTCCTCGGCAACGGGGTATCCGAGCTCATCGTCATGTCCATGCAGGCGCTGCTGAACACCGGCGACGAGGTGCTGGTGCCCAGCCCCGACTACCCGCTGTGGACCGGGGCGGTCAACCTGTGCGGAGGGCATGCGGTCCACTACGAGTGCGTCGAGGCCGATGGCTGGCAGCCCGACCTGGACAGCGTCGCCGACCAGATCACCGAGCGGACCAGGGCGCTGGTGATCATCAACCCGAACAACCCAACCGGCGCGGTCTACTCGCGGGAGATCCTGCTCGGGCTGCTGGAACTGGCCCGCACCCACGGCCTGCTGGTGCTCACCGACGAGATCTACGACCAGATCCTGTACGAGGGAGCGGTGCACCACAGCGCCGCCGCGCTCGCGCCGGACCTGCTGGTGCTGACGTTCGGCGGGCTGTCCAAGACCTACCGGCTGGCGGGCTTCCGGTCCGGCTGGCTGGTCATCTCCGGGCCGCGCGAGCACGCGGCCGACTACCTCGACGGGCTGGAGTTGCTCGCGAACATGCGGCTGTGCCCGAACGTGCCCGCTCAGCACGCGATCCCGGCCGCCCTCGGCCACTCCGTCGGCATCCGGCCCCTGCTCGAGCCCGGCGGCCGCCTGCGGGACCAGCGTGACCACGCCTGGCAGCAGCTGACGTCCATACCCGGCATCAGCTGCGTGCAGCCCGCCGGAGCGCTGTATCTATTCCCAAGGCTCGACCCCGAGGTGCACAAGATCACCGACGACGAGCAGATGATGATGGACTTCCTCGAGCAGCAGCACGTGCTGCTGTCGCACGGCAGCGGCTTCAACCTCCAGACGACCGACCATCTGCGGCTGGTGTTCCTGGCGCCGGTCACCGTGCTCGACGACGCGATCGGCAGGCTCGCCGCGTTCCTGGCCGGCTACCACCAGTAGGCTCAGGCCGCCATGCGGGCCGCCCGGTAGTGCAAGTCGAGCTCGTTCGCGTAACGGCGGCCGAGTTCGTCGCCGTGCGCGGCGATCCAGTCCGTCGCCGCGATGCGCCCGGCCGCCGGGGCGTCCGAGTCGGCCAGGCCCGCGGCCATCGACCGGTACTCGTCCGCGGTCAGCAGCGTGTCGCGCAGCATGAGGCTGAGCCCGGTGGCCAGCGGCGGGATGAGCCCGCCGGGAACGGACACCAGCAGCGCACGGCTGCCTGTCGCCTTCTTGATGGCCGCCACCAGGTCGCGGAACGCGATCGACGCCGGGCCGACCGCGTCCACGGTCACCGAGTCGGATCGCTGGCCGAGGTCCGCGCACAGGGCGGCCATGTCGTCGACGTGGATCGGGCGGAGCCGGTAGTCACCGCGCCCGCCGATGGCGAAGACCGGCATCCGGCGCAGCAGCCAGGCGATGTTGTTGAGCAGCACGCCGGTACCGCCGAACAGGATCGCTGGCCGCGCGACTGCATGCGGCATTCCCGCCTGCGCGAGCGCCCGCTCTACCTGGGCCTTGCCGCGGAAGTAGGGGTCGGCCGAGTCAAGGCTCGCGTTCGTGATCGACACGTGCACGATCCGCTGCACCCCGGCCGTGGCCGCCGCGCGGAACAACGTCTCGCTGTTGCGAACCGCGACGTCGTGGGTCAGCCGACCGCGGCTGAACCGAACCCAGTAGGTGTTATACAGCGTGTGCGCTCCGGCCATCGACTCAGCGAGCTCGGCGGGGTTGCCGAAGTCCAGCGGGCGGCTGTCGATGCTGGTACCCGCCGGTGCGCGGCCGGGATGACCGGTGAGCGTGCGGACCTGGTGGCCGCGGGCGAGTAGCTCGCGGCTGATCGCGGCCCCTGAGTTGCTGAACGCTCCTGTCACGATGTCGAGCTGCGGTGCTGTCATAGGAGCCTCCCGAGGCCGCTCGCAGCGTCCAGCAGCCGCGCCAGCGCCCTGGCGCGGTCAAACAGGGCCAGGGCCGCCACCCGGTCGCCGTCCAGGCTGGCCAGCATTTCCAGGCCGAGGAATCCCGCCACCACCGCGTGCGCTGCCTCGGCCGACGGCAGCAGGCGAGCCAGCGGCGAGCGGCCGAGGGCGCGGCGGGCCGCCGTCTCGGCGAACTCGCGCCACGGCGCGAGGCGCTCGGCGACCTGGGGGCCCAGCCCCGGCACCGAGTGCGCTCCGGTGATCATCTCCACCAGTACCCGGACGTGGCCGGCGTCCAGGTCGGCGAGAAAGATCTCGCGGGCGGAGTCCACCAGCGCGGTGACTGATTCCGCTTCGTCCAGCAGGCCTCGGTAAGCGGCCATCCGGAGCGTGCTCACCTCGTCGAGCGCAGCCAGCAGCAGGTCGCTGACCGAGCCGAAGTGATAGAAGACCAGGGCCTGACTGCATCCCGCCCGGCCTGCGATCGCCCGTGCGCTCGCCCCGGCGAAGCCTGTCTCGCGCAGCGCGCCGATCGCGGCCGTGACCAGTGCCGCGCGCACGTCGGCCGACCGCTCCCTGGCGGCGGTCCCGGCGGCCTGGCGCGGGCCGGGCTTGGCCATCCGTACCTCCTGAGCGATCAATCTGAGCAATCGCTCAAAATTTAGCACGGCCGCGCGACCTCGACAGTCGGCCTCTCGCGACGAAAGTCCCTGCATCAGCGCGAGATCATAGATCGCGGCTTAGATGTAGCGTTTAGGGGCCAGCAGCCCTCATACGCTACATCTAAGCCGCTCCGGCCCGAGATTATTGGCAGCGGCCGCGCCGTTAGGGGTTATTTGCCCGATTGTCAGGCGGCGCGGTCCCTGATCACGAAGATCGCGGCGCCGAACGAGACGAAGTCGCCCGGCCTGACCGGGGTCGGCTCGCTCACCCGCCAGCCGTTCACGCGCGTGCCGTTGGTCGATCCGAGGTCGTCGAGCAGCCAGCCGCTCTCGCCGTTCACCAGGCTCGCGTGCCAGCGCGAGACGGTTATGTCGGCCAGCATCATGTCGCAGGCAGGCTCACGCCCGATCGTGAACCGCCGCCGCGAGCCAGCGGGCAGAGTGAGCGGCCTCGGCGTCTTGCGGGTCCATCGGTCCGCTGCGTCCGCCAGCCTGCGGCAGCCGGCCCGCACGGCTGCGCCGATGCTCCGTGGCCGGGGCAGGTCCGTGAGCAGGCTCTGCAACTCGCCACGGCCTCGCGCGCGCAGCGCCGATTCCACCCGGTGCGCGAACGTGTCATCGCTGAGCCGACCCTCGACGAACTGGTCGCTGAGCTCCGAGATCACCAGCTCGCGATCGGAGTCGGACGCGCGCAGCCCGGAGTCGCGCGCCGCCGGGCCGTCGGGTGCCGCCACACCAGGATTATCAGGCTGCGCCGGCGCCGCGGACAAGTCACTCGATAACCATGCCCGGCCAGTCCGCCACGACGACCGACCCGGCCGTTACGATCACCGTCGCGGCCGGGGTGCTGCCTTCGGTCCAGACGACGTAGCTGCCGGGTCGCAGATCCGGGTAGACCGCGGCGTACTGGGTACCGCCCGCGACGTGCCGCGGCCGCACGGCGGCGTGAGTCCTGGGAGCCGCCGTTCCCGCCCTGCTGATCTCGATCTCGCGGCCGTCGAGCGCGGCGGGCGTGCGCAGGACAAGCGCGCCCGCGCCGGGGCCCAGCTCCAGCACCACGGTGCCGGAGTAGGACGGGCCGGCGGCGGGCTCGCTCGCCGCGGGAGTGCCGTGAGTCACGATGACGGGTCGTCGTAGCCGTCGAACGGCACGCCCAGGTACGGGAACGTGTCCAGGTACGGGGTCCCGAGCGAGCTCGGCGTGAGCCCGTCGGTTAGCTCGCCGGCGGCCGCGTCGGGTGTGTAGGTCTTGTCGATCAGCGGCCACGTGGCGCCGGCCACCGCGCGCAGCTCGACCGAGACCACGTCGTCGAACACGCGGCGGCCGTTGGGGAACCCGGCCGGGTCACCGCCGATCAGGCCGAGGATGTTCGGGCTGTTGCTCGGCGGTATCGAAGTGTTGAGCCGCAGCATGTCGGCCTGGACCGAGCCGGTGAAGTTCGTGAATCCCGGCACGATCCCGGACGGTATCCCGGTCAGCAGGATGGCCTCGAGGTCCGCGCGAGCCGTGCCCGCGCTCACCAGGGCCGCCAGGTTGGGGAACACGCCCGGATACAGCACCGGAAGCAGGGCCGCGAGTTCCGGATGCGCGACGTAGGTGGCGAACTGCTTGTCGTTGTGCGGCGGCTGGGTGTTCCAGTAGTCCTTCTTGCTCATCGGGATGATGACCTCGTTGACCAGCGGGTTCCCGAGCCGGGACACCTGCTGGTACGGGCCGAAGCGGAAGTCGGGCTCACCCGCGTCGCTGAAGATGCCGCCGCGCTGCCTGCTCGCCGTCGTCCACACCCCGATCACCGGCCGGGTGGGGTCGGTCACGTTCGTGATCGGCACCTGGAGCGCGATCGAGTGCACGTTCAGGAGCTTGGTCGCGTTCACGCCAGGAGCGGCCTTGAAGCCCAGGGCCTTGGCGAAGACCTGCAGGTTCTGGAACGGCCGCAGGTTGCCCAGGTCGAAGATCGAGCCCAGATCGACGTAGAAGCCCTCGGCCCGCTGCCCGGCGAAGACGAGGCTTCCGTCCGACAGGGTGTGTAGGGCCGGCGCGGCCAGCGCGGTGGCGTAGTCCGGCGTGGACAGCGGGCCGATGTTGCAGGGCGGGCAGGCGAGGCCGGTACCGAGCTTGTGCGTGCCGCTGGAGTCCACACGGGTGACCGAGTAGAACTGCTTGCGGTTCCAGTTCGTGCTGGTCAGCGAGGTGATCGGCCCGGTGTTGTACAGGAACGTCGTCTGGTCGGTGATCACGGTCGTGAACCGGAACTGGTAGGTGATGTCGGGCTCGGCCTTGCCCTGCGTGTCGATGTTGATCTCGTAGAGTACGTCCGAGCCGAACTCGTAGAAGTTCGGGCCGCCTGCGGGTTCCTGCAGCGGGACGTAGTTCGCGATTAACGTGAGGGTGGTCGGGGCGTCGGGGCTGACGAACGCATACACGTCCGTGCTGTCGGCTACCGGGTCCTTGGCGATCTCCGGTGCCTCGCGGTGCGATGACATCTGGGCTTCCCCTCCTGAGGTATCTGCTCGCCGCTACCGGCTGGCGCGGGCGAGGCGGGCCGCTAGGGCGCGGTCGGTCACTCGGGCGTGGCTCGTGCCGCGGTAGACGTCCATCTCGCCGCGGCGGACGTCGCGCACGTGCACGACTACGGCCTCGCTGTGCCCGGCACCGTCCTCGACACGGTCGTCTTGCGCACCGGCCTGCGCGGGATCGTCCTTGCGGGTG
>JASHOV010000364.1 GCA_030038495.1 Streptosporangiaceae bacterium
GGCCGATCCGGCCCGACCGGCCCCGGTGAGTCCCACTGCCGTCCTCGATGACGACCGGTTCGACCAGAACCGCTACGCGGCGGTCGAGCTTGACCAGGGCGCGGCGCTGGTCGAGGACTCGGAGATGTCCGGTGGCGACGTGGGGTTGCAGGCGCTGCAGTACTCCGGGCAGAAGTTCGGCACCGACTCGGTCGCCACCGCCGTCACCATCCAGAACATGAGTGTCGCAGCGGTCCAGGTCCTGTCCGACCAGGCGGCGGGGGACAAGCCGGGCGTGCTCGTGGTCGCCGGCAGCCAGATCCACCCTGGCCAGGTGCTGAACAACAGCGCCAACGTCCAGGTGCTGGAACTCGCCGACAGCTGACGGGCCTGGCGCGAGGGTCCCGGCGGCCAGGCACGGGGGCCGCCGGGGCACGTGTTGCCTATGAGGCGACACGTCGCGGAAAGGCCGGGCCCGGTCGGCTTAAGGGGAGTGTTTGGGGGCCGTCAGACCCTGAACTCTCCCCTTAACGTGGGGTGCGGGCGTGGGCGTGGGCGTGGGCGCGGGCGCGGGCGCGGGCCGGCTCGGGGTGCAGTGCCGCCCGGCGGCCTGGCCGCGGAGATGAGCGCGTGAGTACCAGTAAAGGCTGGTCAATACGGATTTAGTCGGCCAGCTGGCGAGTCGCGGCCTCATAGCCCCGCGCTGACCTGGGGTTTCGCGAGCCGCGGTTGGTTGACCTCGACACGGGCACCGTTACCACGCTGGATAGCGGGTATGTGGGACAGTTGATCGACCTAACCGAAGGAGTGACATGGCTCTGCCAACGCTTACGCCTGAGCAGCGCGCTGATGCGCTGGCGAAGGCCCAGGCTGCTCGCAAGGAACGCAGCGAGCTGCTGGCCAAGGTCAAGGCCGGCAAGGTGAGCATCGCCCAGCTGCTTGACCGCAAGGACGACGTAACCAAGAAGACCAAGGTGGCCCAGGTCATCAAGGCCCTGCCCGGCTACGGGCCTGCTAAGGCCGCGGCCGTTATGGAGGAAGCAGGAATTGACGACAACCGCCGCGTAGGCGGTCTCGGTGATCAGCAGCGCAGGAAGCTGCTTGATGCCGTAGCAGGCTGACGCCAGGCGCGCTGCCGGTTCTGCGGGCGACACGCTCGGCGGGAGGACATCCGGGGTCGGCACGGCTTATCGTGACGATCGTGACCAACCAGTCAGTGCTGTTGCCCGAGCTTTCGGAACCGGAACGCGCCTGCCTGGCGCTCGCCTGGGAAGCGATGCTGGCCGGGACCAATCCGATAGGCGCGGTCGTGGTGGACGGGAACGGGAAAATCGTCGGCACCGGCCGCAGCGCCGTCTACGGCACCGCCAGCCCGGACCTGCTCTCAGCCAGCCGCCTCGCGCACGCCGAGGTCAACGCCATGCTGCGGCTGCCCGTCAATGAGCGGCACCAGGGGCTGCGGCTGGTGACATCCCTCGAGCCCTGCCAGATGTGCACGGGCGCGGTGCGCATGGCGACGGTCGGTGCCCTGACCTTCCTGGGGGCAGATCCGGTCAACGGGACCGCGTGGGTGCTGGAGTCGGCTCGGTACGTGAACCACCGGCCGGTCAAGGTGACCGGCCCGCGCGACGACAAGGTGGGGCGGCTGGCGGCGGGCCTGCCCATGGCTTTCTCCCTTTCCCGCAATCCCAACGGCGAGTTCGCCTCGGCCTTCCGCGAGCGGCGGGCAGATCTGGCCGCGTGTGCCGATGCGCTGGTCCGCGCCGGCCTGTTCGGGCTGGCCAGCCGAGGCGTGCCGTGGTCCGAGGCCGCGCCCGCCTTGCTGGCCGCCGTGTAACTGCGCGACCAGTTGCAAGCCGCCACCCGCTGAGAACGCTGCCTGCGGCTCACACGATGATGAAGCAAGGCAGCCGACCGGGGGAGTCAGCCATGCACCAGCCGCCAATTCCGCATGTTGCGGGCACGGATCCGGACATCGCCGCGCTCATCCAGGCCGAGTCCCGCCGGCAGTTTGAGAAGCTGAGGCTCATCCCGTCCGAGAACTACGTCTCCGTGGCCGTGCTGGAGGCCAGCGGCAGTGTCCTGACGAACAAGTACTCCGAGGGATATCCGGGTCGGCGCTATTACGAGGGCCAGCAGAACATCGATCCGCTCGAGCGGCTGGCCATCGACCGCGCACGTGCGCTCTTCGGGATGGACCACGTCAACGTCCAGCCGTACTCGGGCTCGCCCGCGAACCTGGCCGTATACCTGGCGTTCATGCATCCGGGAGATGCGGTCATGGGCATGGCGCTGCCGATGGGCGGGCACCTGACCCACGGCTGGTCGGCGTCGGTCACCGGAATGTGGTTCAGGCCGGTGCGCTATGGCGTGCGCGCTGACACGGGGCGGGTGGATATGGACCAGGTGCGGGACCTGGCCCTGCTGGAGCGGCCGAAGGTGATCTTCTGCGGCGGGACCGCCATCCCGAGGACCATCGACTTCCCTGCGTTCGCGCAGATCGCCCGGGAGGCCGGCGCGATCCTGGTTGCGGACATCGCGCATATCGCCGGCCTGATCGCCGGGGGCGCGCATCCCTCGCCGGCCGGGCATGCGGACGTGATCACCACCACAACCCACAAGACCCTGCGCGGGCCACGCGGAGCCATGATCATGTGCACGGCCGAGCAGGCATCCGCAGTGGACAGGGCCGTGTTTCCCGGCCTGCAGGGCGGTCCACACAACCACACCACCGCCGCGATCGCGGTCGCGCTGCACGAGGCGGCGCAGCCTTCGTTCCGCGCCTACGCACGCCGGATTGTCGCGAACGCGCGGGCACTGGCGGATGGCCTGCTCGCGCGGGGCTACACGCTGATCTCCGGCGGAACCGACAACCACCTGATCCTGATGGACCTGACGGCGCAGGGGATCGCGGGCAAGCCTGCCGCCAGGGCGCTCGACCGGGCCGGCATCGAGGTCAACTACAACACCATCCCTTGTGACCCGCGCAAGCCTTTCGACCCGTCCGGCCTGCGCATCGGAACCCCGGCCATCACCACGCGCGGGCTGACCGAGCGGCACATGGGGCAGGTCGCGGCCTGGATGGACAAGGCGATCATGGCTGCCACCAAGGGCGACGATGAAGTAATCGATGCGATTGCCGCACAGATACGCGAGCTGCTCGCGGACTTCCCGATGCCGGGATGGGGCGGGCCCGGCTGACCTACTGGCCGGAGTAGGTGCCGGGAACGGCATCGCACGCTCGCATGTGCGGCTGCATTGGCTTGCCTAACGGTCTACCCGAATGTATGTTCGATTGTAAGTGAAGCTGCCCGTCTTCCCCTGGGCAGTCTCGGCACCGGCCGACACCGCTACCAGGGAGAACACGAACATGCGCCGCATCCGCGGAGAGCCCGTCGAGGTCTGGCTCCGTCACGGCAAGCCAGCCAGGTTCGTCTGGCGAGGACGGCTGTACATCGTGCTGTTCGTTCTCGATCATCGCGTCGGGAA
>JASHOV010000365.1 GCA_030038495.1 Streptosporangiaceae bacterium
CGGCGGTGCGACGGGCTGGGCCCACTTGCCGGGCAGCAGTGCGCCGGTCCGCTGCCGCCACGACGCCGAGGCCGAGGCCGGCGAGTCGGTGGGCCGCCAGGCCGGCCGGTCCGGCCAGCTGGGCTCGGCCGGCCGCTCCCCCGCATCGTCGGCTGGCTGCCCGGACATCATCTGCCTCCCCCGCGACGGCACCCCGTGGCCTGTGCGAACAGCCGTCAGCCATCCATATCTGCCCTAAGGCGGGCAGGACTAGGCATCGTCAGCGGAACGGGTTTGCCCACGAGACAAGTCGCCGGAAGCCGCGCCCGAGCCTGCCAAAGAAGCCGGGCTCGCTGCCCTGGGGCAGGGCCGCGATGGCCTGGTCCACGGTGGCGGCCGGAGCGTCCGCCAGCAGGGTGAACACATAGCCATCGCCCGACCAGGCGATCGTCTGGTCGTCCGGATCGATGGCGTAGGCGTTGTGACCGGCGATCGCGATGCGCTGCCAGCCGGGCAACTGGGCAGGCAGCTGTCCGCGCTGCACGAAAAGCGAGATAACCGACAGCCCGTCGGAGTAGGACGCGCCGACGACCCTGCCTGCCGAAGTCGCCGACTGACTCGCGGCAAACAGCACCATTCCGGCCGGAAGCTCGGCCGGAAGCGGCCAGCCCTGGGCGCGCAGGGCGGCGATGCCCGACATCGTGAGCTGCTGATCCCATGGCTGCGCGCGGACGCCAGGAGCGCTGCTCAGAGCCGCGCGCCCCGTCCTCAGCTGGGAGAAGCTGATGTCGCTGACGAGTCGCGCCCTGTCATCGAAGAGCTGGCGCCGCAGTGGCAGCTTGGTCCGCCCGTCCAGCCAGAACCGGGCGGCGAGGCTTCCGTCCGGCCGCTCGACCGTTACCACCTCGGCCGCCCGGCCATCGGCCCAGCCATGGCCGGCGTAGCGCAGCACGTATCCCGACCGCAGCAGGGCCAGCTGCCGGCCGGAGATGGCCACGGATACCGTCGGGCCGGGCCCGGCCACGCCGCCGTCGGCGACGCCGCCCGTGGAGATGGGATCGGCGATCAGCTGGCCGCCCGGCCGATGCCAGATCTCCGTGAGCCAGACCCGCGGGCCCGCCGGGCCCCACCACCGGAAGACCTGGATGCCGCTGAACGCGGTGCTGCGGCAGGCGGCCACCGCCTGGGTCAGCAGCGCCAGCGCCGTGCGCTCGGCGGCCGTATTGCCGGTAACCGGGCCGCGGCGGGCGACCGGCGACGCGGCCAGCGACTGGTAGGCACCCGAGGGCTCGTCATGCATCGCAAGAGCGACAGCCGACGAGCCGGCCAGGACAAAGACTACGGCCGCGCTGGCGATTCGCCAGTGCGAGAGCTGGGCCATCACGGCCGGGTGCTGTACCGATTCTGCGCGCGGCCGTAGCTCCCCGTACCGGGCCGCGTCGTCTTCGGCTGCCTGAGCTCGTTCATGTACAGGCCGTTCATGTCGTCGTGCTCCACCGTGTACACGCCGACCGGGGGTGAGACCCGAGGAGCAGGGGACTGGGCCTGAGGCTCGCCGCCGGCGATGAACGCCGCGGTGCCAAGGCCGGCCAGGAAGATAGCAAATGAGCCGGCCAGCAGATAGCGTCCGGCCTTAGCGTCGAGGCGGGAGCCGCGCGGTGTCAGCTGCCAGGCAGCGGTCGCGCTATGTGGCCACGCGCTGGCGGGATCGGCATTGCTCAGGCCCATCAGCCGTCCGGTCAGCCCGGCATCGGCCGCGGCCTCGCCGAGCGCGTTCATCCGGCGCTTCAGCGTGCGAAGCGCGGCGGCCTCGTCCTGGCACCAGCCGCAGCGGACCACATGCCAGAGGACCTGATCGCGCTCGGCGCCCTCCAGTTCGCCGTCAATGAGGGCAGAAAGCTGCTGCCCGAGATGGCTCACGGCTGCCCTCCCTCGGGCAGCGGCGGGAGCGGCAGGTCAATGTGCAGGCGAGGCTGCGGTACGCCGGCGGCGACCCGGCGCGGGCGACGATGCTCAAGTGCCTGCCGGAGCTGCGCCCGCCCGCGGTGAATGCGGCTGCGCACCGTGCCGAGCTTTACGTCCAGCGTCTCGGCTATCTCCTCGTACGACAGGCCCTCGATGTCGCACAGGATCACCGCGGCCCGGTACTCGGGGGCAAGCGCCTTCAGCGCGGCATGGATGTCGCCATCCAGGTGCCGGTCGTCAAATGCCTCCGCGGGGGTCGGCTCGCTGCCACCCAGCCGTGCCTCGGTCTCTTCGGCGAGTCCCTCGAACCTGATGCGCTGGCGCCTGCGCGCCATATCCAGGAACAAGTTTGTGGTGATGCGGTGCAGCCAGCCCTCAAAGGTGCCGGGGGTGTAGGTGTCCAGCGACCTGAATACCCGTACGAATACTTCCTGGGTCAGATCCTCGGCGTCGTGGGTGTTGCCGGTCAGCCTGTAGGCAAGCCTGTAAACCCGGGCTGAGTGCTCGCGGACCACGGTCTCCCAGCTCGGGGGTGTCCACGCCGCGGCGCCCTCGGCTTCCTCGGGCTCGGCTCGCTCGGCCTGATCCACGGTTTCCCCCTTCACCGCCGGCATTCCCTCCAACGCTTTCGCTGCCGTGAACCTTCCGTCTACCTCATCGGCCCATCGGGCGGAAAACCCCGAAATGACCCACGACTGAACGATCTGCACGCTCCTGACCGCTTCAACGTCCAGACCGCCAAACTCGTTCCCGCTGCCAGGTTACCCGGCTTGATTCACGGACGCAGCGCTGGCCCGCTAGGCTGTGCAGGCTGAGGCTGGCGCCCGAGGCGGCTGCGTTACGCGGCCATGTGCACGGTGTTTGCAGTACCGGGGAGGTCGCCATTTCGATAACCGCAGGCTCCCTCGCTTACATTGACGACTTCCTGCCCGAGGACGAGGCGCTCATCGAGGCAAGGCGTAATGCGGCCGAGATCGGCGGGGCGGCGCCGGTCAACCAGCTGACCGGTGCAGCGCTGCGCTTCCTGGCCGCTGCCATCGGCGCGAGGTCGGTGGTCGAGATCGGTACCGGCTGCGGTACCTCCGGCATCTGGCTGCTGCGCGGCATGCGGCCCATGGCGGTCCTGACGACCGTGGACGTCGAGCCCGAGCACCAGCGACTGGCCAGGGCCGCCTTTCTCGCCGCCGGCTTCACGGCCGGCCGGTACCGGCTCATCGGCGGCCTGGCGCTCGAGGTCCTGCCGAGGCTCGCGGATGGTGCCTACGACATGGTCTTCTGCGACGCTGACCGGCAGGAATTCCCCGACTACCTGACCGCTGCCGTCCGGCTGCTGCGGCCGGGCGGCATCGTTGTCTTCAATGCCACGATGCCGGGAACGGCGGCTACCGAGCGGGTACCCACCGAGGCCGAGATGACAGCCTTGGGCGAACTCCGGGAGCAGGTCAGGTCCGACGACCAACTGGTGCCGCTGCTGTTGCCGGTGGGTAACGGCCTGCTCTGCGCGGTACGCTCGCCCAGTCTGGCCAGCACAGCCTAGCCAGCCCCGCCTAGGAGGCTGACCGGGAGCTTGCTGACCGGGGGGCGGTCAGCCAGGTCAGCAGCAACCGCGTGCCGAATCCGGTGGCGCCCTTGGACAACTCCCCATCGGCCGCGGCGGATCGGCCGGGTCCGGCGATGTCCAGGTGCGCCCACGGGATCCCAGCCGCGAAGTCGCGCAGGAAAAGGGCGGCGATGATCGACCCGGCCGGGTTGTGGTCCCTGGCGACGTGCGCCACGTCGGCAACCGGCGACTCCAGCGACTCGCGGTAATCATCCTCAAGCGGCATCCGCCACAGCCGGTCGCCGCTGGCCTGGCCGGCCGCGAGCAGGGCCGCCGCGAGCTCGTCGCAGGTCGAGTACAGGGCGGCATGAATGCCGCCGAGAGCCACTCGCGCCGCTCCGGTCAGCGTGGCGATGTCGACGATCTGATCGGGGGCGAGCGCCTCGGCGGCGTAGGCAAGGGCGTCCGCGAGCACGAGCCGACCCTCCGCGTCGGTGTTCAGCACCTCCACGCTGGTCCCGCCGTATTGGGTGATCACGTCACCGGGCCGGTAGGCCGAGCCCGAGGGCATATTCTCCGCGGCCGCAATCAGCCCGGTCACCCGGCTGCGGACCCCGAGGCGAGCCAGCGCCGACATGACCGCGATGACAGCGCCGCCGCCGGCCATGTCCGTCTTCATCAACATCATGTTCTCGTTGGGCTTGAGCGAGAGTCCGCCGCTGTCGAACGTGATGCCTTTCCCGATCAGAACGATGTGTATCTGTGCTTCACAAGATTGGGCCTCAGCCGGCTGGTAGCTGAGCTCGATCAGGCGGGGCGGCCGGGCCGAGCCGGACCCGACGGCCAGGATGCCGCCGAACCCGGATGCGGCCAGTTCCGCGTCGGCCCAGATCCGGACTTCGACGCCGCGATCGGCGGTGAGCCGCGCCGCCTCGTCGGCTAGCCATTGCGGGCTCTTGTCCAGCGAGGGCGTGTTCGCAAGGTCCCTGGCGACCGCGACTGCCTCGGCTACCGCCTGCGCCCGCCCGACCGGGCCCGCGCACTCCTGCTGGTCGGGAACCAGCAGGCGCATCGTTCCCGTGTCGTCGGCGGGCTGGCTGCGCAGGCTGAACCCGTATCCGCCCAGGAGCGCGCCCTGGGCGAAGGCCGCGACCGAGTCGGTAGTTCCGAGCCCGGTGAGGTCGGCAACCGCGGTCTTGCCGGTCGCGCACCGGCGGCCGGCCTCGGCGCCGGCCCGCCGCAGGGCCGCTGGCGACTCGTCGCCTATGCCAACGAACACCACCCTGGCCACCTCGTTGCCCGCGCTGACCGCGGACTCGGCCAGCTCGCCGGGCGCGCCGGCATGGCCGTAAGCGGCGAGTATGTGCTCGGCGCTGGCCGGCAGCAGGGAATCCAGGCTGGCGCCGGACCGGACGCGGCCGTCGGCTGCCACCAGGACGATCAGGAGATCGGGCCTGTCGGCGGCGTCCGCAAGCAGCTCAGAGAGGTACGACTCGGTCAGCCGACCGCCTGGCGGCGACTGCAGGCTGGCCCTGACCTGAAGAGGCAACGGTCAGCCGACGGCGGAAGTGAGAGCCTCGCTCAGGGCGCGCGCCTCATCCGGGGTTAGCTCGACAACTAGCCGGCCACCGCCCTCGAGCGGCACGCGCATCACTATCCCGCGGCCCTCCTTGGTGACCTCAAGCGGACCGTCACCCGTCCGCGGCTTCATCGCCGCCATCCAGCTCCCCTTCCTTACCCCAGGACCCAGCCCGGCCGCCGCGACGGAAACCCGCCTCCGTACGACACCAACCAGTACCCCAGCCAGCCACATACATCTCAATCAGTCCCTCTATTATCCAGTGTTCGGCCGCCCGATGGAAACGATCAGCATTCCCGCCCTGCTCAGGCCGAAATCAGGTGAGACTGGGACAGTCGTGGAGCGTCAGATACCCGTAACGGGAAGGATATGGGCAGTGACCGACAGTATGCTTGGGCCGGATGACAGTGTTGTTCGCCAGGATGACGGGGCGGTGGCGACGATCATCATCAACCGGCCGGCGGCCAGGAACGCGCTGACCGCCGAGACCAAGGTCGCGCTGCTGCAGGCATTGCGGGATTGCAGCGCCGACGACGCGGTCCGGGCGGTGATCCTGACCGGCGCCGGCCAGGCGTTCTGCTCGGGGCAGGACCTGCGCGAGCACGCTGAGCTGCTGGAGTCCAGCGATTCTCCGCTGGATACGGTCCGGCAGCACTACAACCCCATCATTGAGGTCATCATGGCGATGCCGAAGCCGGTGATCGCGGCGCTGCCGGGCGTGGCCGCCGGCGCCGGGGCTGCTTTTGCGTTCGCCTGCGACTTCCGGATCGCCGCCGAGCGGGCGAGCCTGCTGCTGGCCTTCGCCCGTGTCGGCCTGGGCGCCGATTCTGGAGCCTCGTGGACCCTCCAGCGGCTCGTCGGCCCGGCCCGTGCGGCGGAGCTACTCATGCTGGCCGAGCCGCTCGACTCCGCGACGGCGCTGCGGCTGGGATTGCTGACCTCGGTGGTCCCCGACGCGGACCTCCCGGCCGCCGCCGGCCAGCTGGCCGCCAGGCTGGCGGCCGGGCCGACTCTCGCCTACGCCGCGATCAAGGAGAGCCTGCTGTACGCGGCCTCGCACCGGCTCACCGACTCGCTGGCGAAAGAGGCCGACCTGCAGACCAGGCTCGGCCAGAGCGAAGACCACAGGGCCGCCACCAGGGCCTTCGTGGCCAAGCAGGTGCCGACCTTCGAGGGCCGCTAGCAGGGGAACGGCGGCAGTCCGGCGACTCCGTCTCGGACCGATGCAGGCCCTGGGCTCAGCTTGCGGCCAGGTCGGCTACCCGCAGCGGGCCGACGCGGAAGCCATTGGTCTCCGCGAGCGCGGACTCCTCGTGGGCACACACGATCTGCTCCGCCACCTCGACCAGGTCGGTGAGGCACAGCCGCTGGTAGCACCCGGACGGCGCCCGCCAGGACATCACCGAGCCGTGACGCCACACGGTGAGGTGCCGACTGATGGACAGCACTGACATGCCGCCGGCGTCGGCGCGCATGATGCCCGCCATCCCTCGCGCGCCCAGCATCGCCTCGAGCTCGTCCATCAGCCAGTCGGGACTGTAGCGCGGGCGGCCAAGATCGTCGGGCAGCACGGCTGGCGGCACGGGCAGCACGAACCACACGGCCTTACCTGGCGTATTCGTGCTGCCGAGGCGCGACAGGGTCGGATGACATCCCCACAAGCCAGCCGAGAGGCCGTCGACGACCTGCAGCCCGCGTCCGCTGACGGAGTCCACAGGCGCCTTGTCCATGCCGGTCTGCACTGCCCCGTCCCAGCCGCGTTCCGAATCGAAGACCTTGCACACCAGCTCACAGCTGCGGGTCGTGCCCCGCAGGTAGACCCAGATCTCGGGAACGCCGCTGGCAGCCCGCTGGAGGGTGGCACCCAGCTCCGCCTTGCGCTGCGCGTGCAAGGTGTTAGCCGCCAGCTCGCTGGCCATCGTCACGCCGTCGTGCAGCAGGGCCGACGGGATCGGAAGGTCTGACACCGCCTCGCGGAAGAACCGCCGGGCTACCGCGGCGCAGGTTGTGTCGATCGGCAGCGGGCGGACGAAGGCACCACCCGCCGTCAGCGGAGCGTCCACGAGACCGCTGGGCCGTGGCGGAAGGACAGTCAGCGCCTCCGCAAGCGGTGCGGCCAGGAAACCAGCGGCAGAAGGTTGGGGCGAATAGCCCGCCCCATTACTGCCGTCGGGCGCTGGCGGCCGCATCTCCTACGCCTCCCGAGTAAGGCTTCTGTGAAGCACAGATTATGAGTATTGTACGAACTTTCGCAATACCAACACCACAATGTCCGCCAAATGGTCGCGACCGGCCGGCTGCCGGTCGCGGCGGAAATGGCGGCCGGTCCGGCGGCAGTCAGCCATCGCTCGGCAGGTCGTACTGGCCCGCCCGGGCTGCGGCGACGAACGCAGCGAAGGCGGCCGGGCTGACCAGGTGGGCCCCGCCAGCCGGGTTCTTGCTATCGCGGATCGCGACGATACCGGGCAAGTTCACTGCTACCTCGACGCAGCCCCCGTTGTTCTGGCTCGCAGTCGCCTTGAACCAGGCGGCCTGAGATAGGTCGGTCATCGCGTTACTCCAGTCGTTGAGCGAGGAATCGAAGATAGGCCGCAGTATCGGGCGGCTCGAGCGCCGCCCCGCTGGCCCGGTCAAACGTTTGGCCGTAACTGGCCACCAGCTCGGGCTGGCTGACTTCCTGAATTGCAGTATCTGTCTCTGTGAAGACGATGCTGGGCTCGTCGCCCGGCAGGTCGAAGATGTTGACCGGCGAGAACATGCCCTGCGGCGGCCCGTCCTCGAACCGCTGAATACGCAGGTCGATGCCGGCACGCGCGGACAATTCCACGAGGTGCTCGATCTGGTCCCTGCGGTCCGACTTCGAGCCCCAGCGGTATATCAGCGAAGCCTCGGTGATGACCGCCTCGATCACCGGCGGCGGCGCTGCCACCCGGTCGAGTACCTCCTGCCGCCGCAGCCGGGCCGCCATGGCTCGCTGCCGCCAGTTCGGCGGCCGGGAGCCGAACCGCAGGTGCGCCTCCATGTAGTCGCGGGTCTGCAGCAAACCCGGTATGAGCAGCGGCATGAACACGCGAATCCTGGCCGCATCGTTCTCGAACCCTGGGAACTCGTTCTCGAAGACGTCCGGGTAGTCCCGCCACCAGGCTCGGGCTCTGGCCAGAATGGCCAGCTGTTCCAGGTCTCCTCGCTCGTCCTCATCGACCTGGTAGATCCGCAGCAGGTCCCGGATGTCGCTCATCTCCGGGCGCTTCCAGAGATTGGCCTCGAACCGGCCGACCTTACCGCGACCCCAGCCGAGCAGGTCGCATACGTGGTTGGCGGTGTGCCCGGAGGCGTGCCGCAACTCGGTCAGGCGACGAGCCAGCCGCCTCTTGGCGACCGTTGCACCATACGCATCATCGCTCATAGGACCTGCCTGCACTCAACTTGTGAATCACAACATGATATCCCAAACCAGTAACTACCCAGAAGGGCCTAAGTAATCATCGCCGGTCTATTTACCCTATCGATATCAGATTGGCGGTCGCGCCACCCGCCTCGGGTTGCCGCCGCTGGCCCGCCGCCGAGCCGCCGCCGCCTCGG
>JASHOV010000366.1 GCA_030038495.1 Streptosporangiaceae bacterium
CACTTCCTCAAGCATGGCCGCGCGGCTCCTTGCCTGCCCTATACGTCGTAACCACCCTGTCCGCGCCAGCCTGCCACCGGCAGGCCGAACTTTGCCACTAGCCGGTCGGTGAACGGCGCCCCGATTCTCACCTCCGGGCCGGTCAGGACCGGGAGCCGAGCCAGCAGCACCGGGCTGTCGCCGCGTCGCACTTCCACTCGCGCGCCGGGCGGAAGGTCCACCTTCCGCCGCCCATCGCACCACAGAACCGCCCCTGCCGTCTCGGATTGGCCGCCGGAGGTGCCGATTACCTCGGCCGCGAGCACGGACCTCGGCGATACCACCATCGGGCCGCCGAACAGGGCATGGGCGCTGATCGGAACGAGCAGCAGGGCGTCGACCTCGGGCCAGACGACCGGGCCGCCGGCCGAGAACGCGTACGCGGTCGAGCCGGTCGGTGTCGCGAACACGACGCCGTCGCATCCCCACCGCGACAGCGGCCTGCCATCCACCTCGGTGACCAGGTCGAGCACCCGCTCACGCGCCGCCTTCTCCACCGTCGCCTCGTTGAGCGCCCAGGTGTCGGCGAGCTGATGCCCGTCGAACCGCACCGTGACGTCGATCGTCATCCGCTCCTCGACCTGGTACCTGCGCGCGACCACGTTGTCCACGGCGGCCTGCAGGTCCTCGGGCTCGGCTTCGGCGAGGAAGCCGACATGACCGAGGTTCACCCCGAGGAGCGGAACGCCGGCCGGCCGGGCCAGCTCGGCCGCTCGTAGCAGCGTGCCGTCGCCACCCACCACAAGCACCATCTCGGTGCCGACCGCAGCGGCGGGCGAGACCGGCACAACCTCGCAGGCGTCGACCCGGAGGTCAGCTGCCTCCGGTTCCATCACGCGGACCCCGATGCCGGCCTCGGCTAGCCGCGCGGTGACCAGCCTGGACACGCGCAGCGCCGCAGGTCTCCCGGTGTGCGCGACCAGCAGGATCGTCCGGTCCGCCCTAGTCGCGTTCACTGGGTTCTGACTCCCCGCGTCCAGGGTCACCGTGGACCCGCATCGATTGCCCGGCGCAGCGCGTCTGGGTCCAGCTCCGGGGCGCCGCGCCGCAGCCAGAGGAAGTACTCCACGTTGCCTGACGGCCCCGGCAGCGGGCTCGCGGTCACGCCAAGGACGCCCAGGCCCGATTGCCCGGCGGCGGCGGCGACCGCCGCGACCGCCGACGCACGGACCTCGGGATCCCTGACCACGCCGTCGCCCACCTTGTCCCGGCCGACCTCGAACTGCGGCTTCACCATGAGCACGAAATCGGCATCAGGCGCCGCGCAGGCGACGAGCGCGGGAATGACAAGGGTCAGCGAGATGAAGGACAGGTCGGCCACCACGAGGTCCGGCGGCGGCGCAACCTGCGCGGGCTCCAGGCCGCGCACATTCACCCGGTCGAGCACCGTGACCCGCGCGTCGGTCCGCAGCGACCAGGCCAGCTGCCCGTAACCGACGTCGGCAGCTACCACGTGCCGGGCTCCGGCGCGCAGCAGCACGTCGGTGAACCCGCCGGTGGAGGCACCCGCGTCCAGGCACCGGCGGCCCGCGATCGTGAGATCACCGAAGGCGGCGAGCGCTCCGGCCAGCTTGTGCCCGCCGCGCGACACATAGTCCGGCTCGTCACTGCGCTGCACGACGGTGATCGCGGCGTCGATGCTCACCTGGGAGGCGGCCTTGACCGCCCGCTGTCCCCCGACCGCCACCCGTCCGCCGGCGATCAGCTCGGCCGCCTGCTCGCGCGATCTGGCCAGGCCGCGGCGGACCAGTTCTGCATCAAGGCGCAGCCTCCTGCTCATCGTGGGGTTTGTCGGGGCTAGTTCGCCTGCGAGGTGGCCTGAGGGGAGTCGAGCTCGCCGAGCACCTCGGTGAGCTGCGCGTGCACCTGCTCGAACAACTCGGGGTGCTCGCTCACGGGCAGGCCCGGCAGCCGGTCGAGCAGCCTGAGCGCCGCGTCGACCCTGGGCTCGCCGGTACCGGACGCAGCCAGGGTCTCGCCACCCCCGGGCTCGCCGGGCTCGCCGGGCTGGCCAGACTCGGGCAGCCCAGCCTCGTCGGCGCGGGCAGCTGAGCCTGCCGCCTGATCCGGCTCGGTGTCGTGCTCCATCAGCCATCACTTCTTTCTCTGCGCCCCTGCATGAACGCTACCCCCCGGCAGTGTCAGCCAGCACAGGGTCAGCCCGCGGGCCCGCGGCGGCCGCGACCGCTGAACCTGCCCCCGCCGCGGGCACGACAGCCCCGCGCACGGAGAATGAGATCATGGCGACAGCCGAGGAATGCCGCGCCGCCCTGGAGAGCCTGACCGGCAGGATCGCGGAGCTAGATGCCCAGGAGCGGGCCAAGAAGGTGCTCGACCGGACCATGAGCCTGCACGTGCCGGACCTGGGCGTTACCTTCCTGACCCGGATCGGTCCCGATGGCGCCGAGCCCGTGCGGCAGGCCGAGAACGGGGCCAAGCCCGCGCAGGTCAGGTTCACCGCCGACAGCGATGTGGTGGTGTCGGTCGCGGCCGACCCCGGCAGCTTCATGGGCGCCTGGATGTCCAGGAAGCTCAAGGTCCAAGGCAACCCGTTCGATCTCCTGCACCTGCGCAAGCTGCTCTGAGGAAGGGGCCAGCCAAGCACAGCCGACCGGATGCTCAGCTCACTAGCCCAGGAACGGATTGCTGACCCCGACTCCCCCGTAGGTCTGGCCGGGATTGAGCTCCTCAGAGTAGAGCGTCTCGCAGCCGAGTTCCTTCGCACTACCCGTCTCCCGCTCGACGAGATCTCTGAGCATCCGCGCGAGAAGCTGTGAAACCGAGCTGCCGCGTCGTGCCGCGAGCACTCAGCTCGGCGGACCAGAACGCTATTGAGGGGAGACCTGGCGGAATCCGGCCGGGATATGAACCCTGAGCGGGGCCAGGTTTGCCGCCGTTGGCGGCAGCCACCTGAAGTCCTCCTGCACCCAGGATCGGGGGGACGCGGACTCCGTCCGGATCCGCACCGGCAGGTACGACGACGAGCTGACCCAGTACACGCTCTGCCCGGTCCCCCGGGGTGCCTTCTGCTCAAGCCGGATCACGTGCTGTCCGTCGACGACCTGATGCCCGGTCTCGATCAGCCGCCCGCAGCTGAGCGCCTGCCGGATCATCTTCGCCCAATCCGGGGCGGCCGCATCGGGGGATCCCACCCCGAACAGCGGGCCGGTGCACTTGGATGACGGCAGCCTCGTGCCGACCAGCGGCCGGACGGTGATGCGCCACCAGGTGGCGGACCAGTATTGCACCACCGTCATGACCGTCACGCCGTTAGCTCCCGGCTGCCTCCAGGCGTCCGCTACCGCCGCGCCGTGCGCGTCATAGAGCTCCTCACGGCTCCGGAGGCCATAGGACCAGGCCGCGGTCGCGGCCACCGGAGTCCGAGGCCCAAACGCATACACCTCGGCCGGGCTGGTGGTGATGCGGACATAGGCAACGTCACCGTGAGCGTGCCCGGCCAGCGCGTGCTCGGTCAGCCTCGTCACATAGGCGGCCGTCAGCGCGTTCGGGACGCCGGGCGCGGACGGCGCGGCCAGCATGACCACGAGGACGGCGGTCGTGCCTGCTGCGGCGCACGCCGTCAGCGTCCCGCGAATGGCGAGCCGCCTGCGGCGATGGCCGGCGCGCGCTCGGCCGGCCAGGCCGGTGACGTCGGCGGTCCTGACGCGGGCCGCGCAGGCGTGCAGGCTCTCGGCGAGGCGGTCTTCAAGTTCGTTGCTCATCGATGTCCTCCGTGAAAGCTCTGGCCAGCCAGCGATTCGTCGCGGGCTGGCTCCCCGCTGCCTGCGGGCTGGTGGTCGGCGGCTAGCCAGGGGGCGGCCAGCTCGCGCATCCGCCTGAGGCCGCGCGAGGCGGCGGCCTTGACCGTTCCCTCGGTGCAGCCGAGGATCTCGGCGGTCTCGGCCTCGGTCAGCTGCTCCCAGTACCTGAGCACGATGACTGCCCGCTGCCGCGGCGGCAGCAGGTGCAGGGTCCGGATCAGGGCGTCGCGCAGGTCGGCCGCCTCGGCCAGGTCTGGCACCACCGCGGGCTGGCTGGCCCGCACGATCGGCAGCTTCCTGACCCGTGTGCCGTTGCGGCGCCAGCCGTCGGCGGCCAGGTTGTAGAGGACGCGGCGCAGGTACGCCTCGGGACTGCCGTCGATACGCCGGCTTTGCCGGAGCAGCCGCTCCAGGGCCGCCTGCAGCAGATCCTCGCCGTCCTGCTGGCCGCCGGCCAGCAGGACCGCGGTGCGGAGCAGTTGCGGGCCGCGGTCGGCCAGCAGCTGCTCGAGCTGGTCGCCACCGGCCTGATCCGGCCCGCGAACGGTCTTATCCGCCCCGCCACCGGCCTGATCCGCCCCGCGAGCCTTTCCCGGCACCGCCTCACCTCCTCGCCTGCTGTTGGAAACGAAGTAACCGGCCCGCGGGTTGACAGCGATTTCAGCATTCTTCTTCCGGCCCTGGCCGGTGGCATGCTGGAGCGGTGCCCGAGGGTGACGTGGTGTGGCGGACCGCGCGGCAGCTGCACGAGGCCCTGGCCGGCCGGGTGCTGGTGCGCTCGGATTTCCGCGTGCCGCGATATGCGACCGTGGACCTGGCCGGCCGGACGGTCACCGAGACCGTGTCACGGGGCAAGCACCTGCTGACCAGGGTCGAGGGTGACGTGACCGTGCACACCCACCTGAAGATGGAGGGCTCGTGGCGGATCAGCCGTGCGGCCGGCTATCCCCCGCGTGACCACCGCGTCCGGCTGGTGCTGGCTAACGACACCTGGCAGGCGGTCGGGCACCAGCTCGGGATCGTCGAGGTTATCCGCACCAGCCGCGAGCCGGACACCGTCGGCCACCTCGGTCCCGATCTGCTCGGGCCGGACTGGGATGCCGACGAGGCCGTGCGCCGGCTCGCCTCCGCGCCTGACCGCCCGATCGGCGAGGCGCTGATGGACCAGCGGAACCTGGCCGGTATCGGGAACCTGTACAAGTCCGAGACGCTGTTCCTGCGCGGCATCAGCCCGTGGCGCCCGGCCGCGGAGGTGGACGCGATGCCGGACCTGGTCGAGCTGGCCCGCCGGATGCTCGAGGCCAACAAGGAGCGGATCGGTCAGGTCACGACCGGCAATCCGGGCCGCGGCGAGCAGACCTGGGTGTACGGCCGGGCGGGCCGGCCGTGCCGCCGCTGCGGCACGGTCATCCGCCGGGGTGAGCAGGGACCGGCGCTCGAGGAGCGGGTCACGTTCTGGTGCCCGCGCTGCCAGCCGGCCTGACGCGACCCGCAGCCAGCCGGAGCTGCGCCGCCGGCCGGGTAGCTCCGGACCGCGTCGTGTTCCGGCCGGCCCCGCCCGGCCGGAACACGGGTTTTACGCGTTCCGCTTGCGGAACAGGTACATCCCGCCCGCGATGGCGAGGACGGCCCAGCCGCACAGCACCGCGAATCCGGTCCACGGCCCGAAGGTCGCCGGCGGGCTCGACTGCGGCATCACCGACCAGACCGATCCGCCCGCGATCGCCGGCAGCCACCGGTCCAGGTCGTTCTGCCAGTTCATGGGCAGCAGGTTGACCAGAATCGACGCCACGAACAGCAGCGCGACGGCCGCGCAAATGGCCCCCGCGGAGTGCCGGATCAGCAAACCGATGCCGAAGCCGAGCAGGCCGACCGCGGTCAGGAAGAGGGCTCCGCCCACGACCGCCCGCAGCACGCCGGGCTGGCTCAGAGTCGCGTTGATGTGGTGCGAGGACATGATGGCCTGCCCGATGAAGAACGCGGCGAAGCACGTCACGAGGCTGGTCACCAGCGCGACCGCGCCGAAGACGATGGCCTTCGCGGCGATGAACGTGCCGCGGCGCGGCATCGCGGTCAGGCTCGTGCCGATCATCTTGGTCGAGTACTCGGACGTGATCACGATCACCCCGAGCGCGGCGATGATCAGCTGGCTTATGTACAGGCCGCCCAGGCTGTGCATGGTCGGGTCAAAGCCGGAACCGTGCGGGTTGCGGGTAGCGCCGAAGCTCGCCAGCGCGCCGAACCCGATCGTGACGACCATCATGCCGAGCAGGTTCCAGTAGGTCGACCGGACCGAGCGGATCTTGGTGAACTCCGACTTCAGCGCGCCGACCAGATTCGCTTTGCCGGCATTCGCGGGCACCGCGGTCAACTGGGCCAGCGGCGCTTCGGCTACCGTGCCAGCCATTTCAGACTCCACTTCCGGTCATGACCACGCGGTCGTCGTCTG
>JASHOV010000367.1 GCA_030038495.1 Streptosporangiaceae bacterium
CGTCAGGGCGGCAGCAAGAGCCAGCGCGGTGCCAGAAAGCTCGATAGTCGCGTGCTCTGAGATTCCATTCGCTCCCACTAACGCCGACATCGAGGATCTCTTCGAGCTAGCCGATTACCTGAAGCTCTACAACTGGACGTTCAACACGTCCATCACGGTCAGCGACTTGGCAGCCACTACAGAGCCTGTTATCAAGAAACTCACCGCCCTGCGCGGCTCGGACTATGATCACGCCTTGCCCGCGCACGCTCTCACCGCCCGCCGCGCTGAGTTCTTCGCGAACGTCTCGGCCATAACCCTGGCTAACTTCGAGGCGCTATTCGACCGCCTGAATGGGACAATCCAGGAGACCGCTTGAGTACCGGGCGCGGCCCGAGGGCAGCCGAGATCTTCATCCAGACCCGCTACTGCATATGCGGGTAGCCGCCGTTGCATATGCGGGTAGCCGCCGTCGCGTACCTCCGCGCCCGGCCATCAGCTCGCGTCGCCCTTCAGCTCGCATAGCCCGTCCGAGCCGATGCCAAGGCCGCGGTTCGTGAGGTTGTAGATGTGCTCGCTGGCGACTAGCCACACGATGTCGCAGATCTCACGCTCGCTATAGAACTCGGCGAGCCTGGCGAAGGTTTCCTGGCGAACAGCCTCGCTGCTGGTCATCTCACTCGCGTAGTCCAGGGCGGCCCGCTCCGCATCGCTGAACAACGGGCTCGTCCGGTACTCCGGCAGGGCATCAAAGCGGACCTGGTTCTCGGCCGACTCCCGCAGCGCGAACCATCTCGCGGCGTCCATGCAGAACAGGCACATATTGATCGTCGCGACCTGCTCGCGGATGATCAGCGCGGTCGGATGGGGAAGCTGGAGCTTCTTGTCCAGCCTGGAGAGCTTGCCGTAGAAGTTTCCGAAGGCCAGCGGCATCCGGGCCGCGAACACCGAGATCGGCGTGGTCACCTTGCCGGTCTGGCGCCGGTCCATGGCGTACACCAGCTTCATCATCGGGTTCCGTGGCTTACTCACCGGGGCAAGGAACGTGCTCATCGGTCTGGCGTCCTTTCGCGTCTTCTGGCCCCCGGGTTAGGGATTCTCGTAGATGACACCCGGAGCCGGGCCACTGTGACAGGACGCGGCCGAGCAGGTGGTTATCTGACCCGGCCGCGTGCCAGGGAACGAGCGAGACGGAATCAGGAATCGTGGTCGGCGCCGTCAAGCTTGATCCAGAAGCGGTCTTCACCGCCTCGGCGGCCGTCCGGTACGCCGCCGTTGGCCAGGATCACCCGGCGCGACGGCTCGTTATCAGTGGCGCAGGTCAGCAGTACCCGGTCCAGCCCCAGCCCGCGACAGTGCACCAGCCCTGCGGCCAGCATCCGGGTCGCGTGGCCGTGCCGCCGCCATGGCGCCACGACGTGGTAGCCGATGTGGCCGCCGGTCTCGGCCAGTTCCCGTGTGAGCTGATGGCGGATGACGAGCGTTCCCAGGTAGTACTCGCCGGAGACGTACCAGAAGATCGTGGACGGCACGTCCCAGCGAACCTGGACCCCGCGCCGGACGGCAACGAACCCGGCGAAGTCCTCGCTGGCCGCCTCCAGCCATTGCGTCGGCGTGCCGCGCAGCAGGCAGTCGGCCTGCTCCCCCACGAGGTAGGACACCCTGACTTCCTCGGTTGGCCAGACCAGCCGCGGCGACTCGATGAGACGGATCACCAGTCAAGTCTCTACGGCGGCTGAATCGGGTGTCACGCGAAATGTGAGCCGGGCTTCCCGCCGCACGCGCCTCCGCGCTTGCCGATGACCCGCCAGTCTCCAAAGTTCCACGCGCCGCTGGTTCGTTCGTCACCTTGTGTTCGCCGGGGACTGCTGACCTAGGCGGATGACTGGATTGCGCCCCGTCGATCGCCGACGGTTCCTGCAGATCGCCGGTGGCAGCGTGGCGGCCACCGCATTGTCTTCTAGCATCGCGCGCGCTGCCGCGATCGCCCCGGCCGTCCGCACGAGGACCGTCAACGATGTTGAGCACATAGTGGTACTGATGCAGGAGAACCGGTCCTTCGACCATTACTTCGGCTCGCTGCGCGGTGTGCGCGGCTTCGGCGACCCGCATCCAGCGCTTCAGCCCGGCGGCCAGACCGTCTGGAACCAGGATGGCGTGCTGCCGTTCCACCCGACCGCGCCCGACCTCGGCCTGCAGTTCATCGCGGACCTTGCCCACGACTGGAACACCACCCACCAGGCGCTGGATGGCGGCGCTTACGACCAGTGGGTGGAAGCCAAGACCAACATCACGATGGCGTACCTGAACCGGGGCGACATTCCCTTCCACTACGCGCTCGCCGACGCGTTCACGATCTGCGACAACTACCACTGCTCCCTGCTCACCTGCACCGACCCGAACCGCTACTACATGTGGACCGGTTATGCCGGGAACGACGGCACCGACGGTTCGCAGGGCCCGACCGGGCCGGTGCTCGACAACGCCGAAGAGGGGTACAACTGGCAGACGTACCCCGAGCGCCTGCTGGCCGCGGGGATCACCTGGAAGATCTACCAGGACAGCGGCGTGGGGCTGAACGCGGCCGGCTACTGGGGCTGGACCGACGACGCCTACATCGGCAACTACGGCGACAACTCGCTGCTGTACTTCTTCCAGTATCAGAACTCCGTGCCGGGCTCGCCCCTGTATGAGGCCGCGCTGACCGGGACGAACGTCGCGAACGGTGGCACGTTCTTCGACATACTCCAGGCGGACGTCACCAACGGCACGCTGCCGCAGGTCTCGTGGATCGTCGCGCCGGAGGCGTTCTGCGAGCACCCGAACTGGCCCGCCAACTACGGCGCCTGGTATATCTCCCAGGTGCTCGACGCGCTGACGTCGAACCCCGAGGTGTGGAGCAAGACGGTCTTCCTCATCATGTTCGATGAGAACGACGGCTTCTTCGACCACGTAGTGCCGCCGCTTCCGGCCAACGACCCCGCGGCGGGCGGGTCCACGGTCTCGACGGCGGAGGAGTTCTACACGACGGCGAATCAGGCGACGAACGCGGACTCGTTCGTGGTGGGCCCGTACGGCCTGGGCCCGCGGGTGCCGTTCCTGGCGATCTCGCCGTGGAGCCGAGGCGGCTGGGTCTGCTCCGAGGTGTTCGACCACACCTCGATCATCCGGTTCATCGAGCGGCGCTTCGGCGTGAACGAGCCGCACATCTCCGCCTGGCGGCGGGCCATCTGCGGCGACCTGGTGAACGCCTTCGACTTCGCCCAGCGGGACCAGTCGGTGCCGACGCTGCCGTCCACCGCCGCATACGTGCCGCCGGACGACCAGCGCCATCCCTCCTACTACCCGGTGCCGCCGGCGGTAGGGTCGCTGCCGGCCCAGGAGCCAGGCGTGCGGCCGGCCCGGCCGCTGCCGTATGCCCTGCGTGCCGACGGCGTGATTTCGGGCGGCACAGCCACGATCACGTTCGGCAGCCAGGGCGGGAAGGGCGCGGTGTTCCACGTCACGTCCGGCTCAGCCCCGCGCGACTACACGGTCGGCGCCGGTGAGTCGATCACCGGCTCGTGGCCGGTGTCGGCTGGCGAGGATATCCGCGTGCACGGGCCGAACGGCTTCTACCGGGAGCTGATGGGGTCCGGGCCGGAAATTAGCGCAACGCCCGCTTCGGGCGAGCTGAATCTGGCGATCACGAACAATGCCTCCGTCGCCGTGCTGCTGACGCTGACCAGCGCGTACGACGGCAAGCAGTCGGAGGTAACAGTTTGGCCGGGATCGACGGTCAACGTTCCCGCACCCACCTTCTTCGGCACCGGCTGGTACGACGTATCGGTGACCTCCGGTGCTGACCCGCAGTACCTGCGCCGGCTAGCCGGGCACATCGAGACGGGCCAGCCCAGCGTCAGCGACCCGCGCCTCGGGCTCTCCTGACCATCACGTCCCACAAGACCTCGGACGGCCCCCCGCTCCCGGAGGGCCGTCCGTCAGCACCCACTGAGGCGGGTGATGGCATCCCGCGGTTCTGGCTAGCGGGCGGAAGCGCTCGGCCGGCGGCATTATGCGGATGGGTCGCGGTCTAGAGCGCCTTTCGACGATTCCACTGCGCGTGTGAATTCTTCGTCCACAATCGCGAAAAACTCGCGGTCCCGCTTTGTCACGCCCTTGAGGTTACTTCGGGGTTGTCCATCGAAAGCTAACTCTGCTGCCGTGGCTCCGACCGAGCCTGGTGAGGCCCGCGCCCGGGTCACGCGCTCTGCGGCTTGCCAACCTGTGGATGGTTACTCAAAAGCCGCGGGCCGGGCGGCCTCGCCTGACGGACTGGTGGCGGATGCATTGCCGCTGACCAGTCGGCGTAGCTCCGCGAGGCTGGTCGCGATGGCGTCCTTTTGCCGGTTCAGCTCGTCGACCTCGCGCTGGGCGGCGGCCCGGCGGCGATCGAGCTCGGTCTTGGTGTCGGCTATCAGCTGATTCGCCCGGGCCTTGGCCTGGGCGGCCTGGGCCTTGGCCTCCGCGGCGATCTGGTCGGCGTTCTTTTGGGCGTTGGACACTAGCTGCTTGGCGTGCTGCTCCGCTTCCTGCCGCGTATGGTCGGCCTGCGCGCTGGCCTGGGCGGCTCGCTGCTCGGCCGTGGCCGCCCGCCGCTCGGCCTCGGTGACCAGGTTCTGCGTGGCCGCCTGCGCCGCCGCCAGCCGGTCCGCCTCATGCCGCTCGGCCTCCTCCCGCCGGGAGGCGAGTGCGATCTCAAGCTCGGCCTCCGCTTGCGCCCGCTGCACCTCGCTCTCCTCCCAAATCCGCTGCGCCTGCCTGCGGATCTGGTCAGCCTGCCGCCTCGAGGCCCTCACAATCTCGTCGCTCTCCCGCTTCGCGGACGACTTCAGCTGTGCCATCTCGCGCTCGGTGGCCGTGCGCAGCGTGGCGATCTCCCGCTCCACCGCCGCCTGCTTCTCCGCCACCTCCTGGTCGGCCATCGCTCGCAGCTTCGCGGCCTCCCGCTCGGCCGTCGATGTTAGCTTGCCGGCCTGCCGCAGGGCGGACGTCAGCTCGTCGGCGTCCCGCCTCGCCGACGTTCGGATCGCGTCCGCTTCCCGCTCCGCCGACGCGCGCAGATCATCGATCTCGCGCCTCGCGGCCGCCCGCAGCTCGGCGGCCTCGGCCTCCGCCGCGGCCCGCAACTTGGCGGCGTCCGCCTTCGCGGCCGCCTGCAGTTCGTCCGCCCCCGAGCGGGATTCCTGGACGATCTTTGTGACCTGCTCCTCGGCGAGGCGCAGCAGCTGCTCGATCTGGGAACCAGGCCGGGCATGACCCAGGCGTTCCCGGTCCCGCAGCTGGCGGTCCTGGGTTTCCAACTGCCTGATCTGCTCTTCGACCTGATCCTGGTCATAGCCGCGGACCGCTGCGCTGAATGGCTGCCGGGATGCCTGCCCGGAGACGTGACCGGCCTGGGCAGTTATCCCAGGCTCCATGCGCTCAGCCCCTCAATCACCCGGCGAGGCAGACGGAATGTCGGTTAATACCCCCAGTATGCCGTCGGCAAGCTGGCCGACCCGCGCGAACCGGAAAGTTCAGACGATCCCTATCCGCCTGAGCTGACCCGACATTGACTCACGCCCCGCTGGCGGCTGCCATCGGCCCGGCGGTCACGACCTTCAGCTCGTCCATGGACTCCCGGATGAACTCCGAGAGCTGCTCCTCGCCAGTCGAGCTAGTCCAGCGCTCAAAAGCGATCTTGAAAACGGCGATGCCCGACTCGGCGGCCAGGCTCGCGGCGGGCTCGGAGACACCCCGCTCGCGCAGGGCGCCGGCCAGGGCGGCGGCCAGAGTGGCGAGCTTGATCAGCTCGCGCTCCCGCAGCTCGGCATTCGCGCCGACGATGGCCTGCCGTTCCCGTGCGAACTCCCGGCGTTCCTCGAAGATCTCGGTCGCGGCAGCGGACAGTGCCCAAGCGATCGCCTCCATCGGCGGCAGCGAGGCGGGTGCGCCGACGACGCTGCTGACGAGGAATTCCTGAAGCTCACTCGAGCCTCCGAACAGGACCTCGCGCTTGTCGGCGAAGTAACGGAAGAAGGTCCGCTCCGTCAGCCCGGCGCGCTCCGCGATCTCGGCGACGGTAGTGCTGTCGAAACCGCGCTCCCGGTACAGCTCCATCGCAGCCCGCCCGAGGCGCCCGCGCGCGTCCGGCTCCCATCGTCCCACGCCAAGATCGTACACCGTGATGACAGTCGCTGTCATCGGTGCTACCATGATGACAGTAACTGACATCACTGCCCCGTCCGCCGCTCGCGTGGCAGGACAGCCAAGTCACCCTGGAGATGGTGTTCATGCGGGTGTTCGTCACCGGAGCCTCCGGCCACATCGGTTCCCCGGTCGTCGCCGAACTCCTCCAAACCGGGCATAAGGTCGTCGGGCTGGCCCGCTCAGACCAGTCGGCCGCCGCGCTCGCAGCCGCCGGCGCCGACGTGTATCGCGGCAACCTGGACGACGTCGCCGGCCTGGCGGAGGCCGCGGCCACGGCCGACGGAGTCATTCACCTGGCCTTCAAGCACGAGGCCATGGCCACCGGGGACTACGCAGGCGCGGTCGCGGCCGACTACAAGGCCGTCGAGGCGTTCGGCGATGCCCTCGGCGACACGGGCAATCCGCTGGTGATCGCATCGGGAACGCTGATGCTCGCCGGGCTGGGCCGGACCGGGACCGAGAGCGACGCAATGGAGTCCGGCCCGCGGGTCGACGCGGAGAACCTGGTCATCGCGCTCGCCGACCGCGGGGTGCGATCGTCCGCAGTTCGCCTCCCGCCGACGGTGCACAGCTCGCTCGACCACCACGGCTTCATTCCGATCCTCATCGGCATCGCCCGCGAGAAGGGCGTCTCCGGTTACGTGGGCGACGGGGCCAATCGGTGGAACGCCGGGCACACGCTCGACGCGGCGCACCTGTTCCGGCTGGCGGCGGAGTCCGCCCCGGCCGGATCGCGGCTGCACGCGGTGGGCGACGAGGGCGTGCCGTTCCGCGAGATCGCGGAGTCAATTGGCCGCCACCTGAACGTGCCTACCGTCAGCATCGCGGCCGAAGATGCGGGCGCGCACTTCGGCTTCCTCGGCCCGCTGGTCTCGCTGGATGCCCCGGTCTCCAGCGCGCTGACCCAGGAACTCCTGGACTGGAAGCCGACGCACGCCGGCCTGATCGAGGACCTCGACGAGGGCCACTACTTCGCCACCCCCGCCTGACCTGGAGCCCGTGAGCCGCCGGTGCCGGCGGGCGGCGGCGGCTCATGACCTGGGATCAGCGGGTGCGCGGAGAAGGTCGCTGACGTCAGCCTGCCACTCCGTGCGCGTGCTGATGGCCTTGAAGCCCAGCGCGCGGTTGATCGCGAGCATGGGCGCGTTGGAGAACGCGTTCTCGGTCCGCACCCGGACCGCCTCCGGCCGCAGGTCCCGAATCCGTTCGAGCATCGCCGCCTTTACCCATTTGGCCAGCCCCAGCCCGCGATGAGACGGGTCTATGCCGGTGTTCTGCTGGTGAACGGTCGCTGGATTCGACGGCTCGAGAACGACTTCCGTACCGCCAACGCACAATCCGGCCGGGTCGCGAGCGAGCATCGTCCATCGTGCTCGGCCCGCCTCGGCGAGGGCCCGGTCAAGCTCGGCGACGAAGTCGGCACTGACAATTACGTCACCGACATCGAGATCCTCCCGCGGAGCGGTCTGCATGATGTGGTGAAACGTCGCCGCGTCGGCCCGAAGATGCTCGGGAAACTCCCCGTCGACCAACTCCAGGCGGTACCCAAGATTTCGCGCCAGTTCAGCGCGCGCCCAACTCCTGATCATGATCCAGTCGACGTCGGCAAGCACTAGCTCGCTCGTGCGGTTCACCCTGCCGATGCGGGCACCGAGCCGGCGCGAGAACTCCTCGCCGGCCGGGACGGTGCCGAAGGTCGACCACGTGAGCAGGGACCGGCCCTCGTTCACGGTCTCGTTGCAGATCGTGGCGAGGAGCCGAGACCCGATACCCCGGCGCCGGTGATCCCGCCGCACCAGCAGGTCACACTCCATCACTCGGTGCTCGCCGGCGAAGTTCGACCAGCAGAAGCCAGCGGCGACGGGCTTGCCGTCGGACGTTTCGACCAGCCAGGCGTGGTCGTTGAACTGCGACGGCAGATTGCGAGCGAGGGCGATGTAGGACTCGGCCGACTGCGGCATCCGATTCGACCCGCGCTCCGCCGCGACGGGCGCCTCGACAGCGTGCAGAGCCCTCAGTTCTTCGTCCGTGCCTGCACGGAACCCGACCCGACGCACGCGGAAGCCGGCCGACGCCGTGTAGCGCCTACTGCCGCTCACGGATCACACTGTAGGCCGCCAGGCCGGCTCGCAATCCGTGCGGCCCGGTATGCATCACGTGCCTCTCGCATCAGCTGCAGCACCGGGACATCCTCATACCAGGGACGACCGGCCGTCGAACCTGACCGAGGCGATGTCACGGCTTCGGCAGCGACTGCTTGATCTCAGCGAGAGCGAGGAGTACACGGCGCGTCCCGGCGATGTCGTCCGGGGAAACCCTGCGCTCCAGCTCCGCGTTGACGATCCGCGAGCCTTCGAAGATCGCCTCGGCGGCCGCCCGGCCCCGCTCGGTCAGCGCGAAGGACACCGAGCCGTCCCTGGAACCGATCTCCCGTGTGATGAAGCCGCGCAGGACCAGGCTGTCCATGAACTGGTTGTACTGGCTCTTCCTGATCCCAAGCCCCTCGATCATCTCGGGGATCGACTCCTCGCCGCCCGCAAGGTAGGCGAGCACATAGCCGCCGGGAGCCGGAACATCGTCGATCCCGCGGGCCGCGTACTGCGCGTCGATCGCCCGCTTGAAGCTGCCGCGGGCGAGACGCATCAGCTCGCCGAGCGAGATGTACGTGTCGGCTAGTGAGCGTTCCATGCCGGGACTATATGGTAATGTTAATGGACTGTCAAGATTATGGACAATCCTGGGCCGGAACGGCCAGGGACGCGGGTCAGGACAGCACCCGCAGCCGCACTGTCGGGGCCATCGCCCGGAGCTGTCCGACGACCTCGTCCGGGTAGTCGATGCCGATGTCGGTGAGCGCGTAGCCGAGGTCACCGCGCGTGCCCAGCAGCTGGGCCTCGACGTTGACGCCGTTCGCGGCCAGCACCGAGTTGATCTCCGCCATGACGCCAGGCACGTTGCTGTGCAGATGCGCCAGGCGGTGCGAGCCCGCCGTCGGCGGCAGCGCAACCTGCGGGACGTTCACCGACAGCGACGTGGCGCCCTCAGCGACGAAGTCTGCGAGCTTGGCTCCGACGAACCCGCCGATGTCGGCTTGCGCTTCCTCGGTCGAGCCGCCGATGTGCGGTGTGAGGATCACGTTCGGGAGCCCGCGCAGCACGGACTCGAACTCCTCGCCCGCCGAGCGCGGCTCCGCCAGGAAGACGTCGACAGCCGCGCCAGCCAGGTGCCCGGACAGCAGATGACGGCGCAGCGCCTCGTGGTCGATCACGAAACCTCGGCACAGGTTCAGGAACAGAGCGCCAGGGCGCATCTGGCTGAACTCCTTCTCGCCGAACAGCGAGCTGTTGGCGGGGCGGCCGTCCACGTGCAGGCTGACAACATCGGACACCTCGAGGAGCTCGTCCAGGCTGACGCACCGGCGGGCGTTACCGAGCGACAGCTTGTCGGCGGTGTCGTAGAACACGACCCGCATTCCGAGTGCCTCGCCGACGACAGAGAGCTGGGCGCCGATGTTGCCGTACCCGACAATCCCGAGCGTGCGACCGCGGACCTCATGGGCGCCGGTGGCCGACTTATCCCATTTGCCCGCGTGCATGGCCCGGTCCTTCTCGGTGAGCCTGCGGGTCAGCGCGATGATCTCGGCCAGGGTCAGCTCGACCACGCTGCGCGTATTCGAATAGGGCGCATTGAACACCGCGATGCCGAGTGAGGCGGCAGCGGCCAGGTCGATCTGGTCGGTACCGATGCAGAACGCGCCGACCGCGAGCAGGTCCGTAGCCCCGGCCAGCACGTCCGCGCTGAGCTGCGTCTTGGACCGTATGCCGAGCAGCGCGACGCCGGGCAGCGCAGCGGCCAGGTCAGGCTCGGCCAGGGCGGATCGCTGCTGTACAACCTCCAGCCCGGCATCTTCGAGCCGCCGGACGGCTTCGGGATGGATGTTCTCCAGCAGCAGCGCCTTCACCGGACCAGGTTAACGGAAGCCCCGTTCCCCCAGGCCGGTGGCCATCGCCGGGGGCATCGCCGCCGAGACCTCCGGCCTGAGCTGACCTACGTTCGCATGGCAACGGACGAGGGACCGGTGCTGCTGCCCGGACAGACGTCCGGGGGGATCATCGCGACGTCGGCCGCCGGTCCCTCGCGGCCAGTGCCGCGGTGACCGGTCCGGCGAGGTCACCCGCCCAGGCCCGGTATCCCTGGCCGGAGGGATGAAAGCCGTCCGCGGCGAAGAAGCCGGGCCCTATTATCGCGGGATCTGCTCGCACGTGCCGGCTGCCCGCCAGCCGGCGCAGCGTATGGTCCATCGCGATTGCCCGCAGCGCCATCACGGCACGCATCGGCTGCGGCAGCGCGGGGAAGCGACTCACGGGGGCCATCGCGCACACGATCACCGCCGCCCCGCCCGTGGTCTGGTCGCCCGTGGTCTGGTCGCCGGTGGTCTGGTCGCCCGTGGTCTGGTCGATGGCCGCCAGCAGCGCGGCGACATCCCGGTCCCAGGCGCGCAGCGGCCGCAGTCCCTTCAGATCGTTGACCCCGACCGAGACCACGACCACGTCCGGCCGCCAGTCGCCGTCGACCAGACCGGGCACGAGTTCGCGGACAGCCTGCGAGGTCGCGCCGCTGCGGGCAACCGCCCGCCAGGACACCGCCCGGCCAGTCTCGGCCGCGACGGCGGCCGCGAGCGTGCCGGCCAGCGCATCCCTGTGGCTGCTAGTTCCCACCCCGGCCGCGGCGGAATCGCCGAGCACCGCCAGCCGGACCGGCGGATCTTCCCCCGCTGCGGTTCCGGCCGGGTCCGCCGCCTCCTCCAGCCGCGGCAAACTTCGCTGGAGGCGCACGCCCTGCCAGATCAGCACCGGGGCCAGCAGGTAAGCCGCCGGCTGCAGCGCCCGCGCCAGATCCATAGCCCCTCCCGCCGGTCATTCGGTGCCGCCATGGCAAGCCTCGCACGCCTTCCCCGCCAGCGGGATTTGACATTCAGATGAGGCGGGGTTCTCCAAGGGGAGTGGCCTACTCCCAGTTCGAGAGCAAGGCCGACCTGTTCCTGGCACTGCTTCAAGCACGGATCGACGAGCGGTCCTGGCAGAACGAGCAACTCGCCGCCCGGCTCGACGGCCGGGAGCTCGCCGTGGCCGTAGCGGAACTGGCGCCCGACCCGCGGGACCGTTAACCCGGCTCCGCCGCCTCTATGAGCTCCAGGATGCGGGCCGGCGGAAGGTGCTGCTCGTAGATCCGCACGCCGAAGGGCGCGAGCGCGTCCTCGATCGCGTTCACTATCGTGGGCGGGGCGACGATCATGCCGCCCTCGCCCACGCCCCTGAAGTTGACGTCGGCGTCGAGTGGCACGGTCTCGAGGTGCTCAATCTCGATACGGGGGACGTCACAGGCGGTCGGCATCAGGTAGTCCATGAACGTGGCGGACTGGAAGTTGCCGTCCTCGTCGTACGCCGACCGCTCCAGCAGCACCGCGCCGATGCCCTGCGCGACGCCGCCGCGGATCTGGCCCTCGACGACGGCGGGATTGATGAGCGCGCCGCAGTCCTCGGCGACCACGTACCGCTCCACCCGCACCAGACCGGTCTCGACGTCGACCTCAACGATCGCGCAGTGGGTGCCGCCGGACCATCCTCCTTCGCCGCCGTCGAACGTGGCCACGACCTCGAGATCGGTTTCCGAGCCGGTCTCGCCCGCCCGCCGGGCGATCTCGCTCATCGGGATCGCGCTGTCGGGGTCGCCCCGAACCCAGACGTTCCCGTCGGTGATCTGGAGGTCCTGCGCGCTGGCTTCCATGAGCTGCGAGGCGAAATCGAGCACCTTGACCTTCAGCTGCCGGGCGCCGTGCAGGGCAACTCCCCCGGTCATGGTGGCCGAGCGACTGCCGCCGGTCAGGCCGAACGGTACGACGTCGCTGTCGCCGACGACGACGCGGACCTGCTCGAACGGCACGCCGAACTCGTCGGCCGCGATCTGGGCCAGCGTTGTCTGGTGGCTCTGTCCGTGCGGCATCTGGCCGGTGAACAGCACCACGATGCCGTCTTCATCGAGCCGGAGCCGCATGGACTCCAGACCCATCGGTCCGCTGGGCCCGCCCGGCTCACGCGGCCCGGGAGCGGCCTCGATGAACGTGGCCATGCCGATGCCGAGGTAACGCCCCTCGGCGCGGGCCCCGGCCTGGCGGCGCCGGAACGCGGGAACGTCGACCATCGCCGCGACTCGCTCGAGTGACTCCATGGTCGTGACGCCAACTAGAGGCCGGCCGGTAACCATGACCGCCGGCGGGTCGGTGCGCGGGGCCACATTGCGCAGCCGCATCTCGAGCGGGTCGAGGCCGAGTTCCTTCGCGATGACGTCGAGGATGCGTTCCCGCACGAACGTCTCCGATGCCCACGGACCGCGATAGGCGACGTAGGACGCCTTGTTCGTCGTGACCGCGGTTGACTCGAAGCCCAGGGCCGTCATCTTGTAAGGACCCGGCATCATCGCCTGGATGATGTCCGGGACCATGCCGCCCATGCCCGGGTAGGAGCCGGTGTCGACCACCATCTGCACGTCCAGCCCGAGCAGGTCACCATCGTTGCTGACCGCGGCCCTGACATCGAAGCTTTCCTCGCGGGCCTGGCCCGACGCGGTCAGGTTCTCGCCCCGATCCTCGACCCATTTGACCGGCCGCCGGAGTTCACGCGAAGCGGCGGCGGCGGCCAGTTCCTCTCGGGAAGCGCCGATCTTGAGGCCGAACGAGCCGCCGATGTCACCGGCCAGCACGCGCACCTTCTCCTGCTCCAGGCCCAGGCGCATCGCGATCGCCATCTTGCTCACGTGCACGCTCTGCGTCGCGGCGTACAACGTCATGAGCCCGGACTCGGCGTCGTAGCTGGCGACGCAGGCGCGTCCCTCCATCGGCACGTTCTGGTGCCGGTGCACGTCAATGTGGAAGTCGAAGACCCGATCGGCCGCGGCGAACGTGCCGGCGACGTCGCCGAACTCCTTGCGCGAGTGCGGCCGCGCGATGTTGTTGCCGAGGTTGGCGAACAGCGGCGGGCTATCCGGGCTGAGCGCGAACTCGGCCGTCGCGACGGGCGGCAGGTCCTCGTACTCGACCTCGACCAGTTCGCAGCCGTCCTCGGCCAGGTACCGGCTCTCGGCCACGACAATCGCCACCGGATCGCCGACCAGGCGTACCTTGTCCGTCGCGAGCAGCGTGTACTCCGGGATGGGCCAGCCGCCACCGAAGAACGACGCCATCAGATCCGGCCCCGGGACCGTCATCGCCTCCAGGTCCGCTCCGGCGTAGACCGCGACCACTCCCGGCAGGTCACGCGCGGCCGAGACGTCGACCGAGAGCACACGCGCGTGGGCCAGGGGCGAGCGCACGAACGCCGCGTGCAGCATCCCCGGCAGCTTGATGTCGTCGACGTACCGGCCGGATCCGGTCAGGATGCGCGGGTCCTCCGAGCGCCTGACGCTGGCGCCGGTATAGCGCTCGGCCGCAATTCTTGTCATCATCATTCCCCAGTTCGGGTGCGCTCGGCGGCCAGCAGGACGCCGTCGATGATGCTCTGGTATCCGGTGCACCGGCAGATGTTGCCGGACAGCGCCTCGCGGATCTGCCGCTCGTCGGCGTCGGGGTGGTCGCGAAGGAACGCGGTCGCCTGCATGACGAACCCCGGCGTGCAGAACCCGCACTGGAAGCTATGGGAGTCCCACATCGCCTGCTGCAGCGGGCCCAGCCCGCCGTCGGTTGCGAGCCCCTCGATCGTGGTGACCTCGCTGCCGGCCGCCTGGACCGCCAGCACCAGGCACGAGCGCACCGGCCGGCCGTCGAGGATGACCGTGCACGCACCGCAGACCCCGTGCTCGCAGCCGACATGAGTGCCGGTGAGACTGAGGTCATCGCGCAGAAAGTCCGCCAGCGTCTTGCGCGCCTCCGGCGAGCCCGTGCAGGTCGCGCCGTTGACCTTCAGGGTGATGTCCACCGTCAGTCACTGCCTCTCGCTGCCTCGTCCGCGGCCGCCCGCAGGCAGCGACGCACCAGGACGGCCGCGACCTTCTTCCGGTACTCCGGCGACCCGTGCAGATCGGCCGGCGGGTCCATATCCTCGGTCGCCCGGCGGGCTGCCTCGTCGAAAAGCTCGTCCGACGGGGTCTGGCCGACCAGGAGATCCTCCGCGGCGGCGGCCCGGACCGGCACATCGGAGATGCCGGCGAACGCCAGCCGGGCATCGCTGATCACGCCGTCGGACAGCGTCAGTGCTGCCGCCAGGCCCACAATGGCGAAGTCGCCGTGGCGGCGGGCGACCTCAAGGAAGCTAGTCCCCGTGCCCGGCTTAGCGACCGGGAAGCGCACCTGCACCAGGAGCTCATCGGGACGTCGTGACGTCGTGAGGTAACCCTCGAACCACTCCGCCGCCCGCACAACCCGCTCGCCCGACTGGCCCCGCACCACGAACTCGGCATCCAGCGCGCGGGCGACGGCAGGCAGCTCGGCCGCCGGGTCGGCATGCGCCAGGCTGCCGCCGATCGTGCCGCGGCTGCGGATTGCCTCATGACCGATCAGCGGCAGCGCAGCTGCCAGCAGCGGCGCGGAATCGGCGACGGCCGCGGATTCCTCGGCGACGTACTCCCGCGTCATGGCGCCGATCGCGAGCCAGCCGTCGTCCGCCGACACCCCGGATAGCTCCTTCACCCCGTTGATGTCGATGAGCACCGCCGGGCGGGCCAGCCGCAGCGCCAGCAGCGGTATCAGGCTCTGGCCGCCCGCGAGCACGCTCGCCTCGTCCTGGTACTCGGCCAGCAGCTCGGCAGCCTCGGCCACGCTTGCAGGCGCCTCGTAGCCAACCTGAGGCAGTTTCATGCGCGCAGCCCCTCATCGACCTGATACGGAACCCGTCTCCGATTACCTTATAGCGGGCGAGGCCAGGTGGCGCTCACGCTCACCCGAGGCGGAGCGTCACCAGAACCCGGCGGCGAACCGCTGAGCGCTCAGGACCTCATCATGTCCGGACGCCACCCGGCGTGCCCCTGAATCGGCACGCCGGATGGCCCTGGTACCGGATCGCCGGGCGCTCGCGGCCGCTACTGGCCTTCTGAGCTGAAGTCCCAGCGATCAGCCGCCGAGCTCGCGCAGCTGCCCAGCTCGACCTTTCCGGACAGGTCGTCGATGCACATGGCGTACTGGATCCAGGCGATCGTGCCGTTGGGATTGATCTCCCACTGCTGCAGGTCGTTGCCGTTGCAGGTCGTGAACTTGATGGCCGCGCCGCGCTTGCCGCTCTCGGTCTGCAGGCAGAGCTTGTGGACGACGAAGAACGCGCCATCGAACGCGAGCTTCTCGGCCGCGCCGGTGTTGCACGATGCGAGCTCGGCTCGCGCACCAGACTTGGCGCTGTAACCGGGGTCCTCCAGGCACTTGCCGGACTTCACGTTCTTGTACCGCCCGTAGCTGGTGGAGGTGGTCGCCCCGCCGAAGCAGTGCTCGGTGCGGGAGTTGAACAGCGGCTCGGTGCTCACTGGCATGTTCGACGGCGGGTTCTCGATGAAGGGCGTCAGCAGCGGAGCACCGTTGGGCATGCCCTGCGTCAGTCCGTCCTCACAGTTGATGACGTCGAACGCGTTGCCGCCCTTTCCGCCAATCCAGATGTCAATGTGGTGGAGGTGCGGCCCGCCGTCGGGTCCCTTGCCCGACCAGTCCTCGTCGCACTCCTGGCAGTCGTCGCCCATCCTGACGTACTTCTCGATCGTGGGGTAATACAGCACGGTGCCGACCGGGAACTCGTGCTTGTCGCTGGCAAACGTGATCGGGTTCTTGTAGGTGCCAGTGCCATGGGCGCAACCCGAGTAGGCGGTCGCGCATCCGGGCGGAGTGTTGTCGTACCAGCCGTAATAGGTCGCGTATACCTGGACCGACTTCGGCGCCTTGGCCGCCGCGCCAGTCGAGTGGGCAGCAGTCGAATGGGCAGCGGCGGGGCTAGCGCCGCTCGGGCCGCTGGCCGCAACCAGGCCGATCGCGGACAGGGCGATAGCCCCGGCCGTGATCCAGATGCGGGCAAAAGATTTCATGCTGAGAACCTCCGAAGCCGGTGACGGGGACACCAGATAGCAGAGCGGGAAGGTAGTTAGGAAAGTTACCTAATTATGCCCGCGCTCCGCAAGGGGGAGATTCCGGATGCGAGCGCCGAACCGCTTCGCTCGCATTGGCCTTATCGTGGCACGGCGGGCCGGGCCGGATTACCGGCCGCCGCGGCCGCCTGCGTAGCGCTGAGAGGACCCGCGGTGCACATCCTCAGGTACCGAGAGCACGGCTCCACCGCTGACCGGGTCGGCCTGCTGGCCGGCGGCAACATCGTCGAACTGGAGGGCGTGCCATCGCTGGGATCGCTCTGGTCGCTGCCGCTCGACACGCTGCGGCAGAAGCTCGATGCCGCTGGCGGCGGCACGATGGTGGATCCCGGCAGCGTCACGGTCCTGGCCCCGATCGACGGGCGGACCGAGGTGTGGGCGTGCGGCGTGACCTACGAGATCTCCCGGCAGGCGCGGCGCGAGGAGAGCCGGCATGAGGCCGACGTGTACCAGCGCGTCTATGCGGCCGAGCGGCCCGAGTTGTTCTTCAAGTCGGTGTCCTGGCGAGTCGCTGGCCCCGGCCAGCCGATCGCCGTCCGCACCGACTCCTCCGTTACGGTGCCCGAGCCCGAGGTCGCGCTGGTGGTCAACGCCCACGGTCAGATCGTGGGCTTCACCGCGTGCAACGACGTGTCCTCGCGGTCGATAGAAGGCGAGAACCCGCTCTACCTGCCGCAAGCCAAGAACTACCTCGGCGCGTGCGCACTCGGCCCGATGATCCGCCCGTCATGGGAGGTTGCCGAGCCTTACGCTCTGGCTATCAGCCTGAGCATCTCCAGGGGCGGCACCGCAGTATGGACCGGCGCAGCCAGCACCGCTCAGCTACACCGACGCTATGAGGACCTGGTGTCCTACCTGTTCCACTCCGATGTCCATCCGGAAGGCGCAGTGCTCTCGACGGGCACGTGCCTAGTTCCGCAGGCCCCTTTCACCCTCGAGCCGGGCGATGTCGTGCGTATTTCGGTGGATGAGGTCGGCGTGCTCGAGAACATGGTCGTGCGCGGACTCGACGCGCTCCTGAGGTCCCCAACATGAACGAGGTCGCACCCAACACGGGGCGGGCCGATGACTGGCGAGATCGCGGAGGCTACTTCACGTGGAGGCCGGCGGAAGATGTCGCTTCTGTGCGGATATTCCACGTCGAGATGGGCGACCCCGCCGCTCCGGTGCTGCTGCTCGTACATGGCTGGCCCACCAGCAGCGTTGACTGGTACGCGGTCGCCAGCCAGCTCAGCGCGCGGTTCCGCGTCTGCGCGCTGGACTTTCCTGGCTACGGGTTCTCGGATAAGCCTCTGGGGTGGGGCTACAGCCTCAGCCGGGACGAGGAACTCATCGAGTTCTACCTGGCGGAGGTGCTACGCACCGATGCGTGTGTGATCGTCGCGCACGACCGCGGCGACAGCGTGGCCCTGCTGCACGCTGCCCGCTGCGCCGAGGGCCGCTCGGCCACGCGACTGGAGCACCTGGTCGTGTCGAACGGCAACATCTTCCTGCCGCTGTCGAACCTGACCGGGGCGCAGCGGCGCGTTCTCGACGCACAGTCGGGGCCCCAGATCGCGGCCGTGCTGACTCCGTCGGCGCTGGCCGAGGGCATGGGCGCCACTACGTTCACGCCGCCGCGCAAGGCGGGCGATCCCGAGGTCGAGGCCCTGACGGCAACCTTCGGCCACAACAACGGCACGCGGGTTCTGCACGAAACCATCCAGTATCTGGTCGAGCGATCGAGGGATGAGCAGACGTGGCTGACCGCGCTCGCCGCGGCCCCGTTCCCCGTGACCATGGTCTGGGGGCTGTACGACACGGTCTCGCCGCCGCGCGTGGCCAGCTACGTGTGGAACGAGTACCTGATGCTGAGGCCGGGCGCCAGTCGGCTGTACTTCGTGCCGGACGCGAATCACTATCTGCAGGCCGACCGGCCGGACGCGTTCGTCCAGGTGCTATTCCACGCGCTCGAACCCGGTGCCGATCTGCGGCCCGGCGCCCTTGGCCCGGGGCCGGGTGCCCCCCTGCTTGTCGACAGCTCTCGCCCGCGGCTATCAGCCGCGCGCGATCTGCTCCGCGCCCAGGATCCAGCGCTCTAGCGGGAACGATGCGGCCCGGGCCTGGCCCTTCGCCGTCGGCCTCGGCAATTCGTGTCCTGAAACCCGGGCGATCTTCAGCTAACGGGGCAAGTATGGAGCCAGTTCTGTTTGACGCAGCCCGCGCCGGGCAGCGGGACCTGACAGCCAGCGAATCGCGGCAGGGATCCCGCTGAGACCTATCGTTCTTCCTCGTCGGTCAGCCGAAGGCCGGAAATGAGAGACGTCACCATCGTCGCCGCGATGCTGTGCGGGTTCGGCTTCGTCCTGCAGCAACATGCGGCCCAGCAGGCGCGTGCCGCCAAGTTCCTTCAGCTGGGCCTGATCGCCAAGCTGATCCACAACCGCAGGTGGCTGCTCGGCGTCGCCGCGCTGGTGGCCGGGGACCTGATATCTGCCTGGACACTCGGCCACCTCGATCTGTCGGTCGTGCAGCCAGGCTGCCCAGCGGCGCTCGCGGTCACCATCGTGCAGTGATGAGTTTCGTGACCGTGCGGCTAACACATGCGCGGTCGGACACATCTATGGGCCCAACCTGCGAGTTCCCGCATGGGCCTGTCCTCCTGGCGCTACGCGGCCGTCACGGCCGACGGCCGATCCGGATGGCTGGGGGCCAGATCCTCCTTGCTGGCCCAGGGGGCGACCCCTGGAACCGCGCGGAGCACCTGACCCCCAAGGATCCGAAGCGGGCTAGACGCGGATCAGGCGGAACGTCCCGCCGTCCACTCGCACGCCGTTGCCGTTACCAACCGGATGGAAGACGCCGTCGGCGAAGAGGGTCTCGTTCCCGAACAGGTAGAGCGGGTGCCCGTCCCAGCTGATCTGAATTCCCTGGGCCGTCGCCAGAGTGGCTATCCTGCCCTTGCCGAACAGGTTCGCCGACAAGCCAGGGAAGCCGTTGGTCAGCACGGCCGGGAACCTGCGCGCGCACGAGCCCCGGTCGCACCTGCTAGTACGGGAGCTATCGCGCGAGTAGCGGTACACCGGGAAGGCGATCGTGCCGGCCCCGGTCTCGTACAGTGCCGCGAGCACCGTCTTGCCCTTGATCACCGTAGTGGTGAGCTGGCCGGGCCAGGCTGCCGCGAGCCCGTTCGGGTGGATCAGGGTCCAGAGCCCGTGCCACGGCGGCAGCCCGGGCTCGTTGAAATCCTGCCCGGATACCAGGCCGGGAGCCTGGTCGAACAGGTAGAGCGGATGACCGGCGTAGGTGACCTGGTCGCCCATGCCCTTGCGGAAGACCTCCCCCAGCAGGGACGCCTTCACGCCCGGCCCGGCGACCGGCTTGCCGGTGGTGAACACCGCGGGCCACTCAACGTCGGTGTTGGTCGCCGGCCCGGTGCACTGGATCGAGCCGACCACCAGGTGCAGCAGCACATCGGTGCAGCCGAAGTGATGACCGAAGTCACTGGTGATGAAGTACACGGAGAAACCGGCGAACGGGCCGTTTCCTACCGCCAGCACCCGGCCGAACTGAGTGTTCGAGCTGATGACAATCTCGGTCTGCCCTGAGGACTGCGCCCTGGCCGGAACGTTCCCTGCCGATGCCGGGACCGCCGTCGTCGCTAAGGTACTCAGGGCAAGCGCCGCCGCGCCGGCCAGCGCCCACGATCGTGGAAAGTGCATTGTCTCTTCCCTCCCTATTGGCAGTTCCTACTCCTTAGGAGATAAGACGCGCCAAATGCCGGAACGGTGCACACGGCCGACCCCGCCCCACGCACGAACGCCGCAGGTCAGGTCAACACGGCCGCGTAGGTAATCCCGGTGCTGTCCGAGGCGATCGGCCCGGTGAAGATGCTCGCTCCATGGCCAGCTAGGCCCCGCTGTAGTCCGCGTACTCCGACGCGACTGACGCTGTCCTAGATCGCTATAGCTCCGAATCGGCAGCCATTCCAGCCTGTGCTCGTACCCACTGCGCGGCAGCGCTCCGGCTCTGCAAGACCCAGACAGCGACATCCAGTATGCGCAGCGTGCTAGCGCCGGCGGCAGAAGCCGGACGAAGGGCTTCGACGTCGGCCCGGGCTTTCTGGTCATGGAGCAGGGACCGGAGCACATCCCAGGTCCGGCCGCGCACGTCTACTGCCCTGATTACGACGCTGTCACTTATCGGGCACAGCCGGGGACGTTTGCGAGCAAGCAGCTTGCTGGCGCTGGCTGTGCCGATGCCGTCGATCGCTGTCAGGGCATCCCAGAGATGGTCGATGTGCCTGAGAGCCTGATCCGAGGCATCCCACAGGTCGGTGTCCTGCGGCAGGAAGGCGAGCATCTCGCCGAACTTCCTACCGTCTCGGCCCAGCAGCGAGCGGACGGCCTGGGGGCGCCAGGCGATGTCCAGCAGGGAGACGGCCAGCAAGTCATCGGGGATGATCTCGCAGGGCGGGTTGTGACCCAGGTCGGTGAAGGTCATCCCGGCGAATCCTGGCTCCGCGTAGTACGCGGCCACCGCTAAGTCAAGACCGGGTGCGACCAGACTGGTGCGTAGCCGCTGGGTAGCGGCCTGGACTGCCTCATCCGTCGTTAAAGAGCTCATAAGGCAGTATGCGGTCACACCGACCCGCGCGGGCGGTCATCGCTACTTTGCGGCAGCGGCCTAGTGAAACTTGGCCGGTTGCCATGCGTCAAGATGAGGCATGAAAGCCTGGCTGGTGCCACCAACGCTGCGAGGCTACCGGGCAGCGTGGCTCGGCGCCGATGCGCTGGCCGGCCTGACGCTGGTCGCCGTGGCGGTGCCGGGGCAGATGGCCACCGCCCGGCTCGCGGGCCTGTCGGCGGTTGCCGGGCTTTACGCCTTTGTCGCGGGATCGCTGGTCTACGCCCTGCTCGGCACGAACCGTCAGCTGTCGGTCGGAGCGGACTCCACCATCGCGCCGCTGCTTGCCACTGGCGTGGCGTCAGTGGCAGCGGCGGGAACTCCCGGCTATGGCAGCGCGATGGCCTTGACTGCCTTGCTGGTCGGCGGACTGCTTGTCGCCGCCGGCCTGTGCCGCCTCGGGTGGATCTCGGAGTTCTTGTCCACTCCGGTCATTACCGGCGTCCTGGCCGGGATCGCCGTCGAGATCGTGGTCCGCCAGATCCCCGTCATACTCGGGGTGAGCGGCGGGGGGACCACCACCATCGACCGAGTCCGCCAGGTAGTAGGCCAGCTGAGCCATATCAATGGCTGGTCAGTCGGAATCGCCGCGGGCGTCCTGGCGATCATCGCCGCCACCCACCGAGTCAGTAACCGGCTGCCGGGGACGCTGCTGGCGCTGATCTTGTCCATCGTGGCGGTGCGCGCTCTCGGCCTGGCGTCCCACCACGGCGTAGCGGTCCTCGGTACCGTCCGCGGTGGGCTGCCGCACGTCCGCCTGCCCTCGGTATCCTGGTCGCAGCTGCGCCGCATGCCCGGCCTGGTGCTCAGCGTGGCCTTCGTGTGCATCGCGCAGACAGCAGCGACGGTCCGGCGGTCGAGCGCCGGGACCACTGTGGCCGGCACCGTCAACCGGGACCTAGTCGGCGTCGGAGCCGGCAGCGTGGCCGCCGGGCTGATTGGGGCGTTCGCGGTGGACGCCAGCCCGCCCAACACGGCAATCGTGACCGCGTCCGGCGTTCGCTCGCAGCTCGCCAATACCATCGCCGCAGTCGTTGTGCTGGCCGTGGTGGTGGCGGCTACCGCACCGCTCGCCGATCTTCCGCAGGCGATGCTGGCAGCAATGCTGGTGTTCATCGCCACCAAGCTGTTCCGGGCGGGTGAGCTGCGGGCCATCTTCCGCTTCGACAGGATCGAGTTCACTCTTGCCGCCACTGCCCTGGTTGTCGTCGCGGTCGTGGGCATCGAGCAGGGCATAGCCGTGGCCCTGATCCTCTCGCTGGCCGACCGCACCTGGCGATCGGCCCGGCCCCGCGACGCCATACTCGGGCGCGCACCAGGGACCGATCACTGGATCCCCGTCGACATCGGCATTCCGGTCGAGCACGTCGCCGGGGTCCTGGTCTACCTGGTCTACGCGCCGTTGTGGTATGGCAACGCTCACTACCTCCGCCTGCGGATCAGTCATCTCGTCGATGCCGCCTCGACCCCGGTGCATGCGGTCGTACTCGACGCCGCCGGGGTGTCCGACATCGATTACACCGGCCTGCTGACACTGCGGGATATGGTCACTGAGCTCGGGCGGCGGGGCGTGACGATTGCGATCGCCAGGGCCTCGCACCTGGTCCACCACGACCTCAAGCACGGCGCAATCCTGCAGCAGCTCGGACCCGATCGCCTGTTCCCCTCCGTTGACCAGGCCGTCGCTGCCCTCCAGCACCTTCCCTGAGCCGCGCCTGGGCGGTCCGCAGGTGCCGCGTTCCCGCACCACTTGACCAGGCCTGGTTTCGCGGCAATGGTGGGCGAGTGCCCGGAATATCGCGCAGCGGCAGCGGGAGTACTCGGAGGCGCACGTGAGCGTGATCGACAGCCACACCGGGGTGTACTGGGATCCCTACGACGCGGGACTGATCCGCGATCCGTATCCGGCATTCGCGCGGCTACTGGAAGAGGCGCCGCTGTATTACAACGACGCCTACGACTTCTACGCGGTGAGCCGCTATGCCGACGTGGAGCGCGGGCTTCCGGACTGGGAACGATTCTCCTCCGCCCGCGGCTCCATCCTCGAGCTGGTCAAGTCCGGCATCGAGATCCCGCCGGGCACGCTCATCTTCGAGGATCCCCGCGGCCACGACATCCACCGGAGGCTGCTGGCCCGTGTATTCACCCCGCGCCGGATCGCCGCGCTGGAGCCGCTGGTCCGCGAGTTCTGCGTCGCCGCGTTCGACCCACTGACCGGCTCGGACCGGTTCGATGTCATGGCGGCGGTGGGCAGCGAGATGCCGATGCGGGTCATGGGCTGGCTGCTGGGCATTCCCGAAGCCGACCAGGTGGCCTTCCGCGATTCGGCCGACGCCAACATGCGCACCGAGCCGGGCGGGCAGATGGACTTCAAGGGCGGTGCCGTCCTCAGCAACGAGCTGCTGGCCGACTACATCGCCTGGCGGCAGGACCATCCCGCCGGCGACCTGGTGACCGAGCTGCTGCACGCCGAGTTCGAGGACGAGAACGGCGTGACCCGCACCCTCACACGGGACGAGACCCTCACCTACGTCACCGTGATAGCGGGTGCAGGGAACGAGACGACCGGGCGGCTTATCGGCTGGATCGCGTCCGTGCTGGCCCGGCACCCCGGCCAGCGCCAGGAACTCGCCGCCGACCCGGCGCTGATCCCGGCCGCGGTGGAGGAGGTCCTGCGGTTCGAGCCGCCCGGCCCGGCGGTGGCCCGGTACGTCACCCGCGACGCGGAGTTCCACGGCCAGACCGTCCCGGCCGGCAGCACCCTGCTCTTCCTCATCGCTGCCGCCAACCGCGACCCCCGCCGCTACCCGGACCCGGACCGGTTCGACATCCACCGCGCCGCCGCCCAGCAGCTCACTTTCGGTCTCGGCCCGCACTACTGCCTGGGTGCCGCGCTGGCGCGGCTCGAGGGCCGGGTCGCGCTGGAGGAGATACTGAAGCGCTTCCCGCGCTGGGACGTCGACTGGGAGCACGCCAAGCTGGCGCAGACCTCGGTAATCCGCGGCTGGGAGACCCTTCCGATCATCGTCGGCTGAACCCGGCTGAACCCGGCCGTGCCCGGCCGGGTTCAGCGCGACGACCGCTGGTCACGCGGCTTCCGCCTGGAGGACCTCGGCCACGGGCTGACGAGCACCGACCCGGGCCGGGGCGACGGTCAGGGTGGCCATCACCACGAGCGTCCCGAGCACGGTCGCGACCAGCCAGAGCGGCGGCGGCAAGGTCCCGTCGTGGACGGCCGCCTTGAACACCAGGATGCCGAGCGGTATCCCGACGATCGCTCCCGGCAGCGCGGACAGCACCTGGGCGACGACGAGCCCCGAACTCACCTGCCGGGCGCGGGCGCCGAGCGCGCGCATCAGCGCCGAGGAGCGGCGGGCGTCGAGGACGGTCGCCCACGTCGTGAAGATGACGTTCAGCGCCGCCAGCGTGACCAGCATGACCGTGATCACGGCGAGCATCTGCTCGTCCCGGTTGATGACAGGATCGGACAGGCCTCCGGCGGTCATTTGTGCACCGGCGCCAAGCTTGCTGTCCGCGTTGGCGTGGAAGGCGATCACCGCGACGATGCCCATGACCGTGACGGCGACGTTCGCCGCGCTGAGCAGCGCGCGGCGAGGCCGCCGCGCTACCAGCCGGACCGCGAACAGCCCAGGGATGGGCAGCCGCCGCGAGATCCGGATCAGCGAGCCCCGGCGTCTGGGCGCCCGCCCGACGTCGTTCAGCGAGACGATGGTGCTGGTGCGCGCGGCCCGGATCGCGGGGACGAGCGTCGCGGCGAGCGAGACCGCGACCGCCAGTCCGAGAACCTCGAGCACCGTCACCACTGAGATGGCAGGTGCGCCGGCGGCGCCGACCAGGGCCGCGCCGGGGTTGGTGAGGATCGGCGCGACCAGCCACCCGGTCAGCAGCCCGAGCACCGCCGCGAACAGCGCGAGCGCGAGGTTCTCGATCAGGAACACGACCGCGACGAGGCCCGGCGTTCCGCCGACGGCCTTCAGCAGGCCGACGCGCCGCGCGTACTCCGACAGCCGCCGCCCGACCAGCACGGCCACGCTGGCGATCGCCAGCAGCGCGAGCAGGAACGCGCCCGGCTCGAGGACTGACTGCGCATCCGCGACCAGCAGCCCGTCCGCCGTAGCGATCCCCTCCCAGGTCGAGAACACCGCGCCGGTGAACTGCGGCCCTGATTGCGCGACGGGCCCGTGCGGGGAGCCAGCCGAGACAGAACGGCCGGGTCCGCCGCCGGCGCCAGCCTGCGGGTTAAAGTGCTGCTTGACGAACGCCTGCGCGTCACTGGGGTTGGTGATCTTCAGGTTGAGGGCGTAGTCGGTCAGCGGGTTCGCCTTCGAGGTCAGCCCGATCGCGTCCGGCGTGGTCAGCCAGGCCACGCCCACGTCCCGCGAGTTCCCGTTGAGCATGATGAACGAGCACGTGTTAGCCGTCATGTAGCAGAGATTCGGATACGGCGCCTGGGCCGCGGTGACCGCGATCCCGGCGACCACGAAGGACTTGCCGTTCAGCGTGACCCGGTCGCCGACCGAGACGCCGAGCGCGTCGGCGAAGGTGCGCTCGAGCACCACGCCGCCCGGGCGTACCCAGCTCCCGGCGAGTACGTCGGGCTGGTCGACCGCAGCCGGAGAGTTGTCGCGTCCCTCGGCGAAGACCGCCGCGGTGCGGCCGTCGAACCGGATAACGGCGGAAGCGACCGGGAATGGCCCGCTCGATGCCGTAACCCCGGAAGCGTGGATCAGGTCCTTGGCCTGGGACGCGGACGTCATGTAGGCGACGAGGTCGGGGCCCTTGGTCGCGGCGCGGGTCGCCGCGTAGGGCTGGCTGGTCACCCCATTCAGCGCCAGCGCCATGGTCAGCGTCGCCGCCGCCGCGGCGATCGCGACGACCAGCAGCACGACCTGAGCCACGTGGCGGCGCACATCACGCGCCGCCAGGCGGAAGACAAGGAAGATGGCACTCACGGCTAGCACTCCAATCCGACGAGGTCGCCGAGATTGCGCCCGGTCCCGCCGCTGAGCCTCATCTCGTCTACGAGCGCACCGTCGCGCATCGAGACAAGCCGGTCCGCGGTGGCGGCGACACGCTGATCGTGGGTGACGATGACCAGCGTCAGTCCGGAGCCGTGCAGACGGTCGAGCAGCCGGAGCACCTCGAGCGTCGCCGCGCTGTCGAGATTGCCGGTCGGCTCGTCGGCGAGCACGACGAGCGGCTCGTTGGCCAGCGCCCTGGCAATGGCGACGCGCTGGCGCTGGCCGCCGGAGAGCGCCGCGGGCAGGTGCCTGCCTCGGTCGGCGAGGCCGACCTGCTCGAGCAGGTCCAGGGCGCGCCGGCGCGCCTGGCGCGGCGATAGGCCGGCCAGCAGCGCCGGCAGCTCGACGTTCTCGGCCGCCGTGAGCTCGTCCATGAGATGGAAGGACTGGAAGATGAAGCCGATCTCGCGTCGGCGCATCCCGGCCAGGCCTCGCTCGCTCAGGCCGTCCACCCGCTTGCCCGCCAGCCACACCTCCCCGCCGGAGGGCCGGTCCAGCCCGCCGAGCAGATGCAGCAGCGTCGACTTCCCGCAGCCGCTCGGGCCCATGACGGCGACGGCCTCGCCGCGGGCGATCTCAAGATCGACGTCGTCGACGGCACGGACGAGCCCCTCGTCCTTGCCGTAGTGCTTGCGCAGCCCCACGGTGCGCATCACGAATGTGCCAGCGTCGTCCTTCATTGCCTCTTCCTTCGGGTGGTCCAGCTCGCCTCGCAGTCCTCCAGCCACCGGAGGTCCGCCTGCAGTCGTCGCACGATGCCCGCAAGGAGCAGCGCCGCGTCTGAGCCCTCCGGCTCGGCGATCTCGGCCCGCTGCGCATCTCGCAGCCGGCGCAGCAGCTCACGGCGCTGCGCATCGACGATGGTGATCGGGTCGGCTAGCCCGGCGGAAGCCGCCGCGATCAGTTTCAGATGGAACTCGGCCAGGTCGGGCCTCGGCCAGCTCACCTCGGCCAGCCACTCGCCGACCCGCTCATGACCCGCCGCGGTGAGGACGTAGACCTTGCGCTCCCGGTCGGCGGCGCTCGCCGCCTCGTCGAGCGCGACGAAGCCTGCCTTCTCCAGCCGGCCGAGGGTCACGTAGATCTGGCCGGCATTGACGGCCTCGCTGAGGGGCCCGAGCGCGTCGTCCAGCCGGGCGCGCAGCTGGTAACCCTGGGAGGGCTCCTTAGCCAGCATCGCCAGCACGACTTCCTGCTGCATCCACGGCTCCTGTATAACGGTTATACGAGAGCCTAACGGTTATATACAGTGCCGTCAAGGATCGGGCAGGCGGGCGGCGACCTAGTCAGCAGGCGGGATAACGGCACGCGGCCGCCAGTGCAGCCGGGTCCGGCGCCAGTAGCGGTGCCACTGGTCCCGCATGGCCGCACCGGTGAAGACCAGGGCGACGGCGGCGATGACATACCAGGCGACGGTCACGGCGCGGGCGGTGGCCGACGCGTCGCCCAGGTATCGCGCGCTGACCGGGATGTACCAGGCGAGCGCGATGACCGCGAAGCTGACGAGGACGGCCACGGTGCCGCCGAGGTCGGCATAACGGGAGCGGGCGGCGGGCGCGCGCGAGGGCCTGCGGCGCGGCCGTGTGCGCCGCGATGCGCAGCTGCGCCCAGCAGGTCGCGGCCAGGACGGGAACGGCGAGCACGAGATGGCCCGCCGGCGTGACCCAGGCCGGCACGGGCGTGACCCGGGTCAGCGGCCGGAACGGGTCGCGGACGGCGAAGGCCAGAGCGGCGATCGCGGGCAGGAACGTAAGACGGACGGTGCCCTGGTCAAGGGACCAGTGCGAGAGGTCGGCGACCTGGGCCAGGACCGCGACGAGGGCGGTGCCGACCAGGCAGCCGGTGATGAGCGTGACCCACGGCATGGTCGCGAGGATGTACCGGGCAGCGCGAGGCAGCGCGCGCAGCCAGGACAAGCGGAGCCCGCGCGCCTGCCGGGCTGGCTGGCCAGCGGCGGCCGGCCTGCCGCCGAGCGAGCTAGTCGGAGCCGGGCTCACGCGCCGCACACCGTGGTCTGCGGCGGTCCGCCGCCGTTCGAGATCGTCACCCCTGGTCCTGGGGTCGGCGGACCCGGCACGCTGGGCA
>JASHOV010000368.1 GCA_030038495.1 Streptosporangiaceae bacterium
GCCTGGCGGGACAGCATCCGGTCCGGCAAGGTGTTCGACTCGAGGTACAGGGTCCGCAGCCGGACTGGCTCCTACAAGCACTATGACGTGCGCGCCGTTCCCATCGAGCGGAACGGCGCGATCATCGAGTGGGTCGGCGCGAGCACGGACGTCACGGCCCAGCGCGAGGCCGAGGAGATGCGCGGCCGGCTGACCGAGCAACTCTCCGCCGCCGCGCTGCGCACAGCCCGGCTGCAGCAGGCGACATCCATGCTGGCCGAGGCGCTGACGGTCGAGCAGGTAGTTCAGGTCATCACCGAGGTCGGGCGCTCCGCGGTCGGCGCTGAGCGGTCGGCCGTGGCGATCCTGGATCTGGAGCGGCTCCGGCTGCGCACGGTCAACCCGGGCGGCCTGCCCGAGCACGAGGGAGCCCAGCCGTACGAGGTGCCGCTGTCGGCCCCGAGCGTGATGACCGCGGCCATCCAGGGGCGCAGGCCGCTGCTGCTGGAGAATCCGGATGCGCTCCGAAGCCTGTTCGATAACTCACCAGGCGTCGTCAGGTTCCTGGAACACAGCGATGAGAAGGCCTGGGTGGGCCTGCCGCTGTTGTCCTCGGGCGCCTCGATCGGCGCGCTGCGGTTCTCCTTCACCCGCCCGCGCCAGATTACCGAGGAGGAGCGGGTCTTCCTCGAGGCACTGGCCGGGCAGTGCGCGCTGGCCATGGAGCGGGCCACCCTTTACGAGCGGGAGCACACCACCGCCGAGACACTGCAGCGCAGCCTGCTGCCCGACAGCCTGCCGACCGTGCCCGGCATAATCCTGGAGGCCAGGTGCCTGCCGGTGACCAGAAACATGGAGATCGGCGGAGACTGGTATGACGCGTTCCGGCTGCCGGACGGGCGCCTCGCCGTGGCCGCCGGCGACGTCATGGGCAAGGGCCTTACCGCCGCGGCGGGGATGGGCCGGGTCCGCAACGCCCTGCGCGCGCTGGCCCTGACCGACCCGCGCCCGGCCGCGGTGCTCGCTGGCCTTGACCGCCTGTTCCAGGCCACCGAGCTGGAGGAGCAGGTCACGACCGTCGCCTACCTGGTTGTCGACCCGGTGACCGGCGACGGCGTCGCCGGCAACGCCGGGCACCTGCCGCCGCTGCTGCTGTCGGCCGAAGCGCCGCCGCGGCTCGATACGGCTGAGGCCGGGACACCACTGGGCTGGGCAACGCCACGCGAGCAGTACGCGTTCCGCCTGCCGCCGGGCAACACGGCGGTGCTGTATTCCGATGGACTGGTGGAGAACCGCAAGCGGGGTCTGGACGCGGGCCTGGATGAGCTGGTCGCGGTCGCCTCGCAAGCTCCGGCGGCGATCGCGGAAGATCCGGCCCGCCTGCTGGGTTACCTGGTTGACCGGATGCTGGCCGGATATGAGCAGGACGACGATGTCACTGTGCTGGTGTTGCACGTGCCCGATCTCGACCAGGGCGGCGAGGGGCGGCGCCGGAAGGCCGGATCGGCGCGGAAGGGGAGGGCATGACGAATGCGGGTACCATTCCCGAGGCTGCGCTCTCGGCCCGGCGGTGCACACTGAGGTGCAACCGGGCGGTTCGGGGGGTCGTCCCCCCGGCCGGCTGTGGTACAGGGCTTTGCGGTGCGGCCTGGGCTGCGCTGGTGCTGGCCCGCAACCGTACGACCTACCCTTCAGCTCCGCCTAAGGTGGTGGACAGGAGACGACCTCGCAGTGAGGAAGCTCTTCGGCGGGCAGTCCGGATGACCGGACGCAGCGCCGCAGGTGGTAGTGCTCAGCATGAGGTTTGCCGGAGGGGTCGCAGTGCCGTCTGCTAGTGCGAACAGCCGGGTGCTGTGCGCACAGCGGCCTGCCATCCAGCGAAGGAAGGGGTGACCGCCGTGGCAAGCGCTGCAGGCTCGGCGGCGCGGCGGCAGGCTCGGCCGCCGGCACAGAGCGCACGCGTACCGCAGCAGGCCCGCGCCGGTGCCGCCGACGGCTCGGCCGCCGATCCGGCGGTGACGCTCGTCGCTGCTGACGGCGCGGACACCGAGGCGGCTCCGGGCGCTCGCAGGTCCGCGGGCGCCACCAAGGCAGGCACCGGCAAGCAGCGGCGGGCTGGTGGCGCATCGAATGGTTCGGCAAAGGGCGATGGCAGCGTCGGCTCAGCCGCTGACGGGCAGACCAAACGCAACCGGTCGCGACAGGGCACCGCGCGCTCGGGCGGCGCCAAGGACGGTCAGGACGAGCAGGCATCGAGCGATCTGCTGGGTAGGGGAGAGCATCGTGACAACGGGCGCGACAAGGTGACAGCCGACGCCGATGTGGCGGCGGATGCCAGCCTGGACGCTGAAGTAGAGCTAGACGCGGACGTGGAACTGGACGAGGAGGCCGATCTGGAGTCCGACCCCGACCTCGCCGACGTCGGCCTGATCGACGTCGAGGCCGAGCTGGAGGAACTCGAGGACCTCGACGACGAAGCGGCGGCCGAGGCGGAGCTGGACCTCGCCGTCGACACCGAGGCCGAGGCCGAGCAGGCCGATGAGGCCGAGCAGGCCGACGAGCCGGACGGACCTGGCGCCAAGGCGGTGGCAGGGACCGCCGACGCGGCGGCGGCCAGCGGGGATGAGTCCGACGACGAGGCGTTCGTCTACGGCGACGACGACGAGGATCTGCCGGCGGCCCAGGTGGCGGTGGCCGGGGCGACCTCGGACCCGGTGAAGGACTACCTCAAGCAGATCGGCAAGGTCCCGCTGCTCAACGCCGAGCAGGAGGTGGAGCTGGCCAAGCGGATCGAGGCAGGCCTGTTCGCCGAGGAGAAGCTAGGCGAGAGCCGTGACGCGCTGCGGCCGGACACCAGGATCGACCTGGAGTGGATCGCCGAGGATGGCAGGCGGGCCAAGAACCACCTGCTGGAGGCAAACCTCCGCCTGGTCGTTTCGCTGGCCAAGCGGTACACCGGCCGCGGGATGCTGTTCCTGGACCTGATCCAGGAGGGCAACCTGGGCCTGAACCGGGCGGTCGAGAAGTTCGACTACACCAAGGGCTACAAGTTCTCGACCTACGCCACCTGGTGGATCCGGCAGGCCATCACCAGGGCCATGGCCGATCAGGCCAGGACGATCCGGATCCCGGTGCACATGGTCGAGGTGATCAACAAGCTGGCCCGCGTGCAGCGGCAGATGCTGCAGGACCTTGGCCGGGAGCCCACCCCGGAGGAGCTGGCCGCCGAGCTCGATATGACCCCGGAAAAGGTCATCGAGGTACAGAAGTACGGCCGGGAGCCGATCTCGCTGCATACCCCGCTCGGCGAGGACGGCGACAGCGAGTTCGGTGACCTGATCGAGGACTCCGAGGCGATCCAGCCCGGCGAGGCGGTGAGCTTCACGCTGCTGCAGGAGCAGTTGCACTCGGTGCTGGACACGCTGTCCGAGCGTGAGGCGGGCGTGGTCTCGATGCGCTTCGGTCTCACCGATGGCCAGCCCAAGACGCTGGACGAGATCGGCAAGGTCTACGGCGTGACCAGGGAGCGGATCCGGCAGATCGAGTCCAAGACGATGTCCAAGCTCCGGCACCCGTCGCGATCGCAGGTCCTGCGGGATTACCTGGACTAGGGGGCACAGCTCAACGCGTCCCCCGGGCCAGCGCGGGCGGGGGTTCGGGGGGTCGGGGGGTCGTCCCCCCGAGCCAGCACGGCGCAGCGAACGGGCTCCTGGCCGCCACCATTGGCGGCCAGGAGCCCGTTCGCCTGATCGGGGGTGTTGCCCGTGCAGAGTGCCGGGAGCTCCCGGCTAGGTCGTCGTCAGGACGATTCGCCTGCCTTGCCAGCCAGCCTGCCCGTTTCGTCATGGATCTCAATCGCGATCTTGGCGAGGGCCTCTGCGTGCTTGCGGTTGTGGTGCGCGCAGAACAGCAGCTCGCCCGATCCGGGCAGTACGACGCGTACGTACGCCGGTGCCCCGCATCGGTCGCACAGATCTAGGGCGGTAAGCGGCCTCGTAGGGGCTATAGCTCCGGACATGTCGCCTCCTCGCCTCAGGGACCTTGCAGCTACCCTGCCGCGGGTCCGTGCAACCTGTGATCTCTCATGCATCACAACACCAGCAGAGGTCGTTTGTCATCCCCCGCGGCCTCCGAGTATGCCGAGGGCGAACAATCGGCTATGCCCGGCCGGGCGCGGGCGGGGTCGTGTCGGCCCGGACGGGCTGGTTGTCCGGGAGGCGCCTGGTATGTCGCGCGGCGTGGTGGCTCCAGCCATGCCCCCTGGCCAGCTACCCTGCCATCAGGGCCGTGTGGCCTGCCGATCCGCGGGTAGCTGCCCGCCAGACACTTGTTTCGCAGGGAGCCGCTGTGACCGCCCTTAGCGCCGAGCAGGCGAGCGCTCTGTCAGCAAGCACGGGGTCAGCAAGCACGGGGTCCGCGGGAACGGCCTCAGCCCGCCAGGGTGGCGTCCAGCGGGCTGGCGCCGCCGATGGCTACACGGCGCGCCACCTGACGGTCCTGGAGGGCCTGGAGGCCGTCAGGAAGCGTCCTGGCATGTACATCGGCTCCACGGACGGCCGCGGCCTGATGCAGTGCCTTGAGGAGATATTCGACAATGCGGTTGATGAGGCACTAGCCGGGCATTGCACCCGGATCGAGGTCGCGCTGCTTCCCGACGGCTCGGCCGCGGTCGGGGACAACGGTCGCGGCATCCCCGTTGACGTCGAGCCGAAGACCGGTCTGTCCGGGGTCGAGTTCGTGATGACCAAGCTGCACGCGGGTGGCAAGTTCGGCGGAGGGTCCTATACCGCCTCGGGCGGCCTGCACGGCGTCGGCGCGTCGGTCGTGAACGCGCTGTCGGGTCGGCTCGATGTCACCGTGCAGAAGGGCGGCTACGAGTGGTCGATGAGCTTCCGCCGGGGCGTCCCAGGGGAGTTCTCCGGCGCCGGGCCGGACGCTCAGTTCGCCGCTGGCTCGGGCCTGCGCAAGGGGCGCAAGATCAGCAAGACCGCGACCGGGACGGTCATCAGGTTCTGGCCGGACCGGCAGATCTTCGTGCCGGGCGCGGACTGGTCCTTCGCGGCGCTGGCCGAGGAGGCCCGCCAGACCGCGTACCTGGTGCCGGGCCTGAGCATCAGGGTGGCGGACGAGCGTACGGAAGAGCGACGGGCAGCCAAGGCAGCCCTGACGGCAGCAGAGAAGGCCGCTGCGGGCGACATGGCCGAAGAGGCCGGGGGCGACGAGGACGCGGATTTGCTGGCCGCGGCGGACCAGACCGAGCGCAGCGGGGGGGTCGCTCCCACGGGCCAGCAGGGGACCGGCGACGACGGCGACTCGGACGCGGAGCTGGCGGCAGGCGAGACGGGTGCCACGGCGGGCCGTCGCGCGATCGCGCCGGGCCAGCGGGAGGCCGAGTTCAGGTTCGTCGGGGGGATCAGTGAGTTCTGCGCGCACCTGTCCAGGGGCGAGCCGGTAACCGACGTGGTCAGGCTGACCGGCTCTGGCCAGTTCACCGAGACCGTGCCGGTGCTTGACGACGCCGGCCACCTGACGCCTACCGATGTCGAGCGGCAGCTGGACGTCGACGTGGCGCTGCGCTGGGACGGCGGCTACGAGACCACGCTGCGCTCGTTCGTCAACGTGATCGCCACCTCCAAGGGCGGTACGCATGTCACCGGGTTCGAGCGGGCGATGGTCCGGACGGTGAATGACCAGCTCAAGGCGGCCAGGCTGCTCAAGGCCGGCGACGAGTCTGTGATCAAGGACGACGTGCTCGAGGGCCTGACGGCGGTGATCTCGCTGCGGCTGCCCGAGCCGCAGTTCGAAGGTCAGACCAAGGAAGTGCTCGGCACGCCGGCCGCCTCCCGCATCGTCGGCCAGGTGGTGGCCGCCGAGCTCGGCAACTTCCTCGAGGGCCGGATCCGCGGCAGCAAGCAGCAGGCGCGGGCGGTGCTCGACAAGATCGCCGCCGCGGCCAAGACGCGGATCGCGGCCCGCGAGCACCGCGAGAACCAGCGGCGCAAGTCCGCGCTGGCCAGCTCGACCCTGCCGGCCAAGCTGGTGGACTGCCGCTCGGCCGACGACCGGAGCGAGCTGTTCATCGTTGAGGGTGACTCGGCGCTGGGCACGGCGAAGAACGCGAGGGACTCGGAGTTCCAGGCGCTGCTGCCGATTCGCGGCAAGATCCTCAACGTCCACAAGGCGTCGCTGGCCGACATGCTCAAGAACGCCGAGTGCGCGGCCATCATCCAGGTCATCGGGGCGGGGTCGGGTAACGCCTTCGATCTGGACTCGGCCCGCTATCAGCGCGTGATCTTCATGGCAGATGCCGATGTGGACGGCGCGCACATCCGGACGCTGCTGCTCACGCTGTTCCATCGCTACATGCGCCCGATGATCGAGGCCGGCCGGGTGTTCGCCGCCGTTCCGCCACTGCACCGCATCGAGCTGACGAACCCGCGCAAGGGACAGGCGAAGTACATCTACACCTACAGCGACGGGGAGCTGCGGCGCACGCTGATCGAGCTGGAGCGCAAGGGCCAGAAGTTCAAGCAGCCGCCGCAGCGCTACAAGGGCCTGGGCGAGATGGACGCGCACCAGCTCTCCGAGACCACCATGGACCCGCGGAGGCGCGTCCTGCGGCGGATCCGGATCGAGGACACCGCGGCCGCCCAGGGCATATTCGAGCTGCTGATGGGGAGCGAGGTCGGCCCGCGCCGTGAGTTCATCGTCAACAGTGCCGCGGAGCTTGACCCGTCCCGCATCGACACCTGACCCGCGTCGCAGCAAGCGGCTGTCCGACCAAGGCGGAGACTTTCCGTTCTGCGACAACGGAAAGTCTCCGCCTTGTCGCGCTGCCAGGCCGCTACGAGCTCGAGCCGCCCATGTGCGTGCAGTGGTGCGCTGAGCTCGGCGCACCGGACGACGGGCTCGACGGGCTCGCCGACGATGACGAGGTCGTCGTGGTCCGCGCCGAGGTGCTCGGACTGGCCGAGCCGCCCGTCGACGCGAGCGCGACGCCTGCCACGCCGCCGCCTAGTCCCGCCGCCATGACGGCCGTGAGGATGAGCCGCCTGATGCGCCCGGAGGTTCTCGGTACCATTCGGGTCTTCTCCTTCTGTACTGGGCC
>JASHOV010000034.1 GCA_030038495.1 Streptosporangiaceae bacterium
CTGGGCCGACCCGGGCGGCAGTCGGCTGCAGCAGAAGTTCCGGGGCGCACTGCGCGGCGAACTACGCGGTCGGCGACTCGCCCTGGCGGCGGCTGGCCTTGCGCTCGCCTGCACGATTCTGGGCGGCGTCATCGGCGGCTTTATCGTCTTGCACTCGCAGCCGTCGCCGATCGATCCCAGCTACAGCCTCGGGACGGTGCCTCCCGCCCTCACGACCAGGCCGGCCAGTTCGGTGGCCGGAATCGCCGCGCGGGTAACGCCAGGCGTTGTCATGATCAAGGTCAATGGCGGCGAGGGGACCGGTTCGGGATTCATCATCCGTGGCGGCTACATCGTGACCGATAACCACGTGGTCACCCTCGACAACCAGGTCACCAACGCCAGCATCGAGGTGTACTTCAGCAACGGCCAGTCGGCGGCCGGAGAGGTGGTCGGCCGTGATCCCTACTCCGATATCGCCATCGTCAAGGCAAAAGGGATAGGCGGCGGCCTGCCCGCGCTCACGCTGGGGAACTCCGCAGGCGTCGAAGTCGGCGACCCGGTCATAGCCGTGGGCTCGCCGCTCGGCCTGGCCGACACTGTGACCAGCGGAATAGTCAGCGCGGTCGACCGTCCGGTGCAGCCCGGCGACACCGCTGGCAGTTCGCCGCAGGTCTACTTCGATGCTATCCAGACCGATGCCCCGATCAATCCCGGCAATTCCGGCGGGCCACTGGTGAACGCCAGGGGCCAGGTCATCGGCATCGACGCCGCGATCGACACACTCGGCGACAACCCGCTGACCGGAACCCAGGGCGGCAGCATCGGCCTGGGCTTCGCGATACCTATCAACCAGGCCAGACGGGTAGCGGTCGAGCTCATCAGGACCGGCCATGCGACCCATGCGGTCATCGGCGCGGTCCTGAACCTCGGCTGGGGCGGGAACGGGGCGCAGATCGCGGCCGGCCAGACGGGGATTACTGCCGGCGGTCCGGCCGCACAGGCCGGACTGCAGCCAGGCGACGTGATCACCCGGTTCGCGGGCCAGCCGGTGAGCAGCGCCGCGGCCCTGCTGGACGCCGTCCGGTCCGCGGTGCCGGGCTCCCAGGTCAAGGTCACCTTCATGCGGGACGGCCAGGCTCACACCGTGACGATGCGGCTGGGATCGGCGACATCGTAAGTGGCGCGAGCGGTTCGGGCGGGCGCCTGAGGTCGAATCGCGGCGAGGTCGCTGGCGGGGCGGAGGCCGGGGGCGGGCGGCTAGACCGATCTCGCGCCAATTGTTCACATCGGGCGGTTCGGCTGAGTGGCATCGGCGGTTTAGGCTGGGTGGAGCGAGCATCCCGGCTCGTCAGCCTGTACCACCAGGAGCGTCGGTGTTCCTCGATCTGAACTTCTCGAAGCTCCTCGTCCTTGGCGTGATTGCGCTGGTCGTGTTCGGGCCGGATCGGCTGCCCGGCCTCGCCGCGCAGGCCGGGCGCCTGCTGCGGGAGCTGCGGCGGATGGCCGAGGGCGCCACATCCGAGTTGCAGGAAAGCCTCGGGCCCGAGTTCAGCCAGTTCGACATCGCCGACCTCAATCCGAAGACGTTCGTCCGCAAGCACCTCCTGGACGAGGTCATGGGCGACGGCTCGCTGGTCGGCGGGGCCGCAGCGGCCGGTAACGGCCACAGCCACCCGGCGGCATCGGGCGCACCCCTTCTGAGTCCGGGGGAGCGCCCGCCCTACGACTCCGAGGCCACCTGAGCGTCGGGTCAGCCGGGGCGCCCTGGGCCGTCTCCCGCGCTGGACAACGCGCGGGGCGGATTGTGCGTCTGGATCGCGCCAAGCTGCCGGTCAGACCGGGCTAAGACCGAGCTGACGGCCGGCCAGGCTGCGGCTGCGGCCGGCCAGGTTCTCTGCGATCTTCCGGAGTTCCTGTGCGGCCGGGGCATCCGGGTGGCCCAGCACAAGCGGCACGCCCGCATCTCCCGCCTCACGCAGCCTGGTGTCGATCGGGACCTCGCCCAGGACCGGCACCGGGGCTCCGGTAAGCCTGGTCAGCGTGTCGGCCACGGCCTGCCCGCCGCCGGCTCCGAATACCTCGACGCGCTCACCGCAGTGCGGACATGGCAGGTACGACATGTTCTCGATCACGCCCGCCACCCGCTGGTGCAGCTGGCTAGCCAGCGAGCCCGCGCGCTCGGCCACTTCTGATGACGCCAGCTGCGGTGTGGTGACCACGACCAGCTCGCTGCTGGGCACCAGGTGCGCGGCCGAGATCGCCACGTCACCGGTCCCCGGCGGCAGGTCCATGAGCAGCACATCCAGGTCGCCCCAGTACACGTCGGCGAGGAACTGCGTTAGCAGCCGGTGCAGAATCGGGCCGCGTAGCGGGAGCGGCTCGTTCCCCTTCTTGAGCATGCCGCTGGAGATGGCGGCGACCCCGTGCACCGACGGCGGCATGATCATCTGCTCGACCTGGGTGGGCCTGGCGGTCACGCCGAGCATCCTGGGCACCGAATGCCCGTAGATGTCCGCGTCCAGGAGGCCGACCTTCAGGCCGGTGGCGGCCATGGCAACCGCCAGGTTGACGGTGACCGAGGACTTGCCAACGCCGCCCTTCCCGCTCGCGATTGCATAGACCTTGGTCAGCGAGCTGGGCTTGGCGAACGGGATCTCCTTCTCGGGCGCGCCGCCCCGCAGCGTTTTCTGGAGGTCGCGGCGCTGCTCCTCGCTCATGACGTCCAGCTCGACCCGGACCCCGGACACGCCGGGCAGCTTGCTGACTGCCGCCGTGACTTCCCTGGTGATCGTTTCCTTCAGCGGGCAGCCCGCCACGGTCAGCCATACCTGAACCACGACGGTGCCGTCGGGGGAGACCTCGACCTGCTTGACCATGCCGAGCTCGGTGATCGGCCGGTGGATCTCCGGGTCGTTGACGCTGGCCAGGGCCCCAGTCACCTGGTCAACCGTCACCTGATCGGTCGTCGGCAGACCGGCTGCGCCGTTCGATGTGGACATGAACCCCATGCTATGGCCGATCCGGTCATGCCACTCCACCGATCGCGTGGCCCGCGCGGACGGGGTCGGCGCCGGTTAGCCAGCACAGCGATTCGGTGCGAACCCGCGCAGCCCGCCGTTCTGCTGTCCCGCCTGGTCGGCGTCCGCGATTATTGCAGCCGAGGCCGCCTGGCAGCGATGGGGGGAATTGCTGCCTGCGAGGGCCGCCAGCCAGCGGGCAGCGCGGGCTGTGACACAGCACGTTCCTAGGAAAGGGATCTGCTATGCCGAATCACGGGGTATCCCGGCCCAGCCTGGCCGGCGCCATCGCGTCGGAGTTACGGCAGTTGCGCGCCAGCGCACCGTGGATGCGACGGCGCGAGGAGTACGCGCGGCTCGCGTTCACGGAACTGGACATCAGACGGATCGATGACCGCATCGACAGCATGCTCGAGGTCTTGGCCCGGCTGTGCGACTACTCCGGGCAATTCGATGCGGCCGAGGACTTTCGGGCCCTGACCGAGTACCCGCCCGAGCCCGAGCCGGACCGGCAGCTGCGGCTTGTGTACCGGCAGTAGCGTCGCTGGCCGGGCCGGGAATGCGTAGAGCCGCCCCGGTAAGCTCGGCAGTCGTGATACCACGGGCGCCCCGACCGCCGGCGTTCAAGCCGCGGCGGACGACGCTGGCGGTACCAGGCAGCAGCCCCAGATTCGTGGAGAAGGCGCGCGGGCTGCCAGCCGATGAGGTCTTCCTCGACCTGGAAGACGCGGTTGCCCCGGCCGCCAAAGCCGACGCCAGGACTCAGGTGACCGAGGCTCTGCGCGCCGACTGGGGCACAAAGATCATGGCAGTGCGGGTCAACGACACCAGCACGGCCTGGGCCTACCGCGATGTCGTCGAGATCGTCGAGCAGGCGGGCGACCGGCTGGACGTGATCGTGCTGCCGAAGGTCCGCGGGCCGCGCGACATCGCGTGGCTGGACCTGCTGCTCGGCCAGATCGAGCTGGCGGTCGGCCTGGAACCAGGCACGATCGGGATCGAGGCACAGATCGAGGATGCCGCCGGCCTGGCCCTGGTCGACGAGATCGCCGCGGCATCGGCTCGGCTCGAGGCCCTGGTGTTCGGCCCCGCGGATTTCATGGCCAGCCTCGGCATGAGATCGCTGACCGTCGGCGCTCAGCCTGCCGGATACGCGGGCGGCGACGCGTTCCACTATGCGCACCTGCGGATCCTGGTTGCCGCGCGGGCTCACGGACTGCAGGCCATCGACGGCCCGTTTGCGGCGATCGAGGACGTTGCCGGGCTGCAGCGCAGCGCGGCCAGCGCGGCCGCACTCGGGTATGACGGCAAGTGGGTGATCCACCCTGGCCAGATTGACACGGTCAACGCGGAGTTCTCTCCGTCGCAGGCCGACTACGACCGCGCCGAGCTGCTGCTTGAGGCCTACGACTACTACACCGAGCGGGGTCGCGGCGCCGCGACGCTCGACGGCGAGATGATCGACGAGGCATCGCGCAAGCTGGCGCTGACCGCAGTTGCGCGCGGCCGCGCGGCCGGGCTGAGCAGGACCTCGAGGTTCGAGCCACCGGCCGGCTGAGCGATGGCCGAGCCTATCCAGCCGGGGCCCGCGTCCGCGCCGCCGGGGCTGATTGGACCGTCTGGCGCAAGGTGTCGGAACCGCGAGTCGCGGCCCTGGCCGTGCTCGTCCTGCTCGGGCTGCTCGCGCCGCACGTCAGCAGGCTGGCGTTGAGCGGCTGCGCGGCGGCGACGGTCGCGGGGGTGGCTGCCGCCGATTACCTGACGGGTCGCCGAGACGCGCCGGCCGAGACCAAGGCACAAAAGGTGACTTAATGCCTATAAATCGCTTTGCGACACGGTCCGCGGAACGTCTGTGTGAATTAGGTAACACCCTGGTGTTACCTAATTCACACAGAGGGCGGCGAGGACCCGGACGGCGCCGGGTCACGGCGTACCCGGAAGGCACCGGGTCACGGCAGTACCGACCAGCCGCGCAGCGTCTCCAGCAGGCCGCCGGTCAGTTGCCCGGCGGTCTCCAACTCGGCGGCCTCGGCCGCGGTGACCCAGCGGACCGCGTCGGCGTCGTCGCCGGGCGCCAGTTCCCCGCCGGTAACGACGGCCCTGTAGTCACGGATATCCACAACGGCCCCGCCCAGGCCCGGCCGCTCGACCGCGCCGAGCAGCGGCCCGCAGGTCACGATCAGGCCGGTTTCCTCGCGCATCTCCCGCACCAGGGCATGGGCGTCGGTCTCACCGGGCTCGATCCGACCGCCGGGAATGGACCACAGGCCCATGCCCGGTTCGTGTCCGCGCTGGATCAGGAGCAGGCGGCCGCTCTCGTCGGTGATCACTCCGCCGACGCACTCGACGCGCATCGGGTCCAGACGATGGGCATCAGTCACCGGGCCAGTATGCACGGGACTGACCTGATACTGCTCAGTAGGTATTTGACGGAAGCGTTGTGGGGGATAACGCTGAGTGAAATGAGACCGGTACTGACCTGCCCGCGCTGTGACTCAGTGGTGCGCGAGCCCAGCATCTGGACGAGCGCCTATCACTGTGAGCAGCACGGTGGCGTGCTCCCGCTCCGGTCCGGGCTGAGCCCGTCCCAGGAAGGCCTCGACGGGGTACTGCAGGGAGCCGAGGTCCCGGTATGGCTGCCGTGGCCGCTGCCGCCCGGCTGGCTGGTCACCGGGTTCGCGGTCGCGGGGGACGACAGGACCGGCACCAGGGGCTGCTCTGTCGCGCTGTCCGGGCCGAATCCGGTGGGCGAGGGTCCGGCGGAGATGATGCTGATCTCCGAGGAGCCGGGCGTCGGCCTCGGCGCCAGGTTCGCCGGGCTCGGCGGCCCCGACCCAGGGTCCCAGTTCGCGAAGGGTCCGCCAGCCGGGAGCGTCGAGTTCGCCAACCATGAGTTCCCGGTCTGGAACGTGGAGGCCAGGGACCGGGCGGCGTTCGCCGGCGAGGTGAGCGGCAACTGGCTGTGGCTGGTCCTCTGGCCCGACACGGCCGGCATGCTGATGGTCGAGCCACTGCAGCTACGCGACCTGCGCGACCCCGGCCAGGACCTGGACCTGCCGTTCGGGGCACCATCGCCGCAGTTGCCGGGATAATCTCCCGCTAATGCGCGCAGACCTGCACAGTCACAGCACGGCCTCCGATGGCACCGACGCGCCCGCCGAGGTCATGCGCCGAGCTGCGGCGGCTGGCCTGGACGTCATCGCGCTGACCGACCATGACACCGTGGCCGGGCACCGTGAGGCCGTCGGCGCGCTGCCCGCCGGTCTCACGCTGCTGCCCGGCATGGAACTGTCCTGCCGGCTCGAAGGCCATAGCGTGCACTTGCTCGCCTACCTGTTCGATCCCGCGAACGAGCGCCTCGCGGGCGAGATGGCCGAGATCAGGGAGAGCCGCCTGTTCCGGGCGCGCGCCATGGTGAGCAAGCTGGCCGCGCTTGGGGCGCCCGTTACCTGGGATCAGGTCAGCGAGGTCGCGGCGGGCGGCGTCGTCGGCAGGCCCCACATTGCCAGGGCGCTGGTCGACGCGGGAGTAGTGCCGACGGTCGCGGACGCGTTCACGCCCGAGTGGATCGGGCCTGGCGGCCGCGCGCACGTGGCCAGGTACGCGCTGGACCCGGTGCGGGCGGTACGGCTGGTGCACGGTGCCGGCGGAGTCAGCGTCCTGGCGCATCCGCGCGGCTCCGCCCGTGGCTGGCGGACGCCCGACGAGGTCATCGAGGAACTGGCAGGCGCCGGACTGAAGGGGATCGAGGTCTGCCACCCCCAGCACGATGACAGGGAACGGGCCGCCCTCTCCGAACTCGCCGGCCGACTGGGACTGGTGGCAACCGGAGGAAGTGACGACCACGGGGAACTCACCGGCTACCGTCTCGGCACCGAGGTCGCACCGGACGGGGCCTATGAGCGGCTCATCGAGCACGCCACCGGAGCGGCTCCGGTCACCGCGGACTAAGCCAGTGGCTGCCTCCGGTTCGGCTCGTGGCCGCCGCGGTCGGGACTATCGTTGCGAGAGTTGCTGGCCGGCGCATAAAAGCAGGAAAGGCTGTACCGCTGATGAGCAGACAGGACGCCCGCGTGGACACCGTGCCGGGAAGGGGCCGTTCCGCGAATAGCTGGATTGTGGGCGACGACGAGGAGGTCATCGTCATCGATCCTGGCACCGACGCCGCCGAGGTCCTGGACGTGGTCGGCGACCGGGAGATTCTCGCGATCATCTGCACGCACGGCCATGCCGGTCACTGCGGCGCCGCGCTCGACGTGGCCCGGCGCGATGAGGCGCCGGTCGCGCTCCATCCCGGCGACCGGCATGCCTGGCGCGAGATCCACGACAGCCCGCCCGACATCGACATGGAAGACGGCGGCAAGTTCGAGGTCGGCGGCGTCACGCTGGAAGTGATGCACGCGCCTGGCCACAGTCGCGGCTCGGTCTGCCTGTTCTGCGAGGAACTCGATGTTGTCTTCACTGGCGATGTGGTCAGCGAGACCGGTCCTGTTGCCCGCGCGGACGGCTTCCCCAACTGGGGCCGCCAGCTCGACGCAATCGGGTCACAGGTGCTGACCCTGCCGCCGGAGACCCGGATCCTGCCCGGACACGGCGAGGAATTCACCGTCGCCACCGCCGAGAAGCGCTTCGACTCATGGGTGGCCGCGGGTCCGGACCGGCAGGCTGACGGTGCCGAGGTCGACCCCGAGTAGCTTCTCCCTGGTTCAGCCGCCCGGGTGCCCCAGGGTGTCGCCAGGGTGTCAGCTGGCGACCCGGCCGGGTTCAGGCCAGGATGGCAGGGTGGAACAGCTTGGCTTCGAGGGCATGCCGCGGCGGCTTTTTGCGTGCACTCCGACCAGGCTGACTACCTGGCTCGACTGCCCGCGCCGTTACCGGATGACCTACCTGGATCGGCCGCCGCCGCCTAAGGGACCGCCGTGGGCCCACAACAGCCTGGGCGCGAGTGTGCACAATGCGCTCGCCGGCTGGTGGCGCCTGCCGCGCCGGCAGCGGACCGTGACGGCCGCTGGCGACCTTCTGGAGTCCGGCTGGATCGAGGAGGGCTTCGCCGACGACGCCCAGTCCGCGGCGCACCGCCGCGAGAGTCGGCTCATGGTGGAAGGTTACGTAGCCGGCCTGGACCCCGCGGTCGAGCCGCTCGGCGTGGAGCGCACGGTCGCGACCAGGACGGACCTGATTGCCGTCTCAGGCCGGATCGACCGGCTCGACGACCGGCGTACCGCCGCCGGCACGGACAGCGAGCTGGTCGTGGTCGACTACAAGACGGGGCGGCATCTCCTCACCGCGGACGACGCGCGGACGTCCATGGCGCTCGCCCTCTATGCGCTGGCGGCCGAGCGGGTTATGCGCAGGCCCTGTCGCCGGGTGGAGCTGCACCACCTGCCAACCCGAAGCGTCCTGGTATGGGAGCACACCCAGGAGTCGCTGGCCAGGCAGCTGCGCCGGGCGGAGGCGATCGCGGGCGAGTGCGCAGAGGCGGACGAGCGGTTCCGTGCGGATGGCGACGCGGACGCCGAGCTATTCGCGCCGCGTTCGGGCGTCTGGTGCGGCTGGTGCGATTTCCGGGCCCGCTGCCCCGAGGGTAGTGCGGCGTCACCGCAGCGGCGCCCGTGGGATGGCCTGAGCCAGCTTGCCGATCCCGGTCAGGGCCCGCTCGCGGCGTCGGCCTAGTCGACAGAGCGGCACGCGGCGTCAACGGCCTTCATGTCGTAGCAGGCCGTGACCAAGCCGGCCACACCGCCGGTGCGGTGGCCAGCAGCGCAATCTGGCGGGGTGTGGAGGAAATGCCGGGACTTCCATCGCGGCGATGTTAAGCCCGCGATGTGCCGGCGCGGAAGGTCAGCCGGTCAGGCTCCGGCGGCGGGCGGGGTGCTCGCGGTCGCGCTGCGCGCGGCGACCCGGCTGTCCGATCGCCCTTCCGCGGCCGAGCGGGTCTTGCGGCCGCAGGAGTGCACGGTCGGCTGGCGCCGCTCGGCCTCGTTCCAGAAATTCGTCAGGATCGCGGCCGTGGTCACCGGCGCATCGATCGCGGGAGAGTGCGCGGCACCAGGAATGCATGCCCGCTCCGCGCCGAGATGCCGGGCCATCCGGTCCTGCTCGGCCGGCGGCCAGGCGTCGTCATTCTCGCCGTACACGACAAGGGCGGGCAGCTTGTCGGAGATGCGCGCGGCCAGATCCGCTGTTCGGTCGGGGCAGTCGAGCAGGAACCGCGCGAGCACGATCAGATGCACCGGGCAGGTGCGCAGCGTGCGTTCCTTCAGGAACGCGATGATGTGCTCGTCGGTTCCTTCCGCCCTGGCCTGCGGCTCGTGCTGGTCGTGCCACGCCTGGCGGACCAGGGCAGCAAGCTGGCCCCGGTCATCGGGGTCGGCGCCATTGCCGGGATCGAGCAGCGCCAGGACCTCGCGCAGCGCCTCGGCCCGCTGCCCGCCGATCGCGCCAGGTCCCGAGCCCAGGAGGGTGACCGACAGGAAGCCCGACGCGCGCTTGAGCACGGCCTCCCGCGCGATCAGCCCGCCAAGCGAGTGTCCGACAATGTGGGCGCCTCCCGCCTCGCGACCCACGGCGTCGGCGACGGAGAGCATGTCGGCCGCGAGCGCCGCCGGTGAGTAGCCGACCCGGTCGGGAGCCGCCGGGCTCTGGTACTGGCCGCGGATGTCGATCGCGACCACCGTCCGTCCGGCCGCCGCGAGCGGCTCGAGGACGGGCAGGAAGTTCTCCTTGCTTCCCGTGTAACCGGGAATGAGGAGAGCGGGCTTGCGGTGGCTGACTCCGAGCGCGGGCTGCGCAACGAGAACGGCGAACTCGCCGCGCTCGGTCATCAGCGTCGTCGACCTCACCTGCTCGGGCAGATGCAGGGACCTGAGGGTACTCACGGGGTGGCAGCCTACCGACAACTCGCCGAAATGTAACAGGCAAATAACGCAGGATTCGCTGAAAGAGTTCCAGCCCTGGTCGGGGGGCCGACCTGGCCCCGGCCCGCCGGGGCGCCTTGGCCCGCCCGCCAGCCTACTCGGCGGCCGCCTGTCCCGAAGTGCTGTGGCTCTCCGGCCGGGGGCTCCCTGACCGGCGCCGCCGGGAGCGCCGCCGGGCCGGAGCGGGCCCACCTGCGGTGTCGCTGGCGTGACTGGCCAGCTGCTCGCCGTCGCCTGGGTGCGTGCTGCCCTCGTGCGCCGCTCCGGCCGGATCAGCGCCGATCGC
>JASHOV010000369.1 GCA_030038495.1 Streptosporangiaceae bacterium
GGGTCGATCCGCCCGCTGCGCGTCCCGCCGCCACGGCGGTCCGCCCGGACCCGGCGCTGGCTGGCCCCGGTGGCCGCCGCGGCCGCGGTCGTGGTCATCATCGCGGTCGTGGCGGTGGGATCCGGGTTCATCGGCGGCGCGTCGAAGCCGACCGGGCCTACGGGGCCCATGACGGCCAGGGAAGCGAGGAGTCTGCCGCGGTATTACGTGATCGCGTTCCAGCGCTACATCAACAACGGCAGGACGATAGCGACCTACGCGGCCGTGCACGCCACGGCGACCGGCGCCGCGCTCGCGTCGGAACGCGTGCCCACGCTGATGACACAGGGCGGAGCGAATGCTCCCAGCATCACCGGGGCAGCCGACGACAGGACCTTCGTGCTGATGGAATCCGGCCAGACCAGCATCCGCGACGTGGTCTGGTGCTACCTGCTGCGCGTGGGCGCCAACGGCCACCAGGTAAAGCTCACCAAGCTTGCGATCAGCGTCCCGCCGTCGATGGCGATCGACGCCGCCGCGCTGTCACCCGACGGCACCAGGCTGGCGATGGACGCACAGTGGTCGTGCGGCGCGAATCGCTGCGACGACGCCGGGATCAGGGTCGTGGACCTTGCCACCGGCAGCGTGACGAGCTGGACGACACTCGTCAACGGCGCGCCGTTCAACGTGTCGTGGGCTGGCAATGACGAGCTGGCGTTCCTGTGGCAGTCGAGTCTCAAGAACCCGCCCGCCGCACAGCGCAGCGGCTACCGGCTGATCGACGTCACCGGCGCGGGCGGCAACCTGCTGGCGGGCCCGGCCATCGTCTCGCCGTCCGCGGCGCCGACCGGCTACGTGCCTGAGGCCCTGGTGACGCCCGACGGCAGGGACGTCATCACCTCCGAAGTCAAGGACGCTCATACCTGGACCGGCCGTGTCAACGTCACCGCCCGGGTCATCGAGCTGTCCGCCAGCACCGGCCGCCTGCTGCGAGTGCTCTACACGACGACCGTGGACCACGCCACCGGCGGGGAGAACGGCGAGGCCGACTCGCTGGACCAGGAGTGCAACGTCCTCGCGCTCGGGCCAGAAGCAACCAGCCCGCTGGTCGAGTGCTTCTCCATCGGGGTACTCGTGCACGGCAAGCTGGTGACGCTGCCGGGCTACCCCAGCGCGAGCAGCAGCGGGATCTCGGGCCAGCAGGCAATCGCCTGGTGACGGGCGCACGTGGCCCGGGTCGCCCGGGTCACGTGACGCTCAGGCAAATTCGGCGGCGCTCGCCGACCCCGTGGTTGCGGCAACCGTGGCCCCGGCCAGGAAGCCGCCGATGCGCTCCCGCACGCTGGCCGCGTCCAGGCCGTGCGCCGCCTCATGCTCGGCGAGCGTGCCGTAGCGGCGCAGCTCCTCCCGGCCGACGCCGAGGCCGAGCACCCGGTGCCGGCGATCCTGGAGGGCCTCGGCCACGAACGGGACCGACGTGCCCGCCAGGTACGGCTCCACCACTACGACGTCGGGCTCGCCGAGGGTCGCGCGCAGGGTGGCCGCGTCGAACGGGCGGATGGTCGTCGCGTACAGCACGGTCATATCCAGGCCGGCGGTGGCCGCCAGTACCGCGTCAGCCACCGGGCCGACGGCGATGACGGTGCCCGCTGTGCCGGTCCGCAGCACGGCGAACTCGCCGGGGTGTATCGGCAGCGGCGTTGCGTTCGCGGCCGCCGACAGGCGCAGGTACACCGGGCCGCTTGCCGCCACGGCGCCGCGCAGCAGGGCCTCGGCCTCGTCCGGGTGTCCGGGCACGTGCACCGTCCAGCCGGGCAGAGTGTCGAGCAGGGCGACGTCGCCTGGAGCCTGGTGAGTGCGGCCGTAGGCCGGCCAGTCATACGAGCCGCCCGCGCTGACCAGCACGGCACCGACGCCCTGGTGCCCGATGTCCAGCTTGATCTGCTCGAACGGCCGCTCCACCAGGAACGGGGCGAACGTGTGCGCGATCGGGCGCAGCCCGGTCAGGGCCAGTCCGCTGGTGACCCCGATCATGAGCTGCTCCCGGATGCCCAGGTTGATCACACGGTCGGGGTGCCGCCGCCGGGCGGGCTCGAAGGCCGCGGCGCCGATCGCGGCCAGCACGACCGCAACCTTCGGGTCGGTGTCCAGCAGTTCGCTGGTGACGAGCTCGAATCGCGCCCGCATGGTGTCCACTGTTGCTCCTTAGTTCTCGTTCTCTGACTCGATGACGGCGACGACGACGTGCGGGGTGCCGGGATGGGGCGCGGTGAGCGCGGCCGCCAGCGCAGCGTGGTCGCGGCCGCTCACCCGCGCGGCCGACCAGCCCTCCCTGGTGAACCTGGTCTCGGCCCCGCCCGACCAGCCATAGGTCGAGCTGGAGTTGTCAACCACGATGACGGTCAGCCGGTCCAGGCCGACCGCCCCGGCGAACGCGATCGCCTCGTGGTTGGAGCCCTCATCCAGCTCGCCGTCGCCCACCAGCACGAACACCCTGGCGCCCTGTTGGCTGTCGGCACGGGGCTGACTTTCGGCACGGGTCTGGCTCTCGGCGCGGGGCTGGCTATCGGCACGGGGCTGGCCCCTGGCCCGCAGGCCCAGGGCGACGCCCACGCCGATCGGCAGGCCGTGCCCGAGCGAGCCGCTGCTGATCTCCACTCCCGTGATCAGCATCCGGTCGGGATGATGTCCCAGCCGCGAGTTGAAGCTGCCGTAGGCTCTTAGCTCGGCCCGGTCGATGAAGCCCTTCGCGGCGAGCACGGCGTAATACGCCATCGGACCGTGCCCCTTGGACAGCAGGAACCGGTCCCTGTCGTCGTCGCCGGCAGTTTCCGGGCTGACCCGCAGGACCTGGTCATACAAGACCCACAGCGCGTCCAGGGTGGACTCGGCCGCAAGATCGTGTTTCTCGTCGCCGGTCATCTCGGTCATCAGGCCGGGCAGGTCGCCGAACGTTATCGTTCCGTTCACAGTTGCGTTCGTCATGCTCGAAAGCTTGCAACTTCAAGTGCACTCGAGGTCAAGGAGGATTCACGACTATTCTGTGCGGCATGGCCGCAGCGTCCGCACAGCCCACGTACCTGACCATTTCCGAGCTATCCGCCAGGAGCGGGGCGGCGCCGTCGGCGCTCCGGTTCTACGAGAGCGAGGGCCTCATCCTGGCCCGTCGCACGACGGGTAACCAGCGCCGCTATCCGCGGTACATGCTGCGCCGCGTGGCCTTCATCCGGGCAGGCCGCCAGCTGGGCCTGGAACTACGGGAGATCAAGGCGAGCCTCGCGCTGCTGCCGACCGACCGGGCCCCCACCCGGGCCGAGTGGGGCCGGGCGGCACGGACCTGGCAGGCCAGGATCGACGCGAGGATCGCCGAGCTCCAGGTGATGTCGCGCACCCTGGGCAGCTGCATTGGCTGCGGCTGTCTCTCGCTCCGCCGGTGCGCGCTGTACAACCCGCTGGACACCGCGGCGAGCCGCGGCGCCGGGGCCCGCTGGCTGCTCGGCGACGAGCCGCCAGCCGGGGAGCCCGCGCCCGCGATCTGACGCCGGCCGCGACTAGCGGCCTCCGGGCTTAAGTGGAGAGTTCGGGGGCTGCCACCCCCCGAACTCTCCCTTTGATCTTGGTTCGCGCGGCCGGCTACCTGACTAGGAACGCGATCAGCACGAACACCACCGGGACGCCGATCGCGGCTACCGGCTGCCAGGACACGCGGCTGCGGAGTGTTCCGTCCTGCGGAGCGCCGCTTTGCGGCGGGGCGCCGACCAGCGCGCCCCCGACCTCGGCGTCGGTCGATGCAGGAGCGATCGCGGCCCGGCGGCCAAGCTCGTCGGCCATGAGCTGGCTCGGGTGCTGCCTGGCCAGGGCGGCAGCTTCGGCCGGCGCCTTGCTGCTGACGCCTCGCTGGCCGCGGCCGAACATGTGACTGTGCATCTCCGCGCGGGCCCGTGACCTGCTGCTGGAGTACAGGGCCCAGCTGTAGATCGTCGCCGGCTTCCGCGGTGCAGGCCGGATACAGGCGAACTCCACCGACTGGCCCAGGCGGACGTCGGTGATCGCTCCCCACGACGCGTGGTGGCGACGCAGCGGGTTGTAGATCGTGACGCCGTCCTGCGTGGCCTCAACCCGCGCATGCAGCGTGCAGGCGTACATGACGCCGGAGACCGCCAGCAGCACGGCAATAGCGCGCACCGAGTGGATGGAGAGCCCGTCGGCGATCAGGTAGCCGATGTTCACCAGCGCGAAGATCACCCAGGCCCACCAGAGCACCAGCGGAGCCGGATGCCGGAACACCACCCGGCCATCTGGCCGCTCGCGCCACAGCGAGCGCGGGCCGGGCGGCTGGGCACCGTACCGGGTGCCCGGCCTGCCGTCCGCAGGCGCCGATCGCCACGGTGAGGACACGAGTCACGCGCTCCAGTTGCGGGCCGGATACAGAGCCGCCGGCCGGCGGCCCGCTCGGCCTTCCACTGTATGCGCCCGATACATGCGCCCGGCAGCCCCGTGACTGCGGACGAGCCCTTCAAGATCCACGGAATCCCGGGTTAGGGCTGAGAGGGCCCTCGGTCAGGCCAGGGCGCCGGCTACCTGGTCGCGACGCTCGGCCGGGCCGTGGACGGCATCGGACGAGACGGTTCCTCCCGACATCGCGGTGAGGGCCGTGGCGGCCATCAGCCGCACGCCGAGCCCGATGGCCCGCTCGTCGACGTCGAACACCGCCTGATGGATGTCGAAGTCCGCGGCCGATCCCGGCGTGCGGGTGCCGAGCCGGGCGAGGGCGCCGGGGATGGAGTCCAGGTACCAGGCGAAGTCCTCGCCGCCCAGGCTCTGCGCCGCGGGCGTGATCGAGTCCGGCCCGAGCACCCGGTCGGCGGCGGCCTCGAACATGGCCGTGCAGAGCGCGTCGTTGACCGTAGGCGGCACGTTGCGCTGATAGGTGATCTCAGGGACCACGCCGTACGCGCTCGCCACGGATTCCAGCAGTGCCTTCACCATCTCGGGCGCCTCGTGCCAGGCGGCGTCGTCGAGGCAGCGGACCGTGCCCTCGACCAGGCCATCGTCTGGTATCGCGTTGGCCGCGGTGCCGGCGCTGACCCGCCCCCAGACGAGGCTGAGGCTCGAGCGAGGGTCGACCCGCCTGGACAGGGCGGCGGGCAGTTCAGTAATGATCTTGCCGAGCGCGAACACCAGGTCGGCGGTCAGGTGCGGCCTCGCGGTGTGCCCGCCCGGCCCGGTCACCTTGACGGTGAGCTTGTCGCAGGCCGCGGTGATCGGGCCGACCCTGGTGCCGATCTTCCCGACTTCCAGCCTGGGCTCGCAGTGCAGGGCGAAGATCCGGTCCACCGAGGCGATGCCGCCCGCCGCCATCACGTCCATGGCGCCGCCCGGTACCTCCTCGGCGGGCTGGAAGATCAGACGGACCCGCCCCGGCAGGGCCCCTGCGGCCGCGGTCCTGGCCAGGAACAGGCCCGTGCCGAGCAGGATCGAGGTGTGCACATCGTGCCCGCAGGCGTGGCAGGCACCCTGGATGGTGGACCGGTAGGGCACGTCCTTCTCGTCGTTAATGGGCAGCGCGTCGATGTCGGCACGCAGCGCCACCACCGGCTCGTCCGGCGAGCCGGAGCCGAGGTCGACGGTCAGGCCGGTGCCCTTGGGCAGGATGCTCGGCCGCAGGCCGGCCGCCTCGAGCCGCAGGGCTACCCGCCGCGTCGTCCGGTACTCGTGGTAACCGGTCTCCGGGTGCGCATGCAGGTCACGCCTGAAGTCGATGAGCTCGCTCTCGTGCCCCGCGAGGAACGCGTCGAGCTCCCCTTCAAGATCATGCTCAGCCATGCGCTGCCTCCCCGCGGGCAACGAAATGCCAACTGGCACCCGTACTCACTACGACACTGTGCAGCGTGTCCATCTAATCCTCGAACTCACTCAGTCCAGAAAGCGGGACCGCACAGGAGACAACCGTTACGCCTCCCGGACCGGTCCAACATCTGTGTGCCCGCTCCAGAACTGCCAGGGGGCCCGTTCCAAGGGCCCCGGCAGGCAAGCCGCGAAGGTGATCGCTATAGGTACCGGCTTTTGCTCGGCCAAAACCTCGGCGTCACGAACGCTTGTGCCTCGACCTGCCTGCGAGCGACTCCGACTGCCAGACTAGCCATTTACCGCGGCCAAGTAGCGCCGCTCCGCTTCCCGCCGCTCGCTGACGAGATTCGCTGTCTACTGATCAGCATCGTACCGCTCGGCTCGCCAGTTCGCTGACGTTGCGCAAACGTCGAAACCGCCGGATCTGACCCCGGTCAGTAGGCGTCGGCCGGGTGATAGACGCCCCACACCTCGCGCAGCGCGTCGCTGACCTCGCCGACCGTGGCAAGCGCGCGCAGCGCCTCGCGCAGCGGGTACAGCATGTTGCCTGACCCCTCGGCCGTGCGCCTGACCTCGTCCAGCCGGCGCCTCACCTCGTCGCTGTCCCTGCGGCCGCGCAGCGTCGCCAGCCTGGCTGCCTGCTCCTGCTCGATCGCGGGGTCGACCCGAAGCGGCTCGTACGGCTCTTCCCGCGCGCTCACATACGCGTTGACCCCGACCACCTTGCGCTCGCCGGAGTCGATCTCGCGCGCGATCCGGTACGCGGAGCGCTCGATCTCCGATTTCTGGAAGCCCTGCTCGATGGCGGCGACGGCGCCGCCGAGGTCGGCAACCTTGGCCATGAGATCGCGGGCCTGGGCCTCGATGTCGTCGGTCAGCGACTCGATCGCATAGGAACCCGCCAGCGGGTCGACGATGGCCGTCAGGTCGGTCTCGCAGGCCAGCACCTGCTGTGTCCGCACTGCGAGCGTGGCCGCCTTCTGTGAGGGCAGCGCGATCGCCTCGTCGTAGGAGTTGGTGTGCAGCGACTGGGTGCCGCCCAGCACCGCGGCCAGCGCCTGCAGGGTGACGCGGGTCAGGTTGACCTCGGGCTGCTGCGCCGTCAGCTGGACGCCGGCGGTCTGCGTGTGGAACCGCAGCATCTGTGACCGCGGATCGCGCGCACCGAACTCGTCGCGCATAATGTGCGCCCACATCCGCCGGGCCGCGCGGAACTTGGCGACCTCCTCGAGCAGCGTGGTCCTGGCGACGAAGAAGAACGAGAGCCGCGGCGCGAACTCGTCGACCGCCAGCCCGGAGGCGATCGCGGTGCGCACGTACTCGCGGGCATTAGCCAGCGTGAACGCAATCTCCTGCACGGGCGACGCCCCCGCCTCGGCCATGTGGTAGCCGGAGATCGAGATCGTGTTCCAGCGGGGAATCTCGGCCCGGCAGTAGGCAAAGGTATCGGCAACCAGCCGCAGTGATGGCTGCGGCGGATAGATGTAGGTCCCGCGGGCGATGTACTCCTTGAGTATGTCGTTCTGAATCGTGCCGGAGATCTCCGCCGCGCTGACGCCCTGCTCCTCGGCCACCAGCTGATACAGGCAGAGCAGCAGCGCGGCGGGCGCGTTGATGGTCGTCGACGTGGAGACCCTGGCCAGGGGTATGCCCTTGAGCAGCAGCCGCATGTCCTCGATCGAGTCGATCGCGACCCCGACCTTGCCGACCTCGCCCCCTGCCTGCGGGGCATCGGAGTCGTAGCCCATCTGGGTGGGCAAGTCGAACGCAACCGACAGCCCGGTCGTGCCTGCCTCGATCAGCTGGTGATAGCGCCGGTTGGATTCGGCGGCAGTGGAGAAACCGGCGTACTGGCGCATTGTCCAGGGCCGGGTCAGGTACATCGTCGGGTAAACACCCCGGGTGAACGGAAAGGCGCCAGGCTCACCCAGATCGGCTTCCGGGTCAAGATTTTGCACGTCCTTGGGCCGGTAGACCCCTTCGATTGGCCTACCTGACTCCGATATGCGACTCATAGAACCAGATTATGGCCGGCGCAGGTGGCGGTGTAGGTGGGGAAAGTCACAGTGCGTGACAAGACCAGCGCGCAAAACGACATAGGCTGCTCACCAGCCCGAAAGCGGCTCCGATCTCCGGCTAAGTCGGGGCGAGCCCCTGAGGTAAGAGATGGAGAGGCTCGATGAAGCCTGGAGCTCGGCGTCTGGCGGTCCCGGCCGCCCTCGGTGCCGCCTGTCTGACGGTCCTGGCTGTGATCGGCGCGCCGCTGCCCGCGTCCGCGGCCCGCAAGCCGGCCCAGCCGCACGCCAGCCGGGCGGCCGGGAGCACGGCGACCGGGAGCACGGCGACCGGGAGCACGGGAACGACGGCACAGGGCGGGCCGCTGATGGCCAGCAAGGGAACGGTCGTGAACTACCCGAGCGCCAGCGCCCCGCGGGTGCCCTCGATCCCGGCCTCGTCCTTCGTGATCGCGAACGCCAACACCGGCCAGGTGCTCGCGGCCAGGAACCCGCACGGCCGGTTCGGCCCGGCTAGCACCATGAAGATCCTCACAGCGATCACCCTCATACCGCGGCTGAATCCGAACGCGATGGTGCTGGCGAGCCAGCAGGCCGCCGACACCGAGCCGATGGACGCGGGCCTGGTCGCAGGCCGGCGGTACAAGGTCTCCGACCTGTTCACGGCCCTGCTGACGATCTCCGCCAACGACGCCGCGGTGGCGCTCACGCAGGCGACCGGCTCCTTCAGCAAGGGCATGGCGCTCATCAACGCCGAGGCCCACCACCTGCAGGCCTACGATGTCGTCGCCAAGCAGCCCAACGGCCTGCCGGCGGTCGGCCAGGTCGAGTCGGCCTACGACGAGGCGCTCATCGCCCGGCAGGCGCTGGCCATGCCGCAGTTCCTGAAGTACGACGAAACGCTGAGCGCGCCCTTCGAGATCAAGCCGCACGACTGGGAGACTCTGGTCAACCAGAACTGGCTGCTCACCAAGTACCCCGGCGCCCTCGGCGGCAAGATCGGCTGGACGATCAACTCCGAGGCCACCTACGTCGGGCTGGCCCGGCGCAACGGCGTGACCCTGATCGTGACGATCATGCACTGCACCGCGCTCCAGGAAATCACTTCCGCGGTGGAGCTGCTGAACTGGGGATTCGCCATGAACGGCAAGGTGAGTCCGGTGGGCACGCTGGTAAAGCCGCTACCAGCCGTCACTGTGGCGAAGCACACCAGGCCGGCCGACGCCAGGGCGCAGCTGGCCGCGGCCCGGCAGCAGAGCGCGGGCTCGGGCAGCATGTCGGTCCGTTACGCGGTCGCGGGCGGGGCCCTCGCGGTCACCGGGCTGGGCATCGGGCTGCTCCGCCGCCGCGGGCTGCTCGTCCGACACCGCGGCTTAGCAGATCCGGGCCGGGGCAGGCCCGGCCAGGGCCCTGCCGCGCGCGGAGATCTGGGAGCTGACTGGCAGCGCCCAGATCTCCAGGATGATTCTGCTGGCCGGGCCGTCAGGACGAGGCCGAGTCCGAGCCTGAACTCGTGCCCGAGCCGGACCTGACCAGCGGCCTCGGCAGGGTCAGCCGGCGGACCGAGCGCGGCCCGGCTACGTCCTCGGTGCTCTTCGCCGACGCGGCGGAGGTGTCGAGGTCGCGCGCGGACACCACGGTGAACCTGCCCATCGCCAGTCCGGCCAGGAACACGATCACCACTCCGAGCCCGATGAAGAAGCCGATCTGCTCCAGCACCATCCTGGTCGGGCTGCCGACCGGGACGCCGGCGGAGGGCAGGCTCGTCCAGCGCGCCGCGATCAGGCCGCCGACGGCGAACCAGGCGCCGCCCGCCGCGGCCAGCCAGGCTGCGAGCACCGCCACCGCGCGGTGCCTGCTCATCAGCACGAACACTCCGCCGACCAGCACGGCCACCCCGGGCAGCAGTTCCATCCAGAGCCGGCCGGTGGTGTAGTCCCAGGTCTTGCTGGGCGTGTACGCGTAGTGAAAGTAGGGGCCGATGAACGGGATCAGCGCGCCCCAGATGCCCAGCAGCACGAGCAGCACGCCGCTGAGCGCGCCCCGGCTGCGCCGGACGCGAAGCGTTGCGGTCATTGTCCTGAACACTCCCTGCGCAGGCGTGGGGGGTTTATGCCTGCGGCCCGTGCAGCTACCCGGCGGCCGGGCTATTAACCCCGTTTCGATCGGGAACGTCGGCACCGGGCTTGATCGCGTCTCGCCCGGTCAGCGCGCGGGCAGGAAGCCCACCCGGTCCCTGACCCTGTCCATCGTGGGCACGGCCAGTTTGCGGGCCTTGGCCGCGCCGACAGCCAGCAGCTGGTCCAGCTCGCTCTCGTTGGCCAGGAGCTTCTCGGTCCGTTCCCGCATAGGCGCGAACCCGCCGACGACGACTTCGGCGAGGTCCTTCTTGAACGCGCCGTAACCCGACCCGGCGTAACGCTGCTCCAGGGCGGCAATCGGCTCGCCTGCCAGCGCCGAGTAGATCCGCAGCAGGTTCGTCACGCCCGGCTTGGCCTGCTCGTCCGCGCGCACCTCGCCCTCGGTGTCGGTCACCGCGCGCATGATCTTGCGCTCGACCGACTTCGGCTCCTCGAGCACGTCGATGATGCCCTGCGGGGACGAGGCGGACTTGCTCATCTTGATCGACGGGTCCTGCAGGTCGGTGATCTTGGCGACCTCCGGGAGAATGTATGGTCCCGGCACCACGAACGTCGGCCCGAACCGGTGGTTGAACCGCTGGGCCAGGTCCCTGGTGAGCTCCAGGTGCTGCCGCTGGTCCTCGCCGACCGGCACCTGGTCGGCGTCGTACAACAGGATGTCGGCGGCCATCAGGATCGGGTAGGTGAACAGCCCCACGCTGGCGGCGTCCGCTCCGCCCTTGGCCGCTTTGTCCTTGAACTGGGTCATGCGGCTGGCCTCGCCGAAGCCGGTCAGGCAGGACAGCACCCAGGTCAGCTCGGTGTGCTCCGGCACGTGACTTTGCACGAACACGATCGAGCGGTCCGGGTCAATTCCGGCCGCGAATAGCTGGGCCGCGGCGACTCTCGTGCGCCGGCGCAGGTCAGCGGGCTGCTGCGGCAAGGTGATCGCGTGCAGGTCGACGACGCAGTAGATGGTGTCGTGCGTGTCCTGGAGGGTCACCCACTGGCGCAGGGCACCCAGGTAGTTGCCGAGATGGAACGAGTCGGCCGTGGGCTGGATGCCGGAGAACACTCGGGGCTGGGGCATGCGACGAAGTCTAGCCAGCCGGCCCGGCCGCTTCGGGCCGCCGGTACTCGCCAGCCGACCCGGTGCTGGCTAGTACCGTGCCAGCTAGTGAGGAGGCGAGCGCGGCGTTCTCGGCCGCGAACTCCCGCCACTGCGGCGGCGTCCTGGCCAGCCACCGGTCGGCCTGGGCCCTGGTCCGCTGGTACTGCCGCCAGCCGCACATCCGGCCGCCGGCGATCTCGAACCTGACCAGAAGGCCGTCCGCCCAGCCGGCCACCTCGGCGTCCCCGCCGTCCAGGGTGGCGACCCGCTGCGGGCAGGTCACCCAGTCGAGGGCGGCCAGCTCGGCCTGGACGCGGCCCGCTACCTCGAATGCCTCGGCGGCCGCAGCGGCGTCCCGGCGAGCCACGAGGCGCGCGCGGACACCGGCGGTGGCGGCCGGATCGCGGTCGAGCACGGCCACGAGCTGGCTGACCAGCCGGGACCGATCAGCCCCGCGAACACCTCGTTCCGCCGCCATCGCCGCCATGGAGCCCGCAGGAGCATCGGCGGCATACGCCAGCGGGAAGACCCGATTCAGCCCCGAGGCGGCCAGCCGCACCCGCGCGCCGCCGAGGTACGGCCCGAAGTACCTGCCGGCGTCGCCGGGTTTTGGCGGCTCGTGCACCACTGACAGGCCGGGTGACCGGGGCGAGGCGAACAGCCGGATGTACACCTCGACCTCCTGACCGCCGGCGGTCCGGTTCCAGCGGGGAATGCCGCGCTCCAGCAAGCTGCGCTCTAGCCAGGCCGCCTCGTGCTGCGAGGCGCAGCTGACGGCCTCCACCCGGCCGATCTGCGCGACCATCCTGGCCAGGTGCGGGCGGTCGCCGAGGTCGCACCAGTACGAGCCGACGCGCCGTTTCAGGCTGCCCGCCCGGCCGATGTACAGCACCCGGCCGGCGCCGTCGCGGAATCGGTAGACGCCCGGCCCGCTCGGCAGCCTGGCCACAGCCGCGCGTACGGGTCCCATCCCTCAGCCGGGCGGTACGTCGCCGTGAAACACCGGGACCGTCTCCGGGGCACCCATGCGGATCGCGTCCGCGTCCTGGTCGGACTCGGCTTCCTGCGAGGCCCGCTCGGCGGCCACCCTGGCCCGGTAGTTCGCCAGTTCCCGCTCGACCTGGCGGGCCTTCCACTTCATCGGGCCTGCCATCAGCGTGACCGCCTCGTCGGCGGCGGTAACCCCCCGGTCCCAGGTCTCGATGGACGCGTGGGTGCGCCGGGCCAGCACGTCGTCCAGGTGCCTGGCGCCCTCGTGCGAGGCCGCGTACACGATCTCGGCCTTCAGGTAGTCGTCGGCCCCTGACAGCGGCTTGCCGAGGCCGGGGTCCGCGGCGATCAGGTCAAGGACCTCGCCGATCATGGAGCCGTAGCGGTTCAGCAGGTGCTCGATCCTGGCTACGTGCAGGCCGGATGACCGGGCCAGCGCGTAGCGCGCGTTCCACAGCGCCTGGTAGCCGTCGGCGCCCGCCAGCGGGATGTTCTCGGTGCAGGACGGTGCGACCTTGCCGTCGAGCCCGTGCGCCACGGCGTCGACGGCGTCACGGGCCATCAGCCGGTAGGTGGTGTACTTGCCGCCCGCGATCATGACCAGGCCAGGCACCGGGTGCGCCACCGTGTGCTCGCGCGAGAGCTTGGACGTGGACTCCGACTCGCCCGCCAGCAGCGGGCGCAGCCCGGCGTAGACGCCTTCCACGTCGTCGCGGGTGAGCGGCACGGCCAGCACCTTGTTGACCTGGCCGAGGACATAGTCGATGTCGCTGCGGCTGGCCGCCGGGTGCGCCTTGTCCAGGGACCAGTCGGTGTCGGTGGTGCCGATGATCCAGTGCCGCCCCCACGGGATCACGAAAAGCACGCTCACCGGCGTGCGCAGGATGATGCCCGTGCCCGAGTGGATCCGGTCGCGCGGCACGACCAGGTGGATGCCCTTGGAGGAACGCACGTTGATCTGGCCGCGCCCGCCGACCATCTCCTGGATCTCGTCGGTCCACACGCCGGTGGCGTTGACGACCTGCTGGGCCCTGATCTCCAGCTCGGTGCCGGTCTCCAGGTCCGTCGCGCGCACGCCGGTGACCCGTTCCCCCTCCCGCAGGAATCCGGTGACCTGCGTGCGTGACGCCGCGTGCGCGCCGAAGCTGGCCGCGGTGCGCAGCAGCGTGACCACGTAGCGCGCGTCGTCGACCTGCGCGTCCCAGTAGACCAGCGCCCCGGTCAGCGCCGAGCGCTTCAGTGCCGGCGCCAGCTTCAGCGCCGACTTCCTGGTCAGCTGCCGGTGCCCTGGCAGTCCGCGGCTCTGGCCCATGGAGAAGCCGAGCATGTCGTAGGCGCTCACGCCGGCGCCGACGTAGGCGCGTTCCCAGCCGTAGTGGGTGAAAGGGAACAGGAACGAGACCGGGTGTATCAGGTGCGGTGCGAGCCGCTGCAGCAGGATGGACCGCTCGCTCAGCGCCTCCCTGACCAGCCCGACGTTGAGCTGCTCGAGGTAGCGCAGCCCGCCGTGGATGAGCTTGCTCGACCGCGACGAGGTGCCCGAGCCGAAGTCCCTGGCCTCGACCAGGCCGGTCGTCAGGCCGCGGGTAACCGCGTCCAGCGCGGTTCCGGCGCCGACGACGCCGCCGCCCACGACCAGCACCTGGTGCTCGATACCGGCCAGGGCCTCAAGCGCCGCCGCCCGTTCGGCCGGCCCGAGGCGGCTGGTGGCCCGGGCCGGGTCGGTCGCCGGCGCCCCGTTCCCGGCATGGTTGGCCGCCGCGGAACGCGCGCCCGGCCACACCCGGCTGAAGTCAGCGCGGCGAGGCACTGGGGGTCACCACGACCTCCACCCGCTGGAATTCCTTCAGGTCGGAGTAGCCGGAGGTGGCCATCGTCCGCCGCAGCGCGCCCATCAGGTTCATCGAGCCGTCCGCCACGACCGACGGCCCGTGCAGGATCTGCTCCAGGCTGCCGATCGTGCCTACCTTCACGCGGGCGCCACGCGGCAGGTCGGGGTGGTGTGCCTCGCTGCCCCAGTGGTAGCCGCGGCCGGGGGCCTGGGCGGCGCGGGCGAACGGCGAGCCGACCATCACCGCGTCCGCGCCGATGGCGAGCGCCTTGGCGATGTCGCCGCTGGTGGTCATGCCGCCGTCCGCGATTACGTGCACGTACCGGCCGCCGGACTCGTCCAGGTAGTCACGGCGGGCGGCCGCGACGTCCGCGATCGCGGTGGCCATCGGCACCTTCACCCCGAGCACCGCCGCGGTCGTGTGCCCGGAGCCGCCGCCGAATCCGACCAGCACGCCGGCCGCGCCGGTGCGCATGAGGTGCAGCGCGGCCGTGTGCGTCGCGCAGCCGCCGACGATGACAGGAACGTCGAGCTCGTAGATGAACTGCTTGAGATTGAGCGGCTCGGACTGGCCGGACACGTGCTCGGCCGACACCGTGGTGCCGCGGATCACGAAGATGTCGACGCCGGCGTCGATCACGGCCTTGTAGTAGCGGACCGTGCGCTGCGGCGACAGCCGCACCGCGGTGGTGATGCCCGCCGCGCGCATCTGCTCGATCCGCTGGCCGATCAGGTCCTCCTTGATCGGCTCGGCGTAGATCTCCTGCAGCCGTCTCGTCGCGGCGGCGTCGTCGAGCTCGGCGGCCTCGGCCAGCAGCGGCTCCGGGTCCTCGAACCGCGTCCACAGGCCCTCGAGGTCGAGCGCGCCCAGCCCGCCGAGCTTGCCCACGGCGATCGCGGTCGCGGGCGAGACCACGCTGTCCATCGGCGCCACGACCAGCGGCAGCTCGAACCGGTACGCGTCGATCTGCCAGGCGATCGACACCTCGTCCGGGTGCCGGGTGCGCCGCGACGGCACGATCCCGATCTCCTCAAGCGCGTACGCGCGCCGGCCGCTCTTGCCCCGGCCGATCTCCACCACGCTCACGTTCGCCCTCCCGCCCAGCCGCCCGTGTCCGGGCCTGCGTGGATGTGCCTCGCCTAGTTCCTAGTTCCGCCGACCGCCGTAGTTTGGCGCCTCGGCCACCATCTCGACGTCGTGCGGGTGGCTCTCGATCAGCCCCGCGCCGGTGATCTGGGTGAACCTGGCCTGCTGCAGCTCGGCAATCGTGCGCGCGCCGCAGTAGCCCATCGCGGCTCTTAGGCCGCCCACGAGCTGGTAGGCGACCGCGGACAGCGGGCCGCGGAAGGGCACCTGAGCCTCCACGCCCTCGGGCACCAGCTTGTCCTCGCGCAGCACGTCGTCCTGGAAATAGCGGTCCTTGGAGTAGGAGCCGCCGCGCTCCACGTTGCGCATGGCGCCGAGCGACCCCATGCCACGGAACAGCTTGAACTGCTTGCCGTTGATGAAGACCACGTCGCCGGGACCCTCCTCGCAGCCGGCCAGCAGCTTGCCGAGCATGACGGTGTCCGCGCCGGCGGCTATCGCCTTGGCGATGTCGCCCGAGTACTGGACTCCGCCGTCGCCCACGACAGGGACGCCCGCCGGCCGGGCCGCGAGGGAAGCCTCGTAGATGGCGGTGACCTGCGGGACGCCCACGCCGGCTACCACCCGGGTGGTGCAGATCGCGCCGGGCCCGACGCCGACCTTGACCGCGTCCGCCCCCGCGTCGATCAGCGCCTGCGCGCCGGCCCTGGTGGCGACGTTACCCCCGATGACCTCGGTACGGGAGTTCGCCTTCACCTGGGCGACCATGTCCAGCACGCCCTGAGAGTGCCCGTGCGCGGTGTCGATCACGAGGAAGTCGACGCCCGCGTCGGTAAGCGCCTGGGCCCGGCGCTTGGCGTCCTCGCCGACGCCCACGGCGGCGCCGACCACCAGCCGGCCCTCGGCGTCCTTAGTCGCGTTCGGGAACTTCTCGCTCTTGGTGAAGTCCTTGACCGTGATCAGCCCGCGCAGCCGGCCGGCGCTGTCGACAAGCGGGAGCTTCTCCACCTTGTTGCTGCTCAGCAGGTCAAGCGCCTGTGGCCG
>JASHOV010000370.1 GCA_030038495.1 Streptosporangiaceae bacterium
GTGCGAGCCCGGCGGCGGCGGCGATGTCCTCGGCGGCTGTATCCAGGGGGCCGAAGTAGTTGCGGTGCGCGTAGAACAGGTCACGCACTTCCTCGTAGGCCGTCGGCGGCGCCACGCCCGATGCCGGGGACGCGGCGTCGATCCGCGCGCTAATTGACTCGCTGACCTCCTGGCTGTGCCGGTAGCGCCGGTGGAGGTCGACAAGGGCCCGGCCGACCGCAGGGAGGTTGCTGGCCAGCTCGCTGATCTCGGCGTTGCTGATCTGCTCGCTGAGCGAAGCGTCGGTGAGGATGTCCCGCAACTGTGCGCACAGCCGCTCGGCGGCGTCGGTGGAGAACTCTGCGAGGTCGATGTCCAGCGCCTGTGTCAGCTTCAGCAGCACGGCAGCGGTAATCGGCCGCTGATTAGACTCCAGCTGGTTGACGTAGCTCGGCGAAATGTCAAGCACCTGCGCGAGGGCTCGCTGGGTGAGGCCGCGTTCTTCGCGTAAGTGGCGCAGGCGTACGCCCACCCGCGCCCTTGTCCCGGCCAATGTTCACAACCTCCACAGATCTGCAATGGACCTCCACTGCATTTCACAAGTTCAGGACTGTTATTAGTGCCCAGATTAGTGGATGTTGTAACGACATGCGATGACGCCAGCGGGGGAACCTGCGGAGTGCGAGAGCGGGCGACACTGGCCAGATGAGAGTCCATGATGTGCGGACGTTTCGGTCGCGGGAGGCGCTGCCGCGACAGCAGCAACTTGCCTGGCGGATAGCGGAGGTTGCCGCCGACTCTGTCGCTGTGGACCCGGCCGTGGCGGAGATGATCGGGAACCGGATCATCGACAACGCCGCAGTCGCGGTCGCGTCGCTCGGCCGTCGGCCGGTCGCTAACGCCCGGGCCCAGGCGCTCGAGCATCCCTACGCGCCAGGTGCCACGGTGCTCGGGACCGACCGGGCCCGGCGGTTCTCGCCGGAGTGGGCGGCCTGGGCCAACGGCGTCGCCGTGCGCGAGCTGGATTACCACGACACCTTCCTGGCAGCGGAGTACTCCCACCCGGGCGACAACATCCCGCCGATCCTGGCCGTGGCACAGCATCGCGGCCTGAACGGAGCCGCCCTGGTGCGGGGCATCGCGACCGGCTACGAGATCCAGATTGACCTGGCGCGCGGTATCTGCCTGCACGAGCACAAGATCGATCACATCGCCCACCTGGGCCCGTCCGCGGCCGCGGGCATCGGCACCCTGTTAGGACTGCCCGCTCACGTCATCTACCAGGCGGTCGGTCAGGCCCTGCACACCACGACTACGACCCGCCAGAGCCGCAAGGGCGAGATCTCGTCCTGGAAGGCCTACGCGCCCGCCTTCGCCGGCAAGATGGCCATCGAGGCCGTCGACCGGGCGATGCGCGGCGAGGCCGCGCCGTCCCCTGCGTACGAGGGCGAGGACGGCGTCATTGCCTGGCTGCTGGGCGGCCTGGGCGCCCGCTACCACGTGCCGCTGCCAGAGCGGGGCGAGCCCAAGCGCGCCATCCTGGACACCTACACCAAAGAGCACTCGGCCGAGTACCAGGCCCAGGCCCTGATCGACCTGGCTCGGCGGATGGGCCCGCGGATCGGCGACCTCGGCAAGGTCTCCGACGTGCTGATCCGTACCAGCCACCACACTCACCACGTGATCGGCACGGGCGCAGGTGACCCGCAGAAGATGGATCCTGGCGCTAGCCGGGAGACCCTCGACCATTCGCTCATGTACATCTTCGCAGTCGCTTTAGAAGACGGCAGCTGGCACCACGAGCGGTCCTACAGCCCGGCGCGAGCACGCCGGCCCTCGACCGTCGAGCTCTGGCAGAAGGTCCGCACGGCCGAAGACCAGGAGTGGACGCGCCGCTACCATGCCGTCGATCCCGCCGAGAAGGCATTCGGCGGCCGGGTCGAAGTCACCCTGATCACCGGCGAGGTCATCGCCGACGAGATTGCCGTCGCCGACGCGCACCCTCTGGGCGGTCGTCCGTTTACCCGGCCCGACTACATCGGGAAGTTCCGCGCGCTCGCCGACGGTGTGGTGGAACCTGCCGAGCAGCAGCGATTTCTCGGCCTAGCTGACCGCCTGGAGGAGCTCACGCCGGACGAGGTCGCCGGGCTTACCGTCGCCGCGGGTCCCGGGTACCTGTATGCCCTGCAGCCGGCGCGGGGAGGGATCTTCCGGTGACCGCACTGATGAACCGCGTGACGCCTGGCGAGAAACGCCAGCAGTTCCGGGCCGGCCTCGCGTCCGGGCACATCCAGCGGCTGCCAGGCGCATTCTCGCCGCTTGCGGCTGCCGCGATCGCGGACTACGGATTCGAGGGCATCTACATCTCCGGTGCCGCGGTGGCCGCCGACCTCGCGCTGCCCGACATCGGTCTCACGACGCTCACGGAGGTGTCCGAGCGAGGCCGGCAGATTGCGCGCGTGACCGGCCTGCCCGCCCTGATCGACGCTGACACCGGGTTCGGCGAGCCGGCAAACGCGGCCCGCGCCGTCACCTTACTGGAGGACGCCGGCCTCGCCGGCTGCCATCTGGAGGACCAGGTCAACCCTAAGCGCTGCGGGCACCTCGATAGCAAGGCCGTTGTCGGCCAGGACGAGATGCTCCGCCGGGTCAAGGCCGCTGTCCTGGCCCGCCGCGACCCCGGCTTCGTGATCTGCGCGCGCACCGATGCCCGTGCGGTCGAGGGCCTGGACTCAGCCGTCGCGCGGGCCACGGCCTACGCCGACGCAGGGGCTGACATGATCTTTCCGGAAGCGCTCAGGGACGAACGTGAGTTCGCGGCCTTCCGCGCC
>JASHOV010000371.1 GCA_030038495.1 Streptosporangiaceae bacterium
GCTTCCTGGCTTCGCCGCCAGTTTGCCGGTGGCTGCGGCAGTGTGCTCGGCGCTGCGGGTGGCCAGCTGGGCATACTCTTCCGCGGTGGCCGGCAGGGACCTTCCCCCGGCAATCCATGCCGCCAGGCCGGGCGGCGTCAGGGTCCGGGTCATTCCGCGAGGGAGGCCCACCTCGAACGGCAGCGTCATTGTGACCGTAGTGGGGCGCGCGCCCTCCATCGAAGCCCTGAACTCCAGCCGGGCCAGGCCGATGAAATAGACGACGGGGACGTTGAACTTGCTGTTGATGACGTTCCGGCCGCCAGCCGCCAGCCGCCAGCCTGACCGTTCCCGGAACTGACCGCCGCCCGTGGGCAGCAGCTGGTGAGGGGCACCATGGTCGAACCAGGCGCCCAGCTGGCCCTGGGCCTGCGCGGTCCACCAGTCGAAGTGCCGGCGAGAATGCTGCATGCCCGTGTCCCCCTGCGGGGCCAGCTCAGTCTGCGGGACATGCCGGCTGAACATCAGTGACCGGACGCTCGCGCGGGCCTCGATCTCGAAGCCGCCGGTAGACACGTGCGGCAGATCTAGCCCTGCCAGCGGAATGCCCCGCGTCATCTGAGCCAGGTGCGCCGAGAGCCTGCTCTGGGTGTAGGAACCCAGCACTGCTGACCGGATCGCGTCCCAGTTGCCTGTTCCGGCGAAGGCCGACAGGTGCTGACCCAACAGCTCCCGGAGCCGATCTAGCCCCCAGAGGTCCACGATCACGCTGGTGTCCGGCAGCCCGCCGGCCCATACCTGGTCCGGCGGCAGCGGCAGATCCGCGCTCTCGGTCGCCGCCGGGGCCGGGGAGCCATGCCACGCGCGCAGGTCCGCCACCCTTTCCGGCGCGGGCTGCGCATCCGCCTCTCCGGCAGCCCAGATCGTATCGGGATGGCTATCGACCTTGACGCATTCGGCTCGATCGATGACGGCCCGCACGCCGGCCAGCGTGGTCGGGGCGGCCTCGCGCCGGCTAGTGGGCTCCAGCCGGGGGGTGTAGGACATCGTGAACCGCAGCTCGACGATCCCCTCGAAGACCTCCCCTGGTCGCTTTGCCTTCGTCCACATTCCGGCCCGGGAATCGTCGGCCTGCACGCGCAAATCGTCCCCCCCGGCCACGGCGGTGGCGCTCCCGCTCACATCCAGCTGGTGCGGGAGCTCGCCTTGAATCTGCCCCGGCAGCCCGGATATCGCGTTGGTCGTCATGAGCTGGCTCAGGTTCCGGCGCCGGATTTCCGTGCCCGAGGCAAACTCCGTCTGGCCGGTCCCGCGGACGTGCTCCAGGCGGATGATACGCGTGGTCACCTCCACGGAAGCCCCGGCCGGGAGGCTGTGGACTTCTACGGGCTGGCCCGACGCCGTGCCTCTAAGCCGCTGGTGCAGCTCGCCCGGCTGGACCTGAGCAGCGATCTGCTTAGCGACGCCAGGCCAGGCCTGGCGGAAGACCTCGATCCCGGACGGGTCGATCTCGCCCAGCCATTCGGCCATGGTCTGGCGGAGCAGGCGTACCGGGGAGTTCGCCGGCAGCGACTCGCCGGGAAGGAGATAGAAGTCCCAGATCGCATCGGTCGAGCCGAACCGCTGAAACCGGGTGATCCGGGGGGGCGCAGCGTAATGCTCGGCGACTTCGGGCAGGTTGCCCTGGCCGTCGCGGGCATCGGCCCGGGGCACGGCCACCGCGACACCGACCGTGACGGCGTGTCGTTCGGAGGTGGTCACCATGTCGCCGGCTTGCCCGGCGCGGCCGCGATCGCTGGTGAACTTGACGCGAATACCGACCTCGATCAGGCCCCTGAAGATAACCCCTGGTTCCACGGTCTTGGTCTTCGACACGACCCGGCTGCCATCCTCGAGCTGGGCCAGGCGGAGTGAGTCCCGGTATCCGCCGAGATTGCCCCGATACTGGATGTCGTCGCCGGCGGCATCGCCCTTGATGAACATCCCGCCGATGACCCGCCAGCGTCGCTCGCGGAAGGTGATGCCGGTTGCCTCAGACTCCGTGCCGTCCTCAAACTCTATGCTGAGGGGACTATTGCCGTCGTGCTGGAAGGTATCGCCCCACACCAGGGCGTCCAGGACCACGTCGCCGATCTTGCGGCCCCGCACTATCATCGGCACTTCGAACGTCGCGCCCCGTGACAGCGCGGACAGCAGCGGCCGCAGTGTGGCCGAGTCGGACAGCGGACGCAGCGCCGCAGCCAGCGGCGGCCACCGGCGGCCGAGCCTGGGGGCGAGCCGGGCTTCGATATCGCGCCAGGTCGCGTCGTCATCAGGCTGCAGGCTGACGATGGCATCCGAGGCGCCGAGCCGGCCGTGAAGGGTGATCCGGTCCGGTGCCTCCAGGCCAGAAGGCGACCGGCCGCCTGTCCAGCTCGACGCGAGACTGGGATAGCTGTGACGGGACGGGATTCGCAGGGGGCCCATCGGGATCGTGACACTCCTCCGGCGGCGTCCTCGCACATCCGGACTCAAGGCACGCTCCGCGTCCGGTCGAACGCTGTCGGGGCTGACCTGCAGGCTCCAGCGCCGCAATTCGCGCAGTGTCTCGTCGGCGACGGATCGCAGGCTTCGCGCACGCCGCACGCCGAGTTGGCTCGCCGCGTCGTCGTCGGGCGTGGTGTCGCCACCTGTGAACCATCGCGGGCTGGTCGAGCGCCGCGTGAGCGGGCTCGGCGGCATGGAGTGTGCGGTAGCAGGCGCGGTAATGCTAAACCGCAGGCGGGCCGGGTGCGGCGGCCCGCCGTTCCGGGGAGCCGGCCGGGAGGTCGACGTTTCCTGGCCGCTGGGTTCCCGCTGCATGACCGGCGATGGCTGCTGGCCCGTCGGCCCGCCATCCGCCGCCTGTGCGCTGCCAGACGACGAGCTACGGCTATCGTCCAGCCCGGCAGGCTCGTTCCCGGCCATGGGGGCACTGCCGGCACCACCCCGCTCAGCTGTGGCGCCCGGCAGATCCCGGCCGCTGACGGCACCTCCGCGGTGCTCCGCGCCGGCCGTCCCGGCTGCCTCACCTTCTCCCGCCGTCCGCGCAGGCTCCGGCAGCGGCTCCGCGTCCTGCGGGCCGCGCACCGTACCGGGACCCGGCGCCCGTCCCCGGTCATCCTGTGGCACCTCGGCGCGCTCTGCCGGCCGCACCCCCTCGCCACCCGGCGCGCCGCGCGGCTCCGCGCCGAAGAATGCGGCGGGCAGGATAGGGAGAGCGGACCGCGTGCGATCATCGTCGGGCAACCTGCTGGCGGCACGTGGCGGCAGGCCCTCTGAATGCTGCGGAGTCCCCGCGGGAACCGGGCCGAAGTTGGCGGGCGGCAGGCCGGGAGTGCCGGCGCCAGGCTGGCGACTTGGATCGGTATCAGACAACGCCGCTCCCTAGAGCGGGTTCAGTTCCCGGGGAACGCGAACCCGTCGAGTGGTCCCGGCCGCCACTCTGAGCCCGGATCCTCCGTCAGCCACGAGGCGACTGACACCATGGGAAAAGTAGCTGTCTAAGGTGACTCAGAGGTTGCTAGCAAATTTGGAGAAGGGAACCAGAAAGATACTGGAGGTTTTCGGGAGCGCAGAACCGGATTATCCGATCTACCCGTGGCCGTGCAGGAGTTGCTGCCGAACAGGATGCCGAGCTTTACCGAGCCGTGCGGGGCCGAGCCGGAGGGCGACAGCCCGGGGAAACGGCCTGCCTGGCACGTGGCCTACGGCGCAATGACCCGTACCGACGAGGCCCGCATGTCCGCCCTGCCTGACGGAACCCTGCACCACATGCAGCCGTCTACGCAGCGGAGACGGCACGGCTGCCGGAGTACGCCGGAAACGAGCCGGTCCGCGACCTGGCGGATACTCAGGCCCCGCACGCCGCA
>JASHOV010000372.1 GCA_030038495.1 Streptosporangiaceae bacterium
AGGTCCGCGTCGCTTGCCTTCGGCCGGGCGCCGTCCAGCGAGTCCAGGTATTCTACGGCGCCCATCCCGGCCCGGCGGCCGAATACCAGCAGGTCAGACAGGGAGTTCCCGCCGAGCCGGTTGGAGCCGTGCATGCCGCCGGACACCTCCCCGGCCGCGAACAGGCCGGGCACGATGGACGCCCCGGTGTCCGGGTCGACCTCCACACCGCCCATCACGTAGTGCTGGGCCGGGCCGACCTCCATCGGCTCCTTGGTGATGTCGACGTCGGCCAGCTCCTTGAACTGGTGGTACATCGATGGCAGCCGCCGCAGGATCTCCTCGGCGGGCAGCCGGGAGGCGATGTCGAGGAACACCCCGCCGTGCGGCGAGCCGCGGCCCGCCTTGACCTCGGCGTTGTTCGCCCGCGCGACCTCGTCGCGCGGCAGCAGTTCGGGCGGGCGCCGGTTGTTATCCGGGTCCTTGTACCACCGGTCGGCCTCTTCCTCGGTCTCCGCGTACTGGGCGCGGAACACGTCAGGGACGTAGTCGAACATGTACCGGCGGCCCTCGGAGTTGCGCAGCACGCCGCCGTCCCCGCGGACCGACTCGGTGACGAGCAGCCCGCGCACCGAGATCGGCCACACCATGTGGGTGGGGTGGAACTGGACGAACTCCATGTTGATCAGCTTGGCGCCGGCCAGCAGCGCGAGCGCGTGCCCGTCGCCGGTGTACTCCCACGAGTTCGAGCTGACCTTGAAGGTCTTGCCGATGCCGCCGGTGGCCAGGATCACCGCCGGGGCCTCGAACACGACGAACTTTCCGGTCTCGCGGATGTAGCCGAACGCGCCGGCCATCCGCCCCTCGCCGTCCTTGATCAGCCGGGTGATCGTCGTCTCGGCGTAGACCTTGATCATCGCTTCCGGGTCGCCGAGCGCGACCGCGTCCTCCTGCTGCAGCGCCACGACCTTCTGCTGCAGCGTGCGGATCATCTCCAGCCCGGTCCTGTCGCCCACGTGAGCCAGCCGCGGGTACTCGTGGCCGCCGAAGTTGCGCTGGCTGATCTTCCCCTCGGGGGTGCGGTCGAACAGCGCGCCCCAGGCCTCGAGCTCCCAGACCCGCTCCGGTGCCTCCTTGGCGTGCAGTTCGGCCATGCGCGGGTTGTTGAGGAACTTGCCGCCGCGCATGGTGTCGCGGAAGTGCACCATCCAGTTGTCGCGGGGGTTCATGTTGCCCATGGCGGCGGCGCAGCCGCCCTCGGCCATGACCGTGTGCGCCTTGCCGAACAGCGACTTGGAGATGATCGCGGTCCGCTTGCCGGCCAGCCGGGCCTCGATCGCCGCCCGCAGGCCGGAGCCGCCCGCGCCGATCACCACGACGTCGTACTGGAGCCGCTCGATGTCAGGGCGCTCGATGTCACTCATGTTGTCAGGCCTCTTCAGAAGAACCGCGGGTCGTTGAACACGCCGGCTGCCACCAGCCGGATGTACAGGTCGGTGAACAGCACCCAGAACAGCGACACCCAGGCCAGCTGCTGGTGCCTGGCGTTCAGCTTGGAGACCTGGGTCCACATCCAGTAGCGGACCGGGTGCTTGGAGAAGTGCTTCAGCCGGCCGCCGGTGACGTGCCTGCAGGCATGGCAGGACAGCGAGTACAGCCATAGCAGCGCGGCGTTGACGACCAGCACCAGCGTGCCCAGGCCCATGTGGCCCCACTGCCCCGAGTGGTTGCGGAACGCGAGGATGGCATCCCAGGTCAGGATGACGTTGAAGATCAGGGCGACGTAGAAGAAGTACCGGTGCACGTTCTGCAGGATCAGCGGGAACCGGCTCTCACCCGTGTACTTCGCGTGCGGCTCTCGGACGGCGCAGGAAGTAGGTGCCTGCCAGAAGGCGCGGTAATAGGCCTTCCGGTAGTAGTAGCAGGTGAACCGGAAGCCCATCGGACCCCAGATGATCAGGATTGCCGGGGTCAGCCAGGTGACCCACGGGATCCAGCTGACGCCCGACCCGGCCGGGCACTTGTCCGCCAGGCAGGGCGAGTACAACGGCGAGATATACGGCTTCCACCAGTAGTTCTCGTTGACGAGCGAGGCCCACGTCAGATAGATCACGACCACGCCGAGCGCGGCGGCGTTAATGGCAGGCTGCTGCCACCAGCGATCGGTGCGCAGTGTCTTCTGACTGATCTGTGCCCGCGTCTTGGCTGGCGCGTCCGATATTTGCGTCATTCGTCGACGTCTCCGCCCTGGACCGGTATGGGATCGCTCCGGGTCCGCTGGGCCGGCGCCGGCCGCCGGGGGAGGGCAGGCAGGCCAGGTGGGCAGCGGGCTCGCGTCGCGTCAGAAACCCTATTCCACTGAATATCACTCTGGTGCCCCCGGCGGGGCTTCGGCGCGTGTGACTCTCACTACATAGCGCAGTTCTGCGCCGATTGCGCAGTCCGGGCTACCCGGCGGGCCCGGCTCGCCGTTACCGTACCTTTCCATGGCAAATAGCGATGCGTACATGATCACCGACCGTGACTACCTGCGCACGCGCCAGTACCGCACCGATGCCAATCTGGCGGCCCGGCAGTCGATCTATCGGTTCCAGCGCCCGCGGGTGGACCTGCCGGCCGCGGTCCTGGGGCTGGCCGGGCTGACCGGGATGGAGGCGATAGCGGACGTCGGCTGCGGGAACGGCGTCTACCTGGCCGCGCTGGCCCGCCGCGGGCACGCGGGCGCGGCGATCGGGGTGGATCTCTCGCCCGGCATGCTCCGGGCGGCACGGGCCGCGGCCGGACAGGCGCGCCTGGTCGTCGGCGACGCCGCGGCGCTGCCGATCCGGGACGGGGCCGCGGATGTCACGCTGGCGGCGACCATGCTGCATCATGTGCCCGACCGCCAGGCCGCCGCACGTGAACTGCGCCGCGTCACCCGCGACGGCGGCCAGGTACTGGCGGTGCTCAACGGAACCGGCCACCTGGCCGAGTTGTGTGACCTGGTGACGCGGGCCGCGGCGGACATCGGCCTGGCCGATGTCGTCTGGGCGGCCAGCGAGGGCCTCACCGGGGGCCTCAGCCTGGACGAAGGGGAGGAACTGCTCGGCGGCGTGTTCGGCTCGGTACAGCGGCACGACTTCCGGGCCGAACTCGAGCTGCCCCGGCCGGAGCCGGTGCTGGAGTACATCGCGAGCATGCGTTCCACGCAGGGCGTGGACGACCCGCAGCGGCTGGTCGACGCGGCGTCGCGCCACATCCGGCCGGCGCCCGACGGGGTGGTCAGGATCCGGACGTGGACCGGCTGCCTGGTCTGCCGCTGACGAGGTCCAGCGGCACGGCCTCGGATACGTGCCCCTGATAGCCGGTCGTGGTCTCGGCCATGAAAAGCGAGTTGAGAATGGCTTCCTCGGTTGCCTCGATCGCGGCCGTGAACAGCAGGTCAAGATCTTTTACGGGAACGGCGGCATCCGGTGCGACCCTCACATCCGCGGCCGCGGTGCTGATGGCAAGGGCATAGTCGCCGCTGCGGCCGGAGAAATTGGAGCCCGTCCGCGCCATCCCGGCAAAGGCCCGGCTGGCGAGCCGCCGCAGCTCGCGGCTTCCGAGGCTAGCGTCGGTGGCCAGCACGATAACGCACGAGCCCGGTTCGGCTGGCCGGGTCGCGGACGACGGCACGGGCATACCGCCTACCGTCAGCACGCCGCCGAAGTTGGCCTGCACGATCGCGCCGACTGTGACCGCCGGGCCGGCCGCCAGCACCGCCCGCCGTGACGAGGTGCCGATACCGGCCTTGAACCCGAGCGCCCTGGTGCCCGTTCCCGCGCCAACGCAGCCCTCGGCGACCGGACCACTGGTCGCGCCGTCCAGCGCGGCGCGGACATGCGCGGCGGTGACGGCCCTGGCCCAGATGTCGGAGAGATAACCGTCGTTGGTCTCGGCCACGACCGGGTTGAGCGTGGCCGCCTGCGCGTATGCCGGTAGCCCGTGCATGTAGCTGAGCAGCGCGTCCGCCACCCGGAACACCGACAGCGTGCTTGTCAGCAGCACCGGGGTCTCGATCGTGCCGAGTTCGGCGATCTGGGTGCTGCCGGTCATCTTGCCGAACCCGTTGAACACGGCTAGCCCGGCAGGCAGCGTACGCCGGCCCGCAGGTTCCCGGCCGACGAGTACATCGTGAAGCACGGCCGTCACGCCCGTCCTGAGCTCTCCGTGGCCGGCCCCGGCGGCCTCGATCACGGTGGCGTGCCCGATCCGGATGCCGGGCACATCGGTGATCGCGTTCACCGGACCCGGCGGAAGCGCGCCAGGGGCCAGGCCGAGCTCGCGTGCACGGGCCCGTCTCACGGCAGGACGACGGTCGGACTCGGTATCTCGATGGTCTGCTCCAACACTGGGATGCCCGTCTGCGGGTCGATGCGCATCTCCATCACCTCGTGCGAGCGCTCGTTCGCCACATACAGCGTGGCATCGTCGAGCGCGATGTGGCGGGGCCAGTCGCCGGTTGCGACCTCGGCGACATACCTCGGCAGGTCGCCGTCGAGGGCGAACACAGAAACCGTGTTCGGGCCCCGGTTGGCGACATACAGGAAGCTCCGGTAGCCGACCAGCTCGGATGGCTGGTTGGGCGCGTCCGACTGGCTTGCGGGCATTACTCCGGCCAGCTCCCCGTCGGGCTCGTACACCAGCAGCTGACCACTCAGCTCCGCGGTGACGTAGTACCGCTCGCCGATCCGCACCGCGTGCCGCGGACCCGATCCCGGCGGCGCTGCGAAGACGGTCGTGAGCGCGAGCGTTCCGTCGTCCCCTAGGGCATACCGGTAGATTGCGTCGCCGCCGAGGTCGACGACGAGCACGCCGCCCTCGATCGCTCGGACCATGTGCGGGTGCGCGCTGTCCTGGCGCGGGTGACTCCCGTGCTGCTCGTGCTGGACCAGGTCGGTGCGCTCGCCGATGGCGCCGTCCGGGCCGAGTCGGTGCACGCTGATGCTTCCGCCGCTGTAATTGGCGGTCACCAGGAACCTGCCGGTGCTGTCCACCGTCAGGTGCGCGGGCTCCGCACCGCCGGTCGCGCCAGAGCCGATCTCCTGAACCGGCTTGCCGTCTTCGATCCGCCACGCGTGCACGCTGCCGGTGTCGGTCTCCGCGACCGCGTAAAGGACCGGCAGGTCGGGGTGCCGCGCGATCCAGGATGGCGACTCCGCCGGGATCGTCGCGACCACCTCGCCATGCTGCAGCACGCTGATCCCGCAGCCCTGGCCCTTGTCGCCCGAGTAACCGCCGACGAGCAGGCTGGTCATGTCCGGTTTCCTTACCCGATCTCCAGCGCCGCACGCAGGAAGTCGACCTGCAGGAGCAGCAGGTTCTCGGCGACCTCCTCCTGCGAGGCCATGTGCGTGACGCCCGACAGCGGCAGCACGGTGTGCGGCCGGCCCGCCGCGAGCAGGGCCGAGGAGAGCCGCAGCGAGTGCGCGACGACGACATTGTCGTCGGCCATCCCGTGAATGATCATCAGCGGCCGGGTCAGGCCGGCGGCGTCGCCGAGCAGCGAGCTGCGGTCGTAGGCGTCCGGGCTGAAATCGGGGTGCCCGAGATAGCGCTCGGTGTAGCCGGTGTCGTACAGCCGCCAGTCGGTGACGGGGGCGCCGGCGATGCCCGCGTGGAACACATCCGGCCGCCGCAGGACCGCCAGCGCCGACAGGAACCCGCCGAACGACCAGCCGCGGATGGCGACCCTGGACAGATCCAGGTCGGCGCACCGCCCGGCGGCACCGTGCAGCGCCTCGACCTGGTCCTCAAGCGGCGGCGCGGCTAGGTCGCCGGCGACCGCGCGATCCCACTGGGGGCCGCGTCCCGGCGTGCCCCGGCCGTCGGCGATCACGACCGCGAAACCCTGCTCGGCGAACCACTGAGAGGTGAGGTAGGCGTCGCGGGAACTGGTCACGCGCTGGGCATGCGGGCCGCCGTACGGGTCGCACAGCACGGGCAGCTTCGCGGAGCCCGGCTCGTGCCAGGACGGCAGCAAGATCGCGGTCCGCAGCCTGCTCTGGCCGGCTGAATAGCCGAGCGCCGGCTGCGGCGCGGGCAGCCTCGGCTGCTCGGCCAGCGAGCCGATCCGGCCTAGCTCGCCACCGGGTCGCAGTACCCGCACGTCGGCTCCGCTGGCGGCGATGGTCCGGCTGGCCAGCAGCAGCGTTCCGCCAGAAAGCTGGCCCGAGTGGATCCCCTCGGCCGGACTGACCGCCCGGAGGCCGTCCGGGCCCGCGGACCACACGGCCGTGGAAGCCGGATCCTGCGCCGAGGCGGTGAACAGGATGGTGTCGCCGTCGACGCTGAGCACCTCGCGGACCTGAAGGTCGGTGCCGGTCACCGGCGGCGCTGTGCCGGCCGCGTGCTGCTCGGCGGTCCCGGCCAGCAGCCGCTTGGCTCCACCCGAGTCCGCGGTCCAGACGATCCGGCCATCGGCGGTGCGGGCAGGCACGCCGCGAACCACATCCACCCAGGACGGATCGGTGTCCGACCTGATGACCGTGCACGTGCCGCTGTGCTGGTCGACCGACAGCAGCCGCATTTCCCGCTGATCCCGGCTCAGGACCACGACCAGCGGCGGCTGCCCGGTCTCGGTCCAGCTCACCGTGATCAGGTACGGGAACGCCAGGTAGTCGGTATCCACCGCCGTCAGCCTGCCGGACGTGGTCACGACAAAGAGGGTGACGACCGCGTTCGCGGTTCCCGCTGCCGGGTAACGCACGGCGGCCGGGTTCGCGGCGGGGTTGGCCGGGTCGGCGATATGCCATGTTTGCACCGGCGCCTCGTCGACCCTGGCGACCAGGAGCGCCGATCCGTCCGGCGCCCACCAGAAGCCGCGCGTGCGGCCGAACTCCTCGGCGGCGTTGAAGTCCGGCAGGCCGAACGTGACGCCCTCGGCGCCCTCGGGGTCGGCCAGCGCCCGGTCCTCGGCGGTGTCGGTCCGCACCAGCCGAAGCGCGCCCGCGCTGACGTAGCCAACGGACCCGCCGCCGGGTGCGGGTCGCGGATCCGCCGCGGGCGTAGCCGTCGGCAGCGCCCGTGCGCCGCCCGTGCGCAGATCGGCCAGGTAGACGACCCCCGCCAGCGTGAAGGCGGCCACGGAGAATTCCTCGTCGGTGGCGAACGCGACGATCCCCCCGGCCCGCTCCCTGACCCGTTCCCTCCGTGCCTTCTCCACGGGATCGTCGGTGGCCCCCGGCCCGGTGAGCTCCGCCGGGTCGGCGACCAGCCGTTCCTGGCCGGTCCCGACGTCCAGCGCCCACAGGCAGGTCACCGGGTCGGAGCCGCCACGGGAGCGCAGGAACACGATCGTCGCGCCATCCGGGGAGATGGCAAAGGATCTGGGCGCTCCCAGCGTGAAGTTCCTGGTGCGGGCATTCTGGCGAGGAAAGGAGTCAGCCACGGGACTAGATCCTGCCAGCCCTGGCCGGCGCGGTCCTCGGTAGGCTCACCGTCATGAGCGGACCGGACGGCAGACGGCTCCTGCTGGTGCATGCCCATCCCGACGACGAGTCGATCGGCACCGGCGCGACCATGGCCAAGTACGCGGCCGATGGCGCACGGGTGACCCTGGTGACGTGCACGCTGGGCGAGCTCGGCGAGGTGATACCGCCGGACCTCGCGCACCTCGCCTGGGACGCCGACGGCGGGCTTGGCCAGTACCGGATCGGCGAGCTGGCGGCAGCCTGCGAGGCGCTCGGCGTGGCCGATCACCGGTTTCTCGGCCACCCTGGCAAGTGGCGTGACTCGGGCATGATGGGCACCCCCTCCAACGACTGGGACGGGTGCTTCTGGCGGGCCGACGTCGAGGAGGCCGCCCGTGACCTCCTGGAGGTCATCACCGAGGTGCGGCCGCAGGTGCTGGTTACCTATGACGACAACGGGCTGTACGGCCACCCCGATCACATCCAGGCGCACCGGGTCGCGTGGCGGGCCTTTGAGCTGGCTGAGGGCCTGGTCGACAAGTTCTACGCGACAGCCGTGCCGCGGTCTGTGCTGGCCGAGGCGATGGCGCTGCTGCAAGAGGACGGCACCGGCAGCACGGGTGTTGGCAGCACGGGTGCTGGCGGCACGGGGGCTGGCAGCGCGGAGATCGGGGCCGCGGAGATCGGGGGCGCGGACTTCCGGCGGGTCGAGTCGGTGGACAACCTTCCGTTCGGCACCGATGACGAGCTGGTCACCACCGAGATAGACGCCCGTGACTACCTGGACGCCAAGCTAGCGGCCATGCGCGCGCACGCGACTCAGATCGCGGTGGACAGCCCGTTCTTCGCGCTTTCCGACATGGTGGGCAGGCGAGCGCTGGGCACCGAGTACTACACGCTGCTCGCCGGGCCGACGGCGGCGACCCCGCCGGATGGTCCGCGCGAGGCTGATCTGTTCGCCGGACTGGAGTGCTGATGCCCCCCGTCAGGACCGGCACATCGGAGGGAGATCGCCCCGGCATCGGTGCCGGGCCGGCCGTGAAGTTCGGCGCCTACCTGGCACTGTTCCTGCTGGGGGCGGTGCAGGCGCTGCTCGGTACGTTCCAGTTCAGTCGCGGCCCAGGCTCGCTCGTCGCCATCTGCTTCGCGCTGGCGATCCTGGCCACCTGCCTGCTCGGCTCGTGGGGGATGCGGGCCGCACCCGGCGGCGTGCTGCCGGCGGCTGGCTGGATAGGCCTATCGGTCCTGCTCGGGACCTCGACCTCTGGCGGCAGCGTCCTGGTGACCGACACCACCCAGGGCAAGTGGTTCCTGTTCGGCGGGACCATCTGCGCGGCCGGCGGCGCCGTTATCTCGTTCGCAAAATGGACGCGGCCTCGGCGGCGCCGGCTCGTAAGGTGACCGTGTGACCGAGATCACCCGGACCGAGGCGGCCGCGCTGGCGGCGCATCATGTAGCCGAATTCAACGACGCGGTCTCCGCGTGCAACTTCGCGCTTTTTCTCCTCCTCTTCACCGATGACGCTGTCATCCGGTTCGAGAACGTGCCGGGCGCAGGCACGCTGGAGTTCAAGGGCCGGGATGCCTACACCAGGGCCTACGCCGACCGGCCGCCCGGCGACAAAGTCGATATCTCCGGTGACGTGCGGATCGACGGTACCGACGTGGCCGTGCCGTTCACCTGGCACCGCGACGGTGCGCCGGGGACGATGCGACTTCGCTACTCCGCCGGGTCGCCCGAGGCTCTCGACAAGTGGCTCGTGAGCGCAATGACCGTTGTCTTCGGGTAGCTGTTGTCTTCGGGCAGCCGTTGTCTTCGGGCAGCTGTCGCCAGGCCCCCCGCCTGCGCCTTAGCCGGGCTCCTCCGCCTTAGCAGGCCTGGTCGCGTCTAAGCCGGCCGCACGCGAGAAATAGGGCGCGCTGCCAATCCGCCCTGCGTGGCCTTAGCACGAGTCTTGAACGTGCAGGGGCCAGGGCGGCCCCGCGAGGAGGGACAAGACATGTACCCGATTGGGACGCTCGCGATCGCTCACGACAGGGCCGCAGACCTCCGGCATACGGGATCGAGGACGCGCGGCTCCCTGGCCGTAGCGCTGGCGGCACGGCAGTGGGATGTGCGAGCCAGGCGTACTCTCGGCGCCGCGGCAGCGCCGGTCAGCGCAGCACCTGCGGTGACGACGACTGCGACGGCCTCTGGTGGCGCGCCGGTCGCGAAGCTGACGCCATGTCCGGGGTGCTGACGGCATCTCGCGAGCGGCCGTCCGTAGCCGAAGGCCGGTCATATCATGTCGCGGAAACTTTCCGTTCTGGGACAAACGGCAGCTTCCGCGATATCCGGAGATGTGCCCCGCGGTGGATCAGCGCACTAGGGCCTCGACCTGATCCAAGGCCCAGTCGAGGTCGTCCTCGCCGATCACCAGCGGCGGGGCGAGCCTGATGGTGGAGCCGT
>JASHOV010000373.1 GCA_030038495.1 Streptosporangiaceae bacterium
GCCCGGCGGTCCCCGCCGACGGGGTACGCGGCGGTCACCCGCTCGTAGGGGTGCTTCCAGTCGCCGCTGATCAGCATGTTCGCGGTGTGCGGCGCGTTCTTCAGCGGGTTGTCGGCGGCATCGTAGTCACCGGACGCCACCAGCGCGATCTCCTGCCGGATCGCGATCATCGCGTCGCAGAACCGGTCGAGCTCGGCCAGGTCCTCGCTCTCCGTCGGCTCCACCATCAGCGTGCCGGCCACGGGGAACGACATCGTGGGCGCGTGAAAGCCGTAGTCGATCAGCCGCTTGGCTACGTCCTCGGCCGTGACGCCGGTCTGCGCGGTGATCGGCCGCAGGTCGAGGATGCACTCGTGGGCCACGAGCCCGCCGCGGCCGGTGTAGAGCACGGGGAAGTGCTGGTTCAGCCGCCGGGCCACGTAGTTCGCGGCCAGGATGGCCACCTGCGTGGCGCGGCGCAGGCCGTCGGGGCCCATCATCTTGATGTAGGCCCAGGAGATCGGCAGGATGCCCGCCGATCCGTAGGGTGCGGCCGCGACCGGCCCGGTGTGCTTCGCTCCGCCGGGCAGCTCGGGATGGCCGGGCAGGAACGGCGCCAGGTGCGCCCGGCACGCCACCGGGCCCACGCCGGGACCGCCGCCGCCGTGCGGGATGCAGAAGGTCTTGTGCAGGTTGAGATGCGACACGTCCGCGCCGAACTTGCCCGGCCGGGCCAGGCCGACGAGCGCGTTCAGGTTCGCGCCGTCCACGTACACCTGACCGCCCGCCTCGTGCACCGCGGCGCAGACCTCGCCGATCGTCTCCTCGAACACGCCGTTCGTCGACGGATACGTCGCCATGATCGCCGCCACCGCGCCGGGGTGCGCGTCCAGCTTCGCGCGCAGGTCGCCCAGGTCGATCGCGCCGTCGGAGCCGCACTTGACCACGACGACCCGAAGGCCCGCGAGCACCGCGCTGGCGGCGTTCGTGCCGTGCGCCGACTCGGGGATCAGGCAGATGTTGCGGTCGGGCTGCGCGTTCGCCCGATGGTAGGCCCGGATCGCCAGCAGCCCGGCCAGCTCGCCCTGCGACCCGGCGTTCGGCTGCAGGCTGATCGCGTCATAGCCGGTGATCTCCGTAAGCGCATCGGAGAGCTCGCTGATCAGCTGCCGGTAGCCGAGCGCCTGCGCGGCCGGCGCGAACGGGTGCAGCCCGGCGAACTCCGGCCAGGTGATGGCCTCCATCTCGGCCGCCGCGTTCAGCTTCATCGTGCACGACCCGAGCGGGATCATCGAGCGGTCGAGCGCGATATCGCGGTCCGCGAGCTTGCGCAGGTACCGGAGCATCGCGGTCTCGCTGCGGTAGCTGTGAAAGACCGGATGGGCCAGGAACGTGGAGGTCCGGACCAGAGCCGCCGGCAGGGCCTCGGCCGTCGTGGCCGGGACCAGGACCGGCTTGCCCGCCAGCGCGGTCGCGACGGCGGTCAGCTGCTCGTCGGTGGTCGTCTCGTCGCACGCGACCTGGATGACATCCGGGCCGGCCAGATGGACGTTGAACCCCGCCGCCGCGGCCCTGGCCGCGGCGGCGGCCGCCTCCCCCGGCATGATCAGCCGGACGGTATCGAAGAACTCCGGTGCCGCCGTTGCCGTCCCTGCGGTCTTCATCGCGGCGGCCAGCGCGACCGCCTTGCCGTGCACGCCGCGCGCGATCGCCGCCAGGCCATCCGGCCCGTGGTAGGCGGCGTACATCGCGGCGATCACCGCAAGCAGCACCTGGGCCGTGCAGATGTTGCTGGTCGCCTTCTCCCTGCGGATGTGCTGCTCGCGGGCCTGCAGTGCCAGGCGGTAGGCGGGATAGCCGTCGGCGTCGACGGAGACCCCGACCAGGCGGCCGGGTAGCTGGCGCTTGAGCCCGTCGGTCACGCAGATGTAACCGGCCTGCGGGCCGCCGTACCCCATCGGCACGCCGAACCGCTGCGTGCTGCCGACGGCGATGTCCGCGCCAAGCTCGCCCGGCGGCGTGATCAGCGTCAGAGCGAGCAGGTCGGCCGCGACGACGGCGAGCGCGCCGCGGGCCTGCGCGGCAGCGACCGCGGGCCGCAGGTCGCGGATCTCGCCGCTGGCGCCCGGGTACTGCAGCAGCACGCCGAACAGCTCGCCGTCCGGCTGCGCATCGATCAGCTCAGGGGTGATCGTGCCGGTCACCAGCCGGATGCCGAGCGGCTCGGCCCTGGTCTCCAGCACGGCCAGGGTCTGCGGCAGGCAGTCGGCATCGGCCAGGAACACGCTGCCTTTCCCCTTGGCCCGGCGGGCCAGGGTCATCGCCTCCGCCGCCGCGCTGGCCTCGTCCAGCATGGACGCGCCCGCCACCGGCAGCCCGGTCAGGTCCTCGACCATCGTCTGGAAGTTCAGCAGCGCCTCAAGCCGACCCTGCGAGATCTCCGGCTGGTACGGCGTGTAGGCGGTATACCAGGCGGGATTCTCCAGCAGGCTGCGGCGGATCACGGCCGGCGTGTGCGTGCCGTAGTAGCCCAGGCCGATCATCGAGGTGGCGACCTGGTTCAGGCTGGCCAGGCGCCGCAGCTCGGCGAGGGTCTCATCCTCGGTCAGCGCCGCAGGCAGGCTGAGCTCGCGATCGGTGATCCCGGCGGGCAGCGCCGCCGCGGTGAGCTCGTCCAGCGAGGCATAGCCGACGGTTTCGAGCATTCTTGCCTGATCGGCAGCGGCCGGGCCGATGTGACGCTGCGCGAACTGGCGCGGTGCGAACTGAGGCTGGGCGAATTCCATGGGAGCCTCCCGAGACGAGCCAGTCGGCCCGGCGATACGGGCCGATGGACATACGGTGATGTACTCCCCCTCTGTCGACCCGCCCCTGCGGACTCCAGAGATGCTCACGCCGGTCCGGTCCTGGTGCCTGAGAGGTTCCGGGGATGTTGCCCCTTCGGCGCCCCGCCTGGCTGTGCGGAGTCTCTCCCGGCTGGCGTGTTCAGCGATCTGAGCTTACCCGAGCGGGCCCGTACTGGCCGGTCACCCGCGCCGGCTGACCTCTGGTCGGAGCACCGTCCTCCTGCGCCCAAGTTGGGGTCTATCTCCCAGTGTGGGGCTAAACTTCACGAGGAGACGACTCGACGGGGAGAGCTGAGATGTTCCGTATCCATCCGCTGCACTGGCTTTCGCACTGGCTGTTCGCGCCGGTGGGGCTCCTCTTCCACCTGCTGCCCGTGATCATCATCATCGTCGTGCTGTACTGGGTGATCCGGCTGGCTGTCCGGCACGGCAACCGGGACTCGAGCCGCTCGTAACGGCGCGCTAGACCGCGTCCCAGCGGAACACCCGGACCGAGGTCGCGGTCAGGACGGCCGCGATGCCCAGCAGGATGCCGATCGCGGGCACCGCGGAGGCCGGTCCCTCGCCGCGGGCCATCACGTTCTGCATCCCGGTGACCAGGTACCGCAGCGGCATCACGTAGGACACGTCGTTGATCCACGCGGGTGCGTAGTTCAGCGGGATGAATGCCCCGCCCAGGAAGGCCATCGGCAGGATGATGAGGTTGGCCACCGCCGTCGCGGCCTGCTGAGTCCGCGCGAACGATCCGACGAGCAGGCCGATCGACATGAAGGCCAGCGTCCCGCACGCGACGATCGGGATCGACATCCACCAGTACGACGACAGCTTCAGCCCGAAGTACGGCAGCGTCGCGATCCCCAGGAACGCCGCAAGCTGAATCAGCGCCACTCCCAGGCTCACGCCCACCCGGGCCAGCACGATCGATCCGGTGCTGACGGGTGCCAGCCGCAGTCGGCGCAGCAGCCTGGTCTCGCGCCAGTTCACCAGGGTGATCGCGGCCCCGAACGCGCCACCGGAGGCGATAGCCCAGCCCAGCAGCCCCGGCGCGACATACTGAATGGGCTTCAGCGACTTGTCCTCCACCTGTGCCGTGGCCAGCGAGTACGCTTTCGGGCTGCTGGCCGAGTCCGCCTGCTGGACCAGCGAAGTGAACACGGTCTGCACGAACGCGGCTGTCGTCTGGTCGGCGATGGAGTAATGCACAAGCAGCGTGCGGCCGTCCTGCTGCACGGCCGCGTCATAGGTTCCGGCCCGCACGTCGGACAGCGCCGAGCTCAGGTCATGGGAGTGCGTGATCGTCATGACCCGGCCGAGCTGACCCGGCGCATGCGCCTCGGCCTCGTCGAGCAGCGTGACCTTGCCTACCTCGACCACGCTCACCTTCGCCGCGTTCGTGTTCTTGTAGAGCGAGCCGAACAGCAGCAGGAACAGCACCGGGATGAGGATGGTGAACACCAGCGCGGTCCGGTCCCGCACGAACCCGCGCAGCATCGCGCCGGACAGGCTGCGCAGCGCCGTGACGCTCACCCGCGGTACTCCCGCCCGGTCAGCTTGAGGAACACGTCCTCCAGCGTGGCTCCCTGCACGCGCAGCCCGGCCAGCGCGTGCCGCTCCGCCAGGCTGGACAGCACCGGGGCGGGCTCGCGGGTCGCGAACGTCAGCAGCACGCCGTCGTCGCTGACCTCACCCGGTCCGCCCGCACCCGGCCCGCCCGCGTCGCCGCCGGCCGCGACCATCGCCACTTCCGCGGGCGACAGCTGCCCGGACTCGATGCTGATCCGTACCGGCGAGTCGATGCCACGCACCAGCGTGGCCGGCGGTCCGAGCTCGAGCACCTTCCCGTGATCCATGATCGCGACCCGGTCACACAGGATCTCCGCCTCGTCCATGTGGTGCGTCGTCAGCACGACGGTCCGGCCGTCGGCGTTGATCTGCCGCAGCAGGTCCCACAGGTTGCGCCGCGCTTGCGGGTCGAGGGCCCCGGTCGGCTCGTCCATGAAGACAAGCTCGGGGTCGTGCACCAGCGCGCAGGCGATGGAGAGCCGCTGCGCCTGGCCGCCGGACAGCTTCTCGGTCCGCACGTCCGCGTGCTCGTCCAGGCCGACGATCGCGAGCATCTCGTCGGCCCGCCGGGCGGGCACGCCGTAGAGCGAGGCGAAGGTGCCGATCTGCTCGCGCGCCGTGAGCCGCTCAAAGAACGACGAGGACTGCAGCTGCACGCCGATTCGCGGCAGCAGGGCCGGATTGCGCGGCCACGGCGACAGGCCGAGCACGCTCAGCGACCCGCTGTCGGCCTCCCGCAGGCCCTCGAGCATCTCCAGCGTGGTCGTCTTCCCGGCCCCGTTCGGGCCGAGGATGCCGAAGAACTCACCCGGCTGCACCTCGAAGCTCACGCCGTCGACGGCGGCCAGGCTGCCGTAGGACTTGCGCACGTCCTGTACCGAAATCGTCGCGGACACGCGGAGCACCATAACACGTAATAACTCGAATCGTCACGCAAGAAAGCCAGCCTGCGCGGACTCATCGGCTAACCTGGCCGACCTGATCTTCAGAACCAACACGCCGCCGAGCACCAGGGCGACCGCCGTGAGGATGTCCATCCACCCGGCTGAGGAGTTAGATGGGCGGGCCAGGGCGAAACCGGGCGAAAAGTGCCTCAGCCGATTCTGCGCGACCGGCGGCTGGCCAGCTCGTCGGCTGCCGTGACCGAGGTCACATCGGCGGGCGGCTCGGACGGAAGCTCCGCCAGGCGCCCCTCGACCTCCTGCCACACCCGCCCGAGCGCGATCCCGAACACGCCCTGGCCGCCCTGGAGCAGGTCGACCACCTCGTCCGGCGAGGTGCACGCGTAGACGCTGACCCCGTCGCTCATCAGCGTCATCTGGGTCAGGTCGGCGAAGCCCCGTTCCCGCAGGAACTCGACCGCGGACCGGATCTGCTGGAGCGAGATTCCGGTGTCAAGCAGCCGCTTTACCACCTTAAGGACGAGAATGTCGCGAAAGCCATACAGCCGCTGCGACCCTGACCCGCGCGCCGACCGCACGCTAGGCTCCACCAACCCGGTCCTGGCCCAGTAGTCGAGCTGCCGGTACGTAATGCCGGCCGCGGAGCAGGCGACCGGACCGCGGAACCCAATGTCCTCGGCCAGCGGACCCGAAGCGGCGGCGGCTTCCTCGCCGAACAGGAGCTGCTGCTCCTCGGCCTGCAGCCGACCGTCGGCTGCACGCGTCCTGGGCGCTGGATCTCCGCCCCTCGTCACCGCCACGCCCACCTCCGGCCCGGCACGCCGTATGCCCGGGTACACCTTTCGCACGTTAGGCTGGCCGGCCCGGCCCAGTCAACGATCACACGCGGCGCGTCGCGGCCCTGATCAGGGGACATTTCGCCAATCATCCTGGCGCCATCATCGCGACGGTCATTCGAGTGGCCCCGGCTCAGGTGGACTTGCCGAAGTCCTCGGGGGTGATCGTGTCCAGGAACTCGCGGAACTTCTCGACCTCGTCCTCCTGCTCGTCCGGGATGGCGACCCCGGCCTCGTCGAGGATCTCGTCGCTCACGAAGATGGACGCGCCGGTCCGCAGGGCGAGCGCGATCGAGTCGGAGGGCCGCGCGCTCACCTCCCGGCCGTTAGAAAAGATCAGGTCTGCGAAGAAGATGCCGTCCCGCAGAGCGGTGATGTTGACCGTCGTCAGCCTGATCTCCAGAGCTTCCAGCACGTCACGCATGAGATCATGGGTAAGCGGGCGCTGCGGCACCATGCCCTGCTGGGCAAAGGCAATGGCGGTAGCCTCGTTCGGGCCGATCCAGATCGGCAGGTAGCGCTCCCCGTCAGTCTCCTTCAGCAGGACGATGGGATTGTTCGTGGGCATCTCCACCCGGACGCCGACTACCTCCATCTGCCTCACTGCGGCTCCGTCCTCATCCGCGCCTGTGCGCTGCTCTCTAAGCGGATCTGCCTTGTGGCATTCCCGTTTGTTCCCGCAGGCATTCCCTTTGTCAACGTACACCCGCAAACGCGAGTGCCTGGCCCCCGGATTGGCTCGGCCCGGACCAGATGTTCCCGCAGGCACCGCGGCTACTCCCGGTGCTGGCGTTCCCGGCGCGGGCGGTCATGCGCTCGCGCCTTCCATGCCGTGGGCCTGCCGCCCGGCCGCTGCCTCGCCCGACGCGGCCGACCCGTGGTCCGGGGCCGGGCGCAGGCCCGCGGCCCGGAATCCGGCCTCGGCCAGCGTCCCCTCGAC
>JASHOV010000374.1 GCA_030038495.1 Streptosporangiaceae bacterium
TACGAGCAGGGCGACTTCGCCGCCGAGTACGGCTCGCCCAAGTGCCTGGTCAAGCTGGGCTGCTGGGGCCCGGTGGTCAAGTGCAACGTGCCCAAGCGCGGCTGGATCAACGGCGTGGGCGGCTGCCCGAACGTGGGCGGCATCTGCATCGCGTGCACGATGCCCGGCTTCCCCGACAAGTTTATGCCGTTCATGGACGAGCCGCCGGGCGCACGCGTCTCGACCGCGGCAAGCAGCCTGTACGGCACGGTCATCCGCGCCCTGCGGGGATTTACCGCGAAGACGGCAGACGAAGAGCCGAAGTGGCGCAAGAAGAGCGACGAACTCCTGACCGGCTACAAGAAGACGTGGTGACCCCGGACCTCGAGGAAGAGAGAGCCAGACATGACCGCCGTTCAAACTACAGGGGCTGAAGACACCGGCCTGGTGGAGATGGCCTGGGATCCGATCACCAGAATCGTCGGCAGCCTGGGCATCTACACCAAGATCGACTTCAAGCAGAAGAAGGTCGTGGAGTGCCACAGCACCTCCTCGATCTTCCGCGGCTACAGCATCTTCATGAAGGGCAAGGACCCGCGGGACGCGCATTTCATCACCAGCCGCATCTGCGGGATCTGCGGTGACAACCACGCCACCTGCTCGGTCTACAACCAGAACATGGCCTACGGCGTGCGCCCGCCGCACCTCGGCGAATGGATCATCAACCTCGGCGAGGCCGCGGAGTACATGTTCGACCACAACATCTTCCAGGAGAACCTGGTCGGGGTTGACTTCTGCGAGCGCATGGTCAGCGAGACCAATCCCGGCGTGATGGAACTGGCGAACCGCACCGAGGCGCCGCACGCGGCCGATCACGGCTACCGCTACATCGGCGACATCATGCGGTCCCTCAACCCGCTGGAAGGCGAGTTCTACCGCGAGGCGCTGCAGGTGTCCCGGTCCACGAGGGAGATGTTCTGCCTGATGGAGGGCCGCCACGTGCATCCCTCCACGCTGTACCCGGGCGGCGTCGGCACCACCCCGACGGTGCAGCTGTTCACCGACTACCTGACCCGGCTGATGCGGTACGTGGAGTTCATGAAGCGGGTCGTGCCCATGCACGACGACCTGTTCGACTTCTTCTACGAGGCCATGCCGGGCTACGAGGAGGTTGGCCGCCGCCGGGCGGACATGGTGTGCTGGGGCAGCCTGAACGACCCCGAGCACTGCGACTTCCGCTACGACCACATGACCGACTGGGGCCGCAAGATGTTCGTCAGCCCCGGCGTCATCAGGGACGGCCAGCTGCTCACCAACGACCTGGTCGAGATCAACCTCGGCATCCGGATCCTGCTCGGCTCCTCGTATTACGAGGACTGGGAGGACCAGGAGATGTTCGTGACCCGCGACCCGCTGGGCAACGCGGTGGACCGCAGGCACCCGTGGAACCAGCACACGATCCCCAGGCCGGCCAAGCGCGACTTCGGCGACAAGTACAGCTGGGTGATGTCGCCGCGCTGGTTCGACGGCGAGACGCACCTGGCCGCCGACACCGGCGGCGGCCCGATCGCGCGGCTGTGGGCGACGGCCCAGGGCGGCCTGGTCGACTTCGGCTACGTCAAGTCCACCGGCAACAGCGTGCTCATCAACCTGCCGCGGACGGTCACCAAGCCCGAGGTCACCTACGAATGGAAGATCCCGACCGACTCCAGCGGCGCGCCGCTCTCGAACGCGATCGAGCGGGACCGGGCCAGGACCTACTTCCAGGCGTACGCCGCGGCCTGCGCGCTGCACTTCATGGAGAAGGCGCTGGCGGAGCTGCGGGCCGGCCACACCAAGACCTGGGAGCCGTTCAACGTGCCGGACGAGGCGATCAGCTGCGGGTTCACCGAGGCGGTCCGGGGCGTGCTGTCACACCACATGGTGATCAGGGGCGGGAAGATCGCGAACTACCACCCGTACCCGCCCACGCCGTGGAACGCCAGCGTCAGGGACAGCTTCGGTACCCCGGGTCCGTACGAGGACGCCGTGCAGAACACGCCGATCTTCGAGGAGAACCCGCCCGAGCGGTTCAAGGGCATCGACATCATGCGCGCGGTCCGCAGCTTCGACCCGTGCCTGCCCTGCGGCGTGCATATGTACATGGGTAATGGCAAGTCGCTGCAGAAGGTGCACTCGCCGATGGCGGCAATCCTGTCAACCTGAGAGCCTGGACTGGTCCGGGCCAATCCCTTCCTGGCCCAGGCCAGTCCAGCGGTCCCACGCCGGGCAGCCACCCACCGCCCGCGATACCGGAGGCGAGACGCATGACCGGCGTGCAGAAAGTCGGCGCACGGGTCGAGGAACTGCTCGGCGCGCTGAAGTCCGGCGGCTTCGGCCCGGCCGCATCGGCCGCGGAGGAACTGGTCGGGCTGCTGGTGGGGCTTTACGGCGACGGCCTCGCGCAGATCATGAACGTGCTCGCGGCGCACGGGCCGGAGGGCGCGGCCATGATCGATGCGCTCGCCGACGACCCGACGGTGGAGAGCCTGCTGCTGCTGCACGGACTGCACCCGCTGGACGTCGACGCGCGGATACAGCGCGCGCTGGACCGGGTGCGCCCCTATCTCGGGTCGCACGCGGGCGGCGTGGAGTACCTCGGCGTTACCGAGGACGGCGTCGCCAGGCTGCGGCTGGAAGGCAGCTGCCATGGCTGCCCTTCCTCCACCGTCACCGTCCAGCTGGCGATCACCGGCGCCGTGCAGGATGCGGCGCCCGAGGTGACCGAGGTCGTGGTCGAGGGCATGACGGCTGCGCCCGAGCCGAAACTGCTGCAGATCGGCAGGCGACCGGAGGACACTTCTGTCCAGGCGGGGAACGGCGGGGTCGTCGGCAACCCCGTGCTTTCGGCCAGCGCTGTCAATTGGGTGCAGCTGCCCAACATCGGGCCACCGAGCTCACGGCCGGTCAGCGCCGTCGCCTCTGGCGCCCCGGTGCTGATCTGCGCGGTCCGCGGGACGCTGTATGCGTACCGGGACAGCTGCGCGCGCTGCGCGGCGTCGCTCGCGGACGGCCGCCTGGACCGGGAACTCCTCGCCTGTCCCGGCTGCGGTGAGCAGTACAACGTGCGGCTGGCCGGCAAGAGCCTGACGGACGAGGCCCTGCATCTCGACCCGCTGCCGCTGCTGTCCGACAGTCAGGGCGTTCGGGTCGCCGTTCCGGAAACGGTGCAGGCATGACCGGCAGTACCGGGCTGGGCCGGTTCGTGCGCCCGCAAAGCGGGCCAGTTCGGAGCGCTCCGGCCGCCATGCCTGACGTTCCCGCGGAAACGCCTCAGCCGTCACTTCCCGATCCGGTACCGGAAGCGGCGGAAAAGTGTGAGATGTGCGCGGCCGAAGTGCCCGCGGAGCACGGTCACGTGGCCGACCTGGAAGCCGCCTCGCTGATGTGCGCCTGCCGGGCCTGCTATCTGCTGTTCACCCAGCGCAGCGCTGGCCGCGGACGGTACCGGGCGATACCCGACCGCTATCTCACCGATCCAGGCCGGGTCATGTCTGTGGCGGAGTGGGATCAGCTGGAGATCCCCGTCGGCCTGGCCTTCTTCCTGCGCGACTCGCGCGCCGGGGGAGAGCTGACCGGCTTCTACCCGAGCCCGGCCGGGGTCACGGAATGCCGGCTGGACCTGCAGCGGTGGCAGCAGCTTGCGGCCGCCTACCCGCTCCTCGGCGTGCCCGAGCCGGATGTCGAGGCGGCCCTCATCAGCCGCAGCGACGCGGGGGTCGAGTACTTCGTAGTGCCGATCGATGCGTGCTACGAGCTGGCCGGCCGGATGAGACTGCACTGGCGGGGATTCGACGGCGGCACCGAGGCGCGGCAGAGCATTGCCGAATTCCTGGCGCTGGTGCGGTCGAGGGCGAGAGCCCTCAGCGCGGAGGCTTGAGCATGCCTGACCTAGTCTTCGACTGCACCGGGGTCCGGGCCGACAAGTATGCCGTCATGCCGCAGATGCAGGTGACGCTGCGGATCAGCGAGACGAGCGGGCAGCGCGTCGAGGCGATCGCGCTGCGCTGCCAGATCCGGATCGAGCCGGCCAGGCGGCGCTACACCGAGGACGAGGCCGAGCGGCTGAACGACCTGTTTGGCGAGACACAGCGATGGGCCGAAACGCTCAAGCCACTGCAGTTCACCAACGTCTCGATCATGGTGCCGGGCTTCGCCGGCAGCACCGAGATCGACCTGCCGGTCCCGCTCACCTACGACATGGAGATCGGCGCGACCCGGTACTTCGCGGGGCTGGACACGGGCGAGGTGCCGCTGCTGCTGCTCTTCAGCGGTACCGTGTTCACTCTGCTCGACGGCAAGATGTCGGTGATGCAGGTCCCCTGGAGCAAGGAGACGTCCTACCGGCTGCCGGTCAGCGTCTGGCGCGAGGCGATCGACGCGCACTTCCCGAACAGCAGCTGGATCAGGCTCAGCTCGGCGGCCATGGACGAGCTGCTGGAGTACAAGACGCGCAAGGGCCTGCCCACCTGGGAGGCCACGGTGCTGTCGCTGCTTGACGAGGCCGCGGAGCCGTTTGCGACCCAGCCGTCGGAGTCACCATGAAACTCAACCCCGACCATCTGGAGCACGCCCGCCGAGTTGCGGACGCGATCCTCTACGAGGGTTACCTGCTGTACCCGTACCACAAGGCGGCGCAGAAGAACCAGGTCAGGTTCCAGTTCGGGGTGTTAATGCCGCCCGGCTACGCGGCCGTTGACGCCTGTGAGCCGAGCGCGAGCCAGACTGAGTGCCTGCTCGAGTGCCGCGACGACGCCGAGGTCCGGGTCCTGGTGCGGTTCCTGCATCTGCAGCACCGGGCGGTGCAGGCCGTGTCCCCAGAAGACGGGGACCTGCATGACGTCGGCACCCTGTACATCGACGGCACCGAGTACACCGCCTGGGACGAGGCGACCGAGCGCGAGCAGCGGGTGACGGCCGGCGTCTCGGCCCTGCTGGCCGAGGACAGGAACCTGGAGTTCCACATCGGCCCTGGCCAGTCAGCCGAGGACGTCACCGACTGCAGAGGCAGGCTCGTCGGCCGGCTCGTCAGGGAGTGGAGCCCGCTGGACGGCGTCATCAGGCTGCACGCCGAGCGGGTCGCGGGCCCCTACCAGGCCCTGAAGCTGCGCCTCCAGGTCGAGAACCACAGCCTGCCGCGCGCGGAGATGCGGAGCAGATCGGATGGGCTGCGGCACGCGCTGATCGCGGCGCATTCGCTAATCGGCGTGCCCGGCGGGACGTTTCTGTCCATGACCGACGGGCCGGAGTGGGCGGCGGCCGAGGTGGCGGCCTGCCAGAACATCGGCACCTGGCCGGTCCTGGCCGGGCCTGACGGCTGCCGCGATCTCGTGCTCTCATCCCCCGTGATCCTCTACGACCACCCCGAGGTAGCGGCGGAGAGCGCAGGCGAGCTGTTTGACGCGACCGAGATCGACGAGATCCTCACGCTGCGCACGCTGACCCTCACCGACGCCGAGAAGCGGCAGGCCCGCGCCACTGACAGCCGGGCGGCCGAGCTGATGGACCGGCTCGACGACATGCCTCCCGAGATGCTGGAACGGATGCACGGCGCGATCAGGTACCTGCGTTCCGCCGGGAGCGGGCCAGTCGCCGCGGGGAGCAGAACCGCGCCGGACGAGCAAGGCTGGCCGGCGCCGGAGATTACCGACCGGCCGCCCGCGCCGGAGGCGCTTAAGGACAGCACCGCGCCGGAGGCGCTTAAGGCCAGCACCGCGCCGTGGTGGGACCCCGGAGCGGACGCGTCGGTATCGCCCGCCACCGACTACGTGCTGGTGGGCAGCGTCCCCGTAGCGCGCGGCAGCCGGGTGCTGATGCAGCCAGGCGCGCGCCGGGCGGACGCGCAGGACTTGTTCTTGGCCGGTCGGGAGGCGATCGTGGAGGCAGTGCTGAAAGACGTGGACGGGCAGGTGCACCTGGCGGTCACGCCGGTCGACGACCCGGCCGCGGACCTGCAGCGCAGCCACGGGAGGTTCCTGTACTTCGCGCCGGACGAGGTAGCGCCGCTGGAGTAAGGCGCCAGGACCGAGACCCACCGGAGGGGAGGAAACGATGATCATCCGACTGGCCAAGGCAGCAATCCTTGCTGCCGTGCTGGCCGCGATCGTGGCGTCCGTGCCCGATCTGAAGCGGTACCTGGAACTGCGTGACATGTAATTCTCAGCCCAACGAGGGGAAGGACCATGGAGACAATCCTCGGTTTCGTGGCGGGTTACCTGGCCGGCTGCAGAGACGGCAAAGACGGCGCGAAGCGGCTCCGCGAGTCCTTCGAGGCCATCATGAGCTCGGCGGAGGTAAAGCGCCTCACCGCCGAGGCGATGACGCTGGCCGAGGCTGCCGTGCGGCGGGCAGCGACTACCCGCAACTTCGGCAGTCTCTCCGACACGGTAGGCGGCGTGACCGACATGCTGGCGCACCGGGCCGGGGCGATCGGCAAGGGTAACCGCGCGGCCTGACGACCAGCGACGGCCTGCCGGGGCAGCGCCTGCCGACACGGTGTTTTGCTGGCACGGTGTTTGCTGACCGGTGTTTGCTGACACGGGGCCAGGCAGGCCGGGGCTGGCCCTGACTGCGGTCAGGCGCGCCCTGACGGCCCCGCGCCCGGCGGGGTGATGCCCCGTGGCATGTGTGCTGCAGCCGAGTAGCACAGGTGCATAGGCTAGGGCGATGGCAATCCCCTCGCCAGTACCTCAGGAGCCGGCCGCCCCGCCTGCACCTGAAACGTCAGCCGCCGGTGGCAAGCCGTCCGCCCCGGCCCTGGTCCGCCGCGCGCGCAAGATCAACCGCGAGCTGGCCGCGCTCTACCCGGACGCCCACTGCGAGCTGGACTTCGCCACGCCGCTTGAGCTGCTCGTGGCGACGATCCTCAGCGCGCAGTGCACGGATAAGCGGGTCAACATGGTCACGCCGATCCTGTTCGCCAAGTACCAGTCGGCGGCCGACTACGCGGCAGCCGACCGGGCCGAGGTCGAGCAGATCATCCAGTCGACCGGGTTCTTCCGGGCCAAGACGACCAGCATCATCGGCCTCGGGCAGGCGCTGTGCGAGCGGTTCGGCGGCGAGGTGCCGTCGCGGCTGAAGGACCTGGTGACCCTGCCTGGCGTCGGCAGGAAGACCGCCAACGTCGTGCTCGGCAATGCGTTCGGCGTTCCCGGCATCACGGTCGACACGCATTTCGGCCGGCTGGCCCGCAGGTTCGGCTGGACGACCCTCGACGATCCGGACAAGGTCGAGCAGGAAGTTGGCTCGCTGTTCCCCAAGTCGGAATGGACCATGCTGTCGCACAGGCTCATCTGGCATGGCCGCCGCGTCTGTCATTCGCGGCGGCCGGCCTGCGGTGCGTGCGGCATCGCGCGCCTGTGCCCGTCGTTCGGCGAGGGGCCGACCGATCCCGCACAGGCCGCCAAGCTGGTCAAGACCGGCCCGTTCTCTTGACACCTAACTCGCCGAACGGGGCGCCACCGGAGTGGCTGACCCGCCTGGTCGCCGCCGCACAGCAGACGGATGTACCACCGCCGCTGCGCCCGCCCGCGGAGGCCGGCCGGCCGGCCGCGGTGCTCGTCCTTTTCGGCGCCAGTGACGGGCACGGTCCCGATCTTCTCCTGATCCGCCGCGCCGCCGCCCTGCGCAAGCACCCCGGCCAGCCCGCGTTCCCCGGCGGCGCGATCGACGAGACGGACGGGGGCCCGGTCGGGGCCGCGCTGCGGGAGGCGGCCGAGGAGACCGGCCTCGATCCGGCGGGCGTCCAGGTCGTCGGCGTGCTGCCGGAGCTGTATATATGGCGCAGCGACTTCCGGGTCACACCGGTGCTGGGCTGGTGGCACACCCCGGGCCCGGTCGCGCCCGGCGACCCGGCCGAGATCGAGTCGGTCCGCCGGGTGCCCGTCGACGAGCTTGCCGATCCGGCCAACCGGCTGACGATCCGCTACCCGGGCGGCCAGGGCGGCCCCGCCTTCCGGGCCGGCGGCATGCTCGTGTGGGGCTTTACCGCCGCTCTGCTGGACCGGCTGCTCGCGCTCGGCGGCTGGGAGCGGCCCTGGGACGCATCGCATGTGACAGAACTGGCCCCTGATGACTTCCCTGACGGCTGGCCGGTGACCGGCGCATAACGCTGCGGCAGAGATACCTCCGCAGGGCCGACCGCACTATAAGTTGATTGGGTGCCCGGCGATTTCCTCGACCTGATCCTGCTCGCCCTGAGCGCTGCGTTTGCGGTGGCGGGGTACCGGCAGGGCTTCATCATCGGCGTACTCAGCCTCGCCGGATTCCTCGGCGGAGTGGCAGGCGGAGCGGTCATCGCGCCAACGATCTCCCGTGCGCTGGCCCAGAGCCCGTCCTGGCGGGCGATCATCGCGATCATGGTGGTGTTCGCGGCCGCGGTGGTCGGGATGCTGCTCGCGTCCGGTGTGGGGGTCGCGGTCCGGGCGCGGCTCACCGGCCGGCCGGCGACGTTCCTTGACTCGATCGGCGGAGCCGTCGTCAACGTGATGTCCGTCCTGCTGCTGGCGTGGCTGATCGGCTCGCTGGTCACCAACGCCGCCTCGTTCCCGTCGGTATCCCGGCAGGTGAACGGGTCCCTGGTCCTCCGCGCGGTCGACAAGGTCATGCCGCATGGCGTGCTCTACCTGCCGCTGTTCCCGCCGCTTCGCGGCCTGCTCACCGGCAACGGGCTCTACACGCCGATCTTCAGCGCGATCGGGGCGGAGGGCCGCCTTGACCTTCCCGCGCCGTCGAGGGCCGTGCTGAACTCCCCGGCGGCCGCCGATATCCGGCGCAGCGTCGTCAAGATCGAGGGCGTGGCGCCGTCCTGCTCCCTGAAGATCGAGGGGTCGGGCTTCGTCATCTCACCCCAGCACGTGCTGACGAACGCGCACGTGGTGGCGGGCGTCACGGACGGCCCCGAGGTGTTTGCGACCAACGGGTCGACCTATGCCAGTCAGGTGGTCTTCTACGACCCGCAGCGCGACGTCGCCGTGCTGTACGTGCCCGGCCTGACCGCACCGGTCATGCACTTCGCCGGGCCGGCGGCCTACGCGGCTCAGGCCATCGTGGCCGGCTACCCGTTTAACGAGCCGCTCAAGATGACGCCGGCCACGATCAGCACGAGCATTGACGCCTACGGGCCCAACATCTATCAGACCGCGGTCGTCCACCGGCAGATCTACCCGATCAGCGCGGACGTGCAGCCGGGCAACTCGGGCGGGCCGCTGGTGGCGCCCGACGGCAGGGTCTACGGCATGGTGTTCGCCGCGTCGACGTCGGAGGCTGACACCGGCTATGCGCTGACCTCCGCGGAGATAGCCGGAGACGTGCAGGCCGGGGAGTGGCGTACAGCGCCGGTCTCTACCGAGGGCTGCCAGAGCTAGCGCCTGGCTCGGCCGCCGGAGCCTGGCTCGGCCGCGGGAGCCTGGTTCGTCAACCGGAGCCTGACCGCTCCGACCCCTGCCAGGCCGCCGTGCTCGATCCGGTCGGCGACCTCGGCCGCGAGGAGGGTGAGCCCGTCGACGTCGATACCGTGCGGCGCGGTGCCCGCATACCCTGCGATCCGGCTGCCGCCCCGGCGCAGCAGGGTTGCCGCGCCGCGGGCGTTGCCGCGTAGGGCGTGGGTCAGCCCCACCGCGAGCTGGGCCAGTCCCTGCCACAGGTCTCGCTCGCCTGGCCCGGCCGACTTCCAGGCCGCCTCGAGTACCTCGTGAGCGTGAAAGGGCATGCCCTCGTCGAGCAGCCGCTGCGCCGTCTCCAGGGCCCAGGCGGGCGTGACCGCGACCGGGTCCGGCATGGTGGGCTGGCCGGCGGCGTCCCTGGCCAGCGGTCGCCCGAGGCCGTCCCGCGGCCGTGCGTTCCGGGCCCGGCCGGCCGGGTCGCGGTCCCGGTCGGTACCGCGACTGGTATCGGGACGATCGGTGGTATTGTCGGCCGCTTGGGTCATCGGCTACCGCTCGGGCTCCGGGTCGGCTAGCCAGGAAGTCAGCTCCAGATTGAACCGGTCTGGGATCTCCTCGTGCGGGAAATGGCCGGCCCCGTCCAGCAGCCGCCACCGGTACGGCGCCTCCACATGCACACCCGAGCCACGGGCCGACGAGGGCAGGAAGCAGGGATCGAGCGCGCCGTGCAGGTGCAGGGTGGGCGCCTGGATCGGCCTCCGCATTGCCCGGGTGTACTGCAGCCCGTCTGGGCGGAACCGGGACCGCATGTACCAGCGGTGATACTCAAGCGATGAATGCGCGACCGAGGGCACGCACATGGCGTCCTGATAACGCTTTGCCGTCTCCGGGTCCGGCCAGCCGGGGCCGGACCAGGCCCGCAGCATCCGGCCGACCCGCTGCGCCCCGTCCCGCAGCAGCCTGCGCTCGGGCAGCATCGGCAGCTGGAACCCGAAGGCGTAGCCGATGCTGCGGCCCTGGCCGAGCGGGTCAGTGAGGACGGCGGACCGCAGCCGCAGGGGATGCGGCATCGACACGATGGCCAGGCGGCGCACCACCTTGGGGTAATACGCCGCCATCGTCCATGCGATCAGCCCGCCCCAGTCGTGCCCCACGACCACCGCGTTCGCCTCGCCGAGCGACCGGACCAGCCCGGCCGCGTCCGAGGCAGCGGTGACCAGGTCGTAACCACGCGGCGGCTTGTCGCTGCCGCCGTAGCCGCGCAGGTCAGGCGCGACAGCGCGATAGCCTGCGGCGCTGAGCGCGGTGAGCTGCTCGCGCCAGGTCCACCAGAACTCAGGGAACCCGTGCAGCAGCAGCACGAGCGGCCCGTCGCCGCTCTCGGCGACGTGAAACCGGGTGCCGTTGGCGCTGACGGACCGGTGCTGCCATGGTCCGCCGATGTAGATGGACGCGTTCCCGGTGGCGGGCATGGCTAGTCGGCTCGCGCCTGCGCCCTGGACGACGGGGCACCCTTTTTCCTGTGCAGCAGCGAGATACCCTCGGCCACGCTGTTCCGAGTCTTCGTCATGCCGGTCATCTTGCGCACCAGCCTGATGCCGATCAGCATGGCCAGGAGAGTGAGCAGCACGCAGGTGCCCGCGACTATCAGGAACGAGGCCCAGAGCCAGATGCCCAGTGCGTTAAGCCCGTAGGCGAAGGCGAAGCACAGCACCATAAGCACCAGGCACGCCACGAAGCCGCCGACGGCCAGCAGCGCACCGCCGATCGCCACCCGCTTAACGTCGTCCTTCAGCTCGATCTTGGCCAGGTCGAGTTCGTAACGCACCAGCTGAGAGATGTCCCGCGCGGCTACGGAGACGAGATCGCCGATGGACTGATCGGTCCCGGTAGCTGGCATGCGCCTGACCGCGGGCTCGGCCATGAGAGCCTCCCTGTGTCATGTGTCAAGTCAAAGTCTTGCTTATACCCAAAGGCCGCCGGAGCCGGCATCCGTTAATTGGTGTCCCGCGTGTCGCGGGGCGGCGCGGCGGTACCCGAGTCAGGCCGCCCAGGCCCGCCAAGCACCAAGATGTAGCGGGGGTCGTGGCGCGCGTGGGCTGCTAGAAGCGGATGGGTCCCGCTGTGTCGAACGTGTGCGCGGATAGTGACGCGCTAGCAGCACCAACGACGCAAACGTCGGCAGATCATGAGCGCTGGCGTAGCTCATGCTCGCTGGTGCCGGGCTTAACGCCACAGCAAACGGCGCCCCATAGTGGGGCGCCGCCGCACTTTTCACGTCAGGTCGGGTTACCAAGCGTGCAACTTCACTGCCGTGGTAGGCGTACTCTGCCTGCGCCGCTTCCGTCTTCGGCGCACGGTATGGCCGAATTCGCCTGCCACGGCACGCCTCCCGCGGCTGGTCGCGCGTGGGTACCCGGCTGCCGTGTCCGGACCAGTGGTCCTTGACTCCTTTCTACTGGGAATCCGGCACCATGGAAAGCCCTGGGCGTGTTCAATTCGTGATCTCGATCGATACGCCGCGTTACATTCCTGATGTTGCCGGGTCAGGCCGCACCGCCGTGCTGGCGGCCGGGCCAGGCTCGGGCGGGCCGGCCGGAAGCGCCGTGACCTGCGGCTGCGCGGTGACCTCCGGCAGTACGCTGGCCTCAGGTAGGCCAGGGGCCTCCGGTCGTGCGGTGGCTGGCTGTAGCGCCGGACCGCCGGTGTGGCTGAAGGCCAGGACCGGCCAGCTGCGGGCACGGGCGATCTTGCGCAGTGCGCGGTCGGGGTTCACCACCCGCGGATGGCCGACCAGTTCCAGCAACGGCAAGTCAGTGATCGAGTCGCTGTAAGCGAAGCAGTCCGCCAGCCGGTAGCCCCGCTTGGCGGCGAACTCCTTTACCCCGTCGGCCTTGTCCTGGCCATATGCATAGAAGGCGACCGCGCCGGTGTACCGGCCCTCGGCTATCTCCAGCCGGGTGGCGATCACCGCGCTGGCGCCGAGCATTGCACCGATCGGCGCGACGATCTCGTGACCGGACGTGCTCGCGATCAGCACGTCATGCCCGTCCCGAAGGTGGCCCTCTAGCAGCTGGCGAGCCTCGGTGTACACATGTGGCCCGATAACGTCGGCGAGGCCATCGGTCACGATCTGTGCGATCTGGCTGGCATCCCAGCCCCGGCACAGGCAGCTGACCTGGTCGCGTACTCGCTCCATACGGTAATGGCTGGCTCCCGCGAGACGGAACGTGAGCTGCGCGAATGCTCCGCGCAATACCTGGCCGCGGCTGATGAGCCCGAGCCGGTAGAACGCTGGGGCGAAGGCAAGCGTGCTGGACCGCGAGATGATCGTCTTGTCCAGGTCAAAGAAAGCAGCAGTAGTTCTGCCGCTGCCCTCGACGGAAGTGCCCACGGTCCGGCAGCATAGGGGATGCACCTAGATCCCTTTGCGGGCTGCCATGACCAACTGGTAACTTGCGGGGATTAGAACTAGGCTTTCTTGGGTAACGGAACCGGCTCTGCCCCCCCGGAGCCGGACCGTATGGCGACCCCCGTTCTCCCCCCCGACGGGGGTCGCCCCATGTCCGGACACTTTCGGCTCAGCCCGGTTGTCCTGACGGCCGCGATTTGCCTGGTCAGCCGGGCTGCTCCGACAGCAGCATCCCCAGCAACGCGATCGCGCCGTCCTTAGAGAGCGGCTCGTTGCCGTTCCCGCATTTGGGTGACTGAATGCAGGACGGGCAGCCCGCCGCGCAGTCGCAGCTCGCGATGGCTTCCGCGGTCGCGCTCAGCCAGCGGCCGGCCGTGGCATACCCGCGCTCGGCGAAGCCGGCCCCGCCCGCGTGCCCGTCGTACACGAAGACAGTGAGCTGGCCGGTACGCGGATGCAGGTCGGCCGAGACACCGCCCACGTCCCAGCGGTCGCAGGCCGCCAGCAGCGGAAGCATGCCGATCGACGCGTGTTCGGCCGCGTGCGCGGCACCGGGCAGGTCCAAGCCGCGCGCTACCAGCGCGGACCGCTGGCCGGGCGAGATCGTCCACCAGACGGCCTTGGTCGGCAGGCAGCGCTCGGGCAGGTCGAGAGCGACCTCGCCGGTGATCATGCCGGTGTCCAGGCTGCGCCGGGCGTACGAGACGACCTGCCGGGAGACCTGCACGTCGCCGAAGCAGATCGCGGCCCCGCCCCAGTCCGAGCGGGTCAGCTCGGCGGCGACCTCGATGTTCGTGATCTCCCTGGCCACCGTGGCGTAGCCCGGCTCGGACTGCTGGACCAGCGCTACCCGCTCCTCCAGATCGAGGCGGCTGACCAGATACATCTCTCCCTGGTGCGGGTAGACCGCGCCCTCGTGCACCAGGAAATGGGCCGATGGCTCGTCGACCGTGCCGACGAGCCGCCCGGTCGATTCCTCGACGATGCGCACGGGCCAGCCGCCGGTGCCGCGCAGCCCGGTGCGGACCGCCGATCCCCGCCGGGTGCAGTACCACCGTCCGCCACGGGGCCGCAGCAGGCCGTCGGCCGCGAGGGTCGCCGCGAGCGGGCCCGCGGTCTCGGTGAAGCTGGCCAGGTCGGGCTCGCTGAGCGGCAGCTCGGCGGCGGCGGCGCACAGGTGCGGGCGAAGGACGTAGGCGTTGTCCGGATCCAGCACGGTCGCCTCGACCGGCGCGCCCAGCAGCGCCTGCGGGTGGTGGACCAGGTAGGTGTCGAGCGGGTCATCCCTGGCGATCAGCACGGCCACGGCCTCGCGCCCGTCCCGGCCCGCGCGGCCGGCCTGCTGCCAGAGCGCGGCCCTGGTACCGGGCCAGCCGGCCATCAGGACCGCGTCCAGGCCGGTGACGTTGACGCCGAGCTCGAGCGCGGTAGTGGCAGCCAGACCGGTGATCGTGCCGTTACGCAGCGCCTCTTCCAGCGCCCGCCGTTCCGCTGGTAGGTAACCGGACCGGTAGGCCGCGACCTGGTCGGTCAGGTCGGCCGCGCCGGCCTCGGCCAGGTGCCGCCTGGCCGACAGCGCGACCGACTCAGCTCCGCGCCTGGACCGGACAAAGGCCAGCGCCGGCACGCGCTCGATCATGAGGTCCGCGAGCAGTTGCGCCGCCTCGGCCGTCGCCGTCCTGCGGACCGGCGCCCCGGCCTCACCGCGAGCCGCGGTAAGAGGCGGCTCCCACATCGCGAAGGTCAGCGGCCCGCGCGGAGCCGCGTCCGCGGTTACCGCCACGGCCGGCCGCCCGGTCAGCAGCTCCGCGGTCCGCGCAGGCTCGCTGACGGTCGCGGAGGCCAGCAGGAACACCGGGTCCGCGGCGCTGTGATGCCTGGCGACCCGGCGCAGCCGGCGCAGCACGTGCGCGACGTGCGAGCCGAAGACACCCCGGTAGGTGTGGCACTCGTCGACAATGACGTAGTCCAGCCGCCGGAAGAAGCCGTTCCACCGGGCATGTTGTGGCAGCAGCGAATGATGGAGCATGTCCGGTGTGGTCAGCAGATAGCTGGCGCGCGACCGGGCCCAGGCGCGGTCCGCCCAGGGCGTGTCTCCGTCGACCACAGCCGCCCGGACGCCGCGCAGCCCCAGTGACTGCACCAGCCGAAGCTGATCGGCCGCCAGCGCGCGAGTCGGCGCGATATAGAGCACAGTGCCGCCGGCCAGGACCGAGGTCAGCGCGGGCAGCAGGTAACCCAGCGACTTGCCCGACGCCGTACCAGTGGAGATGATCACGTTTCGACCGGATCGCGCGAGCTGCGCGGCCTCGGCCTGGTGCTCCCATGGAGCCGGAACGGCGGCTTGTGCGAGCGCAGCCACCAGTTCGGCCGGCACCCAGTCGGGCCAGTGCCCGTGCCGGCCGGCCCGGCCCGGCAGCCTGGTGCGGAAGGTGAGGCGGCCCGATTGCGCTCCGGCCGCGAGGATAGCGGAGACAGGGGGCGATTGCGGGTCACCAGGGACAAGAGGCCGTACCGAAGTCATCAGGTTCCAGTGTGTCATCACGAGGCGGGGTGCCTGGCCGGCAAATCTGGTATAGACATGACTCTGGGCGTGGTCGAATGCGCGACAGGACCGCCCGGCGCGTACGCGCGCACGGGCCGATCCGGAATACGAGCCGTCATGGCGCTGGAGGATTTGTGGATCTGAAGCTTGACCACCACAGCAAGGATGGGATCGAGATCGTCGACGTGGAGGGCGAGATCGACGTCTACACCGCGCCGCGCCTGCGTGAACTCCTGATCGAACTGGTGAACAGCCGCTTTTACCAGCTCGTGGTGAACATGGAGAAGGTCGAGTTCCTCGACTCGACCGGGCTCGGCGTCCTAGTGGGCGGGCTCAAGCGGGTCCGCGCTCATGACGGATCCCTTGACCTGGTGTGCACGCAGGAGCGCATCCTGAAGATTTTCAGGATCACCGGCCTCACCAAGGTGTTCGGCATCCACGACACCGTCGACGATGCCATCGCGGCCAGGCGGTCAGAGAAGTAGGGAGCGGCGCGGTCCAGGCATGGCAACAGTCGAGCTGAGTTTCACCCCGCTGCCCGCCCATGTGCGGACGGCCCGGCTGGTGGCGACGGCCGTGGCCCGGCGCAGCGGCGTGGACGAATCGCTGCTGGACGTGGTCAGGCTGGCCGTGGGTGAGGCCTGCTCGCGCGCGGTCGAGGAGCACCAACTGCACTGCCCGGCGGAGCCGATCTGGCTGG
>JASHOV010000375.1 GCA_030038495.1 Streptosporangiaceae bacterium
CGCGGACGCCAGCCTGGCCGCCGCCGGGCCGGTGCGCGTCGCCGTGCTGCACGGCCTGACCGCGGGGGCCGGCGCGCGCCTGCGCCCGGGATCCGAGGATGTCACCGCCGGCGGACTCGTCATCTCGGTGGCCGGCACCGATCGCGAAGGCGCCGCGGCCGTGCGTCTCGCCGAGCGGACGGATCTGCGCGCGGTGATCATCGCGCCGCACGCCACCGTCAAGATCGGCGAGCGCGCCGCCGTCACGGGAGCGATGGCCGGGTTCCGGATCGACCTCGGCGGTCATGTCCGCGTCCGGCATGAGGACGGACTGCCCGACGCCCCCGCGGATGCGCACGGCTGGCAGGCGATGCCGCCCGGCTATGGCGTGCCCGCCGGGTCAGGCACGGAGCCGGTCGCCGGGCCGGTGCCGTCGGACCGGCATCTGGGCGTCTGCCTCGGACTGCCCGCCAGCAACGGGGACGAACTCCAGGAGTTCCTGCGCCAGGTGTCGAATCCGAGCAGCCCGCAGTACCGGCAGTTCCTCACTCAGGAGCAGTTCTGTGCCACCTACGGGGCACCGGCCGAGAACTACGCGGAACTGCAGGCCTGGGCCGACCAGGCCGGGCTGGTCACCCTCGGCACCGTCGAGAGCAACCTGCTGCTCGCGGTCGGCGGCACGGCCGATCAGATTCAGCGCGCGCTTTTCGTTAACCTCATGCTCCGGCAGCGGCCAGACGGCAGCACGTATCCGGCGGCGGACCGGGCGCTGTCGCTAAACGTGCGGCCTCCCCTCCTGGATGTCTCTGGCATCGGCTCGCACGAGCCGATGCGCGCGCTCGATGCCGACGGGTCCGGACTCGACGGCAGCTATACCGGGCCCGACCTGCGCCGGGCCTACCTGGGCACCCCGGACTCGGTGTTCCACCAGCTGGACGGGACCGGGCAGATTATCGGTATCCCGGACTGGGCCGAGTATGTCGACGCCGACGTGGACAACTACGAGGCGTCAGTTCGGTTCAATCAGGGCACGCCGGCCGTGCCGCAGCCCCCGACGATCTCAATCGAGATCGTCGAAGCCGACAGCGACACCTGGTTCACGCCCGACCCGACTGGGTCATCCGCGGACGAGGCCGACCTGGACGTCCAGCTGGTCTACGCGATGGCGCCGGGTGCCGCGATCCGGTTCTTCAAGGCGGGCGCGGGCTGGTCCAGCACCCTGGACAAGTGCCTGCACGACATGGCGAACTTCACGCCGTCGCTGACCGTCGCGTCCTGCAGCCTGGGCTTCGTCGGCACCTCCAACGCGCAGTCGGCGCTCGACCACCTGGCCGCGAAGGGCTGCTCGTTCGTGACCGCATCGGGCGATGATGGCTGCACCGCCGAGGCCTCCAGCAACCTGCTGATGAACAACCAGACGCTCGTGGGCGGCACGGTCCTGTACTGCGCGTCCATCCCGGCTGGGGTTGCCCCGGCCAGCTACCCGACGCCGTACTACGACCGCGAAGGCGCGTGGACGAAAAGTGGCGGCGGCCTGCTGCTTCAGATCTATCCGGATACTGACCAGCTCATCGCGAATATTCCTCCGTACCAGATCCCCATCATGGAAGCGACGGCGGCTGCTAACGGCGGATCCACCGAATACCGCAACTATCCCGACGTGGCCATGGCCTCGACGGGCATTGCGTACTACCACGGCCGGTGGGGATTCATCGGCGGCACCAGTTGCGCGACGCCGATTTTCGCCGGGTTCATCGCGCTGGCCAATCAGTACAGCAAGCAGCAAGGGAACGGGCTGCTCGGCTTTCTCAACCCGGTGCTGTACGAGATCGGCCTGACGGCCGGCCAGCCGGGCGGCGCCGACCTCTACAGTCAGTGCTTCAACGACATCGCCGACGGCACGGCCAACACCGGCAGCGGCGGGTCCTTCCGCGCGGTCGCCGGCTACGACCTGGTGACCGGCCTCGGCTCGCCCAAGCCGCAGCTGATCCTGCAGCTCGGGTCGGCGGCTCCGCTCTCCTCTACGACCCCGCTCACCAACATCCGCTTCATCATCACCACTGGCGACGACGACCTGCGCGACGACAGCAGCGCGCTGGCGTACGTGTACGCCGATGAGCTGGAGATGTTCACGCTGACGCTGAAGCCGCACAACGACCCGGGGTGGGAGAACTGGTCGGTGCATCAGCTTGACTTCGCCGTCCCGCCCAACATCGGGCCGCTGACCGAGGCCCGCGGCATCGTCGGGGTCCGGATCCGGCTCGTCCAGGGCGATGGCAGCTGGACGGAGACCGCCGATAACTGGGACATCAAGGCGCTTCAGGTCAGCCTGTATAGCCCCGGCACGGCGCAGGTCTGCCAGCTCAACCTGGTCGGCGACAACAAGCTCCAGGACGGATCCCACGGCCTGGTGCGGCTCTCCGACACGCCCGGCAGCCACGGCTCCGGACCCTGGTCGCCGATCTACCTGACCGGACCGGGCTCGGGGTGCTAGCCGCCGTACATGATCCGGAAGCAGCGTCGCTTGCCCGCCCCGACCAGCCGCCGGATCGCCGATGCGCGTGGTGTAATCGCCGATCAGCAGCACGACCTTGTGGCCGGCCTCCTGCAGTTCGCGCATCGCCCGCAGGTTGACGGCGCGCCCGATATGCAGGGAACGGGGCCGTAGCGTCGACTCCGTACTTGATCCGCAGCTGGCGCCCGGTGGCGAGCCTGCCGCGCAGCTCGTCCGCGGTGATGACATCCGCCGCGCAGCGCCGGAGCGTGGGGAAATTGTCAAAGACGTCGTGCATGGCTGAGCCCCATCCCGAATTCGAGCCGCATGAGATCGGCGCGCCTCTGACTCAGCAGATGGCGGCCGACCGCGGAAACGGAGTGCGTGCGCTCGGGTATCCCGCCGGGTCAGCCAGCCAGCGAGTCAGGGTGCGAAGCAGGAAGTGCCGGCCCGCACGGGCACTGGCGCGGCGCCGCGACATACCCGAGAGCCAGGCCGCAGCGCCGCCGTTCCCTTCTCAGACGCGGCGCAGGACGGCCACGACCTTGCCGAGAATCTCGGCCTCATCTCCGGGAATCGGGGTGTAAGCAGGATTGTGCGGCATCAGCCAGATATGGTCGGCCGACCGCTTGAACGTCTTGACCGTCGCCTCGTCGTCCAGCATGGCCGCGACGATATCGCCGTTCTCCGCAACCGGCTGCTGCCTGACAACCACCCAGTCACCGTCGGCGATCGCGGCGTTGACCATCGAGTCGCCGACGACCTTGAGCAGGAACAGCGTCCCCTCGCCGACGATCTGCCTGGGTAGCGGGAAGATGTCCTCGATCGCCTCCTCGGCGAGGATCGGACCGCCGGCGGCAATCCTCCCCACGAGCGGCACGTAGGCCGCCTCCTGTGAGGCAATGTCCATCGGGGAGTCGTCGTCAGGATCGGGCTCGGGCCGGACCGCCGGGTGCCCGGGCAGCCGCACCTCGACCGTGCGCGGGCGGCCGGCGTCCCGGCGGAGGTAACCCTTGGCCTGCAGCGTCGACAACTGGTAGGAGACGCTGGACGTGCTGGTCAGCCCGACTGCCTCGCCGATCTCGCGCATGGACGGCGGGTAACCGCGGCGCTGCACGGACTCGCGGATCACCTGCAGCACCTTGCGCTGCCGCCACGTCAGCACGTGGTCGGGATCCGGCTTGTCGGGCAGTTCGGCCACGACATGGGGGACGCTGCCCTTGGGCCGACGGCCGGGCTTGCCGCGCGGCCTCTCGGGTATGTCGAAATCTGTTTCGGTCACGTCCACGCCAATGGCCGAGGCCTCTTGCGCCCCTCCATCGCCGGTCGCATCGCTCATTTCTGGCCTCCGCTAGTCGGTGTCATCGATGCTGACGCTAATGGCTGCGCTGTCGGATCTCAAACATCTGTTCGACACTTTTTCAAAGTGTCGTACCCGTGCGATATGACTGTACCGTATCTTCGTTCGATCGAACGCGCGGACGATAGAACAGAGATACTATCGAACAGTCATTCGCCCCAGGGAGGCTGCGATGAGCGCACTCAGCGCTATCGAGGCGGAAGAGTTTGAGCAGGTAGTGCCATCCGCGGCGGACACGACTGCGGGGGATTCTGTCGCGGCGCTCACCGTTCGACCGCGAACGCGACTGCTGCTGGTGGCGGCACCAGGCCAGACGCTCGATCGCAGGTCAGCGGCACGGTCCGCCGGCGGGACGCGGGTTGCTGACGGGCAGCGATCGGCGAGCGGGCCCGGGGTTGCCGACGGGCAGCGATCGGCTAGCGGGCCCGGGGTTGCTGACGGGCAGCGATCGGCGAGCGGGCCCCGGCGTACTGGCGGGGCACGGGTTGCTGGCGGGGCACGGCTGGCGGCCGATCCGCGTCCCGTCGCGGGGATGCGGCCACCTGCGCGCCCGGCCCCAGCCGCCCCGGCCCCGGCCAGGCCCGCGCCGCTCCGGCTGACCAGGCGCGGGCGGATCGTGGTCGCCTTCGCCGGCGTCGTGCTGGCCACCCTCGCGCTTACGATCGGCAGCATGTCGCTGTCGGGCGCCCAGGCGGCGAACCACGGGCGCCCCGCGGCCGGCTATCAGGACATGCGGCAGATCGTCGTGCAGCCTGGCCAGACACTGTGGTCGATCGCAGCGCAGGCGGATCCGTCGGCCGATCCCCGTCAGGTCATTCCGGAGATCATGACGGCCAACTCGCTGACCAGTTTCAACCTCCAGGCCGGCCAGCTCCTGTGGATCCCCAAGTAGACCCGCATATTTCCGGCACTCGCGGCGTCTCGGTCATCCTGGCCGCGGCGCTGGTGCGACACGTGGGCGCGACACGCCGGCACCATCGGCGAATTCGCCGGCCTTCCGGCCTGCCCGCTGCATCATCTACCAGCGTCTTCGGGAGTAGGCACCGATGAGTTGCGCTCCGGGCACAGGGAGACCACAATATCTAGTAGTTACACCGCTGTAGTTTTCCTATACCTTGTGCTTTGCGGGACTTACGATCCGGAATCGCGGAGGTGATCGGGATGTATTGCCCATACTGCCGTAATCCCGACAGCCGGGTCATTGACAGCCGAACCGGGGATGACGGCGTCGCGATCAGGCGGCGCAGAGCCTGTCCGGGCTGCGGGCGGCGGTTCACCACCCAGGAGACCGTAATCCTGACCGTCGCGAAGCGCAGCGGCGTCACCGAGCCGTTCAATCGCGAAAAGATCATCCGCGGCGTACGGCGGGCCTGCCAGGGGCGGCCGGTCACGGAGGACCAGCTCGCCCTCCTGGCGCAGCGGGTCGAGGACGCGATCCGCAGCCGCGGCTGTGGCGAGATCCCCTCGCACGAGGTCGGCCTTGCGATTCTGGGCCCGCTACGGGACCTCGATGAGGTTGCGTACCTGAGATTTGCCTCGGTGTACCGGGGATTCGAGTCGCTAGTCGACTTCGAGGATGAGATCGCAGCACTACGCGCCGAGCGCCTTGCTACGTGGCGCCCGGAGGACGAGCAGTTCCTGGCCGGCGGGACCGGGCTAGAGCCGGAGCGAGGGCCAGGACCGGCTCGGGGTGGCCCGCCCGTGGTCGGCTCAACTGTGGTCGGCTCAACCGTAGCCAGCACGAGCCGCGCCGATGCCGAGCACGGGCAGCACGCTCCGGCGAGCTAGCCGGAGCCAACGTCAGATTTCACTTGGGAGGGCCTGCTCAGGCCCGCTATGGGTCCGACCGGATCCGCGGAGGGGGAGAGATGACCGAGACGGCAAGCGGGACAGCGTCGCAGGGCGGCACGAGCGCACGCTCCGGCAGCGTGCAGCCCAAGGGGCTCACCCTGCGCCGTATCTACACCCGCGAAGGCGTCCATCCTTACGACGAGGTCACCTGGGAGCGCCGCGACGTCGTGATGACGAACTGGCGCGACGGCTCGGTCAACTTCGAGCAGTTCGGGGTGGAGTTCCCCGACTTCTGGTCGGTCAATGCGGCGAACATCGTCACGACCAAGTACTTCCGCGGTGCCGTCGGCACGCCACAGCGCGAATGGAGCCTCAAGCAGCTCGTCGACAGAGTGGTCGACGGCTATACCGCCGCTGGCCGCGAGCACGGCTACTTCGCGACCAAGCAGGACGCGAAGATCTTCGAGCACGAGCTCAAGCACGCACTGGTGCATCAGGTCTTCAGCTTCAACTCACCGGTGTGGTTCAACGTCGGCACGACATCACCGCAGCAGGTATCGGCCTGCCAGCCATACGGCGCGCTGGTGAGCACGCCGTCCGGCCCGGTCGAGATCGGGCGGCTGGTCGCCGAGAACGCGGTCGGCGCGAAGGTCTGCGACGCCCGCGGCACGACGCGGATCGTCGCGACAAAGGCCAACGGCGTCAAGGAAGTGCTGCGCGTGCACACGACGGCGGGTCACATGCTCGAGGCGACGCCCGACCACCTCGTCTGGCGGGCGACCGACCTGGAGGACGGCGAGTTCACCGTGGCCGGGTTCCTGCGGCCGGGTGATCACCTGCTGTACGTGCACCCAGAGGTTGGCGGCTCGGACCGGGTGCTGCTGGACATCAGCAAGGTGGAGAACCTCGGTCCGATGGAGGTCTACGACATCCAGACCGAGAGCGGCGAGTACCTGTCCGGCAACGTGCGGGTGCACAACTGCTTTATTCTCGCCGTCGACGACACCATGGACTCGATCCTGGAGTGGTACCGCGAGGAAGGGCTGATCTTCAAGGGCGGATCCGGCGCTGGCGTCAACCTGTCCAGGATCCGCTCAAGCAAGGAGCTGCTGACCTCCGGCGGGACGGCGAGCGGCCCGGTGTCGTTCATGCGCGGCGCGGACGCTTCGGCGGGAACGATCAAGTCGGGCGGCGCGACCCGGCGCGCGGCGAAGATGGTCGTCCTCGACGTCGATCACCCCGACGTGGAGGAGTTCATCGAGACCAAGGCGCGCGAGGAGGAGAAGATCAGGGTCCTGCGCGACGGCGGGTTCGACATGGATCTCGGCGGCAAAGATATCGCGAGCGTCCAGTACCAGAACGCCAACAACTCCGTCCGCGTGTCCGACGAATTCATGCGCGCGGTCGAGTCCGGCGGCAAGTTCGACCTGAACGCCCGCACCACCGGCGAGCCACTCGCCCAGGTCGACGCCAGGGAGCTGTTCGGCAAGATGGCCAAGGCCGCCTGGGAGTGCGCGGACCCCGGCATCCAGTACGACGGCACGATCAACGACTGGCACACATGTCCGGAATCGGGCCGTATAACGGCATCTAATCCGTGCTTCCCTGCCGATCAGCGCGTCGTCACCGACCAGGGATTGATCCGGATCGGGGATTTGGTAGCCCGCGCTGCCAACGGAGAGCAGTTTGCCATCTACACCAATGAAGTGACTTCGGCGATGGCGCCATCCGAGCGCGTGGTCGCGACCAGGCCCGTTCGCTACATGGTGACCGGGGTGAACGAGATCCTGGAACTCCGGTTCTCTGACGGCTCGCGCCTGCGCTGCACGCCTGGCCACCGCATCTGGACAGCCAACAAAGGCTGGGTACACGCGGAGGAACTTGAGGCCCATGACCGCGTCGTTCGCTCGCTGCAGTACGCAGCCCGCAGCTCGGCGGATGTCAAGATCCCGCAGTCTGCGCTCGATGCCGGCCGGGCCGTCAAGGCACGGTCGGTCACCAACCTGCCCGAGAAGTGGGATGAGGAACTGGGTCACTACCTTGGCTGGCTCGTTGGTGACGGCTGTGTCACTGACCAGAACGCGGTGACGATATATGGCACCGAAGGCGATCGCGCCGACGCGATGACCCGGCATGCCGAACTTCTGGAGCGCGTCACCGGGTTCTCCGCCAAGCCGAGCGTTCAGGCGAATGGCACTCTGCAGCTGCGCGTCACCCGAGACGCGTTTGTTGCCTTCGTCCGGGCACTCGGCGTGTCCTCTGGACGGGCACCGGCCAAGACAGTGCCACAGGCAATCTTCGAGGCACCCGAGGAAGCACTCCTCGGCTTCCTCCGCGGACTGTTTGATGCCGATGGCTGCATTGTCAATCTGCAGAACGGCACTCGCTACGTGGGCCTGGGCAGCCGCTCGGAAGAACTGCTCCTCGGCGTTCAGGAACTGCTTGGCTCGCTCGGCCTTGCCAGCCGGATCTACCAGAGTCCGGCGAAGAAGGACATGTTCAGCTACGAGCGCAAGAACGGCACCAAGGCGACCTACTCGTCGGATGGTCCGAGCTTTGACCTGAGGATCGCCGGCAGGTCACTCAGAGAATTCGGTGCCCGGATCGGGTTTGGCCTATCGTCCAAGGACCGCAAACTCGTCAATACCATCGCATCCGCCAAGTCGTACAAGACCGACGAGACAGTGCGGCTCGTGTCCAGGCAGTCGCGCGGATTCGAGACGACGTACAACCTGACCGAGCCGCGCAACCACTCGTATGTGGTCGGCGGCGTCGTCGTCGCGAACTGCTCGGAGTACGTCCACCTCGACAACTCCTCATGCAACCTGGCCAGTATCAACCTGCTGAAGTTCCTGCGCGACGACGACACGTTCGACGTCGAGCGGTTCAGCCAGCTGACCGAGCTGATCATCACGGCAATGGACATCTCGATCTGCTTCGCCGACTTCCCGACGAAGAAGATCACCGAGACGACCCGGGCCTACCGTCAGCTCGGCATCGGGTACGCGAACCTCGGCGCGCTGCTGATGGCGACCGGGCACGCCTACGACTCCGACGGCGGCCGTGCGATCGCGGCGGCAATCACGTCGCTGATGACCGGCATGGCCTACAAGCGCTCCGCGGAGCTGGCCGCTGTCGTCGGACCGTACGACGGGTACGCGCGCAACGCCGGCGCGCACAACCGCGTGATCGACAAGCACCTGTCGGCGAGCGCGTCGATCAAGCCGCTGGGCGGGATCGACGAGCCCATTCTCGCGGCCGCGAACAAGGCCTGGCGCCAGTGCAAGACGATCGGCGAAGCGAATGGGTATAGAAACGCACAAGCTTCGCTACTCGCGCCAACTGGGACTATAGGCCTCATGATGGACTGCGATACCACGGGCGTCGAGCCGGACCTGGCGCTGGTCAAGTTCAAGAAGCTGGTCGGCGGCGGGTCCATGCAGATCGTCAACCAGACGGTCCCGCGGGCGCTGAAGAACCTCGGGTACCAGGACGAGCAGGCCGAGGCGATCATCGAGTTCATCGCTGAGCACGGTCATGTCGTGGACGCTCCGGGCCTGCGGCCCGAGCATTACGAGGTTTTCGACTGCGCGATGGGCGAGCGGGCGATCAGCCCGATGGGGCACGTGCGGATGATGGCCGCCGTGCAGCCGGCGCTCAGCGGGGCTATCTCAAAGACGGTGAACCTGCCCGAATCCGCCACGATCGCCGACATCGAGAAGATCTACCTTGAGGGCTGGAAGCTCGGCCTGAAGGCGCTAGCGATCTACCGCGACAACTGCAAGGTCGGACAGCCGCTGTCGGTGTCGAAGAAGTCGGCAGCCGAGACGGCCGAGCCCGCCGCGGCGACCCCGCACGAGGTCCGCCCGGTGCGGCGCAGGCTGCCCCGGCAGCGGGCCGCGACCGTCACCCGGTTCGACGTCGCGGGAGCCGAAGGTTACATGACCGCCTCCAGCTACCCCGACGACGGCGTCGGCGAGGTCTTCCTCAAGCTCGGCAAGCAGGGCTCGACCCTGGCCGGCGTCATGGACGCCTTCTCGATGGCGATCTCGGTCGGGCTTCAGTACGGCATCCCGCTGGAGTCCTACGTGGCCAAGTTCACCAACATGCGGTTCGAGCCGGCGGGCATGACCGATGACCCGGACATCCGGATGGCCAGCTCGGTGATGGACTATATCTTCCGGCGGCTGGCCCTCGATCACCTGGCCTACGACGCTCGCTCCGAGCTCGGCATCCTGAACACCGCCGAGCGGACGGCGCAGCTCAACGGGGAGGATCCGGCCTCGGCGGCCGACGAGATCGATCCCGAGGAGCTGGCGCAGTCGGCGCAGGTGGACAAGGTTCAGGTCCGCGAGCCGGCTGCGGGCACTGCGAAGCCGACGAGCACGCCGCAGGATCCGCCAGCGGGACCGCACAGCTCGACCGAGCTGATCGAGTCCCAGCTTGGCCGGGTGGCGGATGCGCCGCTCTGCCTGACCTGCGGCACGAAGATGCGCCCGGCGGGCAGCTGCTACGTCTGCGAGGGCTGCGGCTCGACCAGCGGCTGCAGCTGATTTGCTGTCGGCGCCGCCGACGCTTCCGCCGGCCAATGCGGCCCGACCCGCCCGCTCCGGCCCGGCCCGGCCGTTGCTCGCCGGGCCGGGTGGCGGCTACCAGCAAGCCGGTATCCCGTAGGCCGGGTCCTGCCCGGTGTTGAGGTTGAGGCCGGCGACGAACCCGGCGAGCGGGTGCGTCACGTGGTACCAGATCACGTCCCCGCTGATCTTCTGGCCGATGGCGTAGCAGTCCACGGTGACCGTGCTGCCGACCCGGCCGAGCGTGGTCAGCCGGGTTGCCGTGGTGGTGGGCCAGTACCTGATATGGACGCCCTTGACGAGGGTCCGGTACATGCGCCGGAACGCGGGCGTCGCGGGCTTCGGATCCCGGTGCTTCACGGCTGCGCACCTGGCAACGCCCGCCACCGGGTCGTAGTGACTGTCCATGTAGTAGGACGTGACAAAGCCCTTGACCGGCCTGGACAGGTGATACCAGACCGGGTTTCCCGCGACCCGGGCGCCGCGGGAATAGCAGGAGATGGTCACTCGCGTGCCCGGCCGCCTGATCGTCCCCGTCACCTTCGCCCCGATCGCAGGCTCGCTGTGCACCCGGATCCGCGCGACAAGCGTCTGCAGGGTCACCGTGGTGTCGCCGCGGCGACGACCGGCCAGCCGGTGATGCACGGCCGGCCGGTGATGCACCGCAGCCGACGCGGGTCCGGCCGGGCCCCCCGCCAGCACCATCATCGCCGCCGGCACCGAGACGATCAGCGCCGTCGCGCCCGCCTTGCCGGCTAGCGGCCGGGCTATCCACCGACCGATCATCTGGACCCCCTTAGGCCCCGGCCGCCGCAGCGCATGTACGGCAGTGGTTACCGAGGCTTCCCAGGTGGAGATCGATCAGCGATCAGTCGCGCGTTACGCCGCGCCCTTGACCTGGCGCCCGCGCGCCCACACGCCGGTCACGTGAGCGGGCGCGGCGAGCACGGCAATATCCGCTACCGGGTCGGCGTCCAGGGCCAGGATGTCCGCGTCGTAGCCGGGCGCAAGCCGGCCGGCCCGTGGTGCCTGCGGGCCGAGCGTGAGCGGCGCGATCGCGGTGGCGGCGGCTATCGCCTGCAGCGGTGACATCCCGAGCCGCACCAGGTGCGAGAGCTCGGCCCCGTTGTGCCCCCACGAGTTCGGCAGGTCCATCCCCGTCAGCCCGATGTCGGTCCCCGCAGCGATCGTGACACCGCACTCGATCGCGGTCCGCACCGCATCGGCGTGGGTTTCGGCAAGCTCGGTGAGCTTGGCGGCCGCGTACGGCGGCACGTCGTCCAGATGACGCAGGATGTCCTCGATGATGCTGCGGGTCGGCACCAGGATCGTGCCGGTCTCCGCCATCGCGTCGCATGCCTCTTTGTCCAGGTAGCTGCCGTGCTCGATGGTCCGCACGCCCGCCTCGATCGCGGCCATGATGCCGGGCTTGCCGTGACAGTGGGCGGCGACCACTCGCTCGGCCAGAGCCGCGACCTCGACCATCGCCCGCAGTTCCGCCCCGGTGAACTGCTGGTGGATCGGGCTGTCGATCTCCGACAGCACGCCGCCCGACGCGCATACCTTGATCACCTTCGCGCCGGCCCGCAACTGCTCGCGCACGGCCCGCATGCACTCGTCAGGCCCGTCGGCCAGCCGCAGCGTGCCGTCGCGCCGGCTGAAGTCGCTGACCCACGACAACGGGTAACAGTGCAGATCACCGTGGCCGCCGGTGGTGCTGAGGATCGCGCCCGCCGGGTAGATGGACGGCCCGTCGAGCGTACCCTCGGCTACCGCCCTGGCCAGGTGCACGCCGAGGCCGCCCACCTCGCGGACGGACGTGATGCCCGCGTCGAGTGCGTTCCTCAGGTCCCTGGCGCTCCGCGCGGCCCGCAGCGCCGTGTGCTCCTGCGGCAGCCTGGCCAGGTCGAAGGCCCGCGATCCCAGGAAATGGCCGTGACAGTCCCACATGCCGGGCATAACCGCCGCA
>JASHOV010000376.1 GCA_030038495.1 Streptosporangiaceae bacterium
GAGGGCGAGGACTCGGTCGCCGCGGTGTTCGTGGAGCCGGTGCAGAACTCCGGCGGCTGCTTCCCGCCGCCGCCCGGCTACTTCGCGCGGGTCAGGGAGATCTGCGACCGCTACGGCGTCCTGCTCGTGTCCGACGAGGTGATCTGCGCGTTCGGCCGGCTGGGCTACTACTTCGGCTCGGAGCGCTACGGCTACCAGCCGGACATCATCACGTTCGCCAAGGGCGTCACGTCGGGCTACGCCCCCCTGGGCGGCATGATGGTCGCCGACCGCCTGATGGAGCCATTCAGCAGCGGGCACGCGACGTTCCTGCACGGCGTCACCTTCGCCGGGCACCCGGTCTCCTGCGCGGTCGCGATGGCCAACCTGGACGTGTTCGAGAAGGAGGACCTGCTCGGGAACGTCCGGTCGAACGAGGCTGGCTTCCGGGCGACGCTGGAGAAGCTGTACGACCTGCCGATCGTGGGCGACATCCGCGGCGACGGCTACTTCTACGGCATCGAGATGGTGAAGAACAAGGAGACCCGCGAGACCTTCAACGACGACGAGTCGGAGCGGCTGCTGCGGGGCTTCCTGTCGACGGCACTGTTCGACGCGGGCCTGATCTGCCGGGCCGACGACCGCGGCGACCCGGTCATCCAGCTGTCGCCGCCGCTGACCTGCGGCCAGGAGCAGTTCAACGAGATGGAGCAGATCCTGCGCAGCGTGCTGACCGAGGCCTGGACGCGGATCTGACCCGCCGCCGCTCCGGGCGAAACCTTTCGGGCTCGGCCCCTTCGCGTGAAGTTATTGACTTGTTACGACTCTGGGCATAACCAAAAGTCCCTCTGAGCGTGTCTAAGAAGTGAAGGGGCTCGGTGGTGCTGCAGGGGCGACCGCGGAGCCGCGAAGCGAGACGGAGGCACCGATGTCGGGCATCTGCGGGGACTGGACGGCCCATGAGTGGCCGGCCCATGAGTGGCCAGCCCATGAGTGGCCAGCCCATGAGTGGCCAGCACTGTCGAGCGAGAACGAGCGGCTGGCACCGGCGGCCGGCGACTCGACGGGAGCATCCACTACCGCGGGCATGGTCCCGGCACGCTGGGCCGAGCTGGCCAGTCAGCGCGAGCGGCTGGTCGCGACTGCTCCCCCCCTCGGCGGGCTGGCCAGCTCACACGCGGAGTCCAGCCTGCGGCTAGTGGTTCGCGCCGCCTAGCCGCACCGCCTGCTAGTTGCCCTGTGCTAGCTACCTAGGGCGGCCAGCAGTTCCCTGACGTGCTCGACGACCTTGTCTACGGCCACGCGTTCCTTCTCGCCGGTCTGCCTGCTCGCCACCTCGACCAGTCCGTCGGCGAGGTCGCGGCTGCCCACCGCAACCCGCACCGGGATCCCGGTGAGCTCGGCGTCCTTGAACTTCACCCCTGGCCGCTCATCCCTGTCGTCGTAGAGCGCGTCGGTGCCCGCCGCCCGCAGGCTGTCGTAGATCGACTCGGCCGCCGCCTGCGCTGCCGCGTCCCGCGGAGTCAGCAAGATCACCGTGACCGCGGCCGGCGCCACCTGGACCGGCCACTTCAGGCCGGCCTCGTCGTGGTGCACCTCCGCGATGGCCGCCATGGCCCGCTCCGCGCCGATGCCGTAACAGCCCATGATCGGTGTGATCTTCTCGCCGTCCGGGCCAAGCACGCTGACCCCGAACGCATCGGTGTACTTGCTGCCGAGCTTGAAGATATGCCCGATCTCGATGCCGCGCACGAGCTCAAGCGAGCCGCCGCAGCGCGGGCATGGCTCGCCGGCCCTGACCTCTCGCAGGTCAGCGCGCATGCCCGCAGCTATGTCCCTGGCCACGTCGACGCCGGTCAGGTGCACGTCGTCGACGTTTGCCCCGGTCGCCATGTCCCGCCGGCCCTCCAGCGCGAGGTCCACGATCACGGGGAACTCCGTCACGCCGACCGCGCCGAGGCTGCCCGGCAGGGCACCGAGCGCGGCCTTGATCTCCTCCGGCTGGGCCGGCCGGATGTCGGGCGTGCCCGTCGCGTCGATGAGCTTCTGCTCGGCGAGCGGATGATCGCCGCGCAGCAGGACCAGGGTGAGCTGCCCGCCGACCACGTAGACGAGTGTCTTGATCTGCCGCTCCGCCGCCAGGCCGTACTGACTGGCCAGATCGTCGATGGTGCGCACGCCGGGCGTGTCCAGTCGCACCGGCGCTGCCGACCCCGGGCCGTCCTCGATCGGAGGCAGCGCGGACGTTGCCTTCTCCAGGTTGGCCGCGTAGTCGCACTCGCTGCATACCGCGATCAGGTCCTCGCCCGCCTCCGACGGGCACATGAACTCCACCGAGTCCTTGCCCCCCATCGCGCCGCTTGAGGCCTCGACCTGGATCGCCGGGATGCCGAGCCGGGCGAAGATCCGCTCGTAGGCACCGCGGTGCGCTTCGAACGACTTGTCCAGACCCGCCTGATCGATGTCGAAGCTGTAGGAGTCCTTCATGGTGAACTCCCTGACCCGGATCAGCCCGCTGCGCGGCCGCGGTTCATCCCGGAACTTGATCTGGATGTGATACCACGACTGCGGAAGCTGGCGGTAGGAGGAAAGCTCGCCAGCCAGCGTGGTGATGACCTCCTCGTGGGTCATCGCCAGCACTTCCTCGGCGCCCTTGCGGTCCTTCAGCTTGAACAGCTCGTCCCCCATGACCGCTACCCGGCCGCTGCGCTCCCAGAGCTGGCGCGGGTTCATCGATGGCATCAGGAACTCCTGCGCGCCTATGCCGTTCATCTCCTCGCGGATGACGTCGATGACCTTGGACCGGACCCGCATGCCGAGCGGCAGCATCGAATAGTGGCCCGCCATCAGCTGGCGGATGAAGCCGGCTCGCACGAGCAGCCGGTGACTGGCGGCATCTGCGTCAGCAGGGTCCTCCCGCAATGTCGGGATGTGCATCTGTGACCAGCGCATGGGGGTGCCTCTTCTTCGGGCCTCTTCTAACGGACACGTCAGTCTAGACGCCAGGCCCGGCCCTGGTCGCTTTGGTTTCGGCGGCGGCCACGGGCCGACGTGGATAACTACACGTCATCGGACGAACACTTACGGTTAACTAGTGAGGTCCCAGCCTCGACCCTCACGTCCGTAGGAGTGCCGACAATGACTAAGCGCCACCGGCCGTCGTTAGCCCTCGGCGGCCTCGTCCTCTCCGCGCTGGCGCTCAGCGTCGCTGCCTGCAGTTCCAGCGGTGGTACGCCCGCCGGCGCCGACACAAACCACGGCCACCTCGACGGTGCGACGATCCACGGCACGATCTACATCAGCGGCCAGGTCGACAACAAGCCGACGACCTGGAACGAGACCAAGGCCTTTACCGAGACGGTCAGGACCGTGCGGAACTGCGCCGCGCTGGCCAAGTCTGGCATGGCCGACGGCATCTTCCAGGTACCGTCGCCGCAGGCGCCGCTCCCGCAGGCCGACATCGAGGTGACCGACTTCCGCGGGCCTGGCACGTACCCGCCTCAGGTGATGAAACGCGATAAGTCGGATTCGATCATGGTCGGCCAGGACTCCGGCACCCAGAGCGGCCGTTACGTCATCACGGCTTCCGCGCACGGCGTGACGCCCGGCAAGGAGGTGCTGTTCCTCAACTCCGATGGCTCCGGCCAGCTCGTGTACTCCGAGGCGCACCTGAACGGCAAGGCCACCGGGCCCGCCGTCGCGGGCCTGATCTCCTGGAGCTGCACGTCCTAGCGGCGTCAGCCCGTTCGCCCGGCCCGCCCGGCGGCCGGCAATCTCCCGTCCAGGCGATGTCCGTTTTGCCGGAATCTCGCGTTTGCGCGAGGTACGGCCGGGCACGCTCCTGGCATGCCGACGAACAGGTCAGCTCGCCGGGTCCTGAGCTTCGCCATGGGAATCGCGGCGATCTTCGACCTGACCGGCACGACCCTGTACAGAACCATGCGTCCAGTCCTTCCGCCAAGCCCGCCGCGCGACCAGCAAGACCCCTTCAGCGCGGCGATGAGCACGATCATGGCCGCCAAACCGGAGGCGGTCAGCCGTGTCCCAGACGAAAGCGGTGAGGCGTTACTCGCATGACTGACACCGACCGAACCCCTGTCCCCAACACCCCCTCGGCACAGCGGCCGGAGACGGCCCAGCGGCCGGAGACGGCCCGCGCGGGCGAGATCGCCGACGCGGTGATCGACCGGATCGGCGGCAAGGCGGCCGATGATCGCCAGCAGGCCGACATCCCATCGGTCAGCCAGGCAGTCACCCTCCGCGATCAGGCACCCGAGCTCTACGACCTGTGGCTCAAGGTAGCCAAGGAGAAGGCGGACACCGCCAACTACGTGGACCGCGCGCCCTACGAGATCCCTGAGCGGCTGGCCCAGAGCGGCCGCCCGCGGGCGCTCGGCGCCCTGGTGATCGTGCTCTCGTTCTGCGGGTACCTCGCCTGGCTCGGCGGTCCCGGCCCCTACATCGGCGGCCTGATCGCGATCCTGGACCTGCTCATCATGTTCGGGATGTTCTTCGGGCTCAGGCCGGAGCGCCTGCCCGACGCCCAGCCGTCGAAACCGCGGCCGCCGCGGCGCAAGGGCTCGTTCTTAGCCGCAGTGTCCTCTTAGCGTGGGGCGGCCTCCCGGTGACCGGTTAGGCGCTGCTAGCTAGCCTGGGCAAGCTAGCCCGGCCCGGGAGGTGCCCGCCGATGCTCGAAGGCAACCTGCTCGTCGACGCGCATGTGCACGTCGCGAAGCTGCCAACGCTGTCCGCCGACTGGCAGGCCTGGGTGCGGACGTTCGGCGGCGGCATCCCGATCGACCGGCTGTATGACGGCGACGGGACGCCGCGGCCCGAGGCCATCGACGAGCACTTCGCGGCCGAGGGTGCCGACCATGTCCTGCTGTTCTCCGAGTACAGCCCGAAATCGACGGGGATGCAGCCGATCGAGGACCTGCTCCCCCTGGTCGAGTTCAACCCGGCGAGGTTCCGCCCGGTGGCTAACCTCAACCCGCACCTGCACTATCCGGTGGCCGCCGAGCTGGCTCGCCAGGTCGGCCTCGGCGCCGTCGCCTGCAAGATCCACCCCGTGCATGGCGGCTTCAAGCCCGCGGACCGGATGCTCTACCCCGCCTACTCCTGGGCCGAGGAACGCGGCGTTCCGGTGATAGTCCACTGCGGCACGTCGACGTTCTCCGGCTCGGTCAATGCCTACGGGGAGCCCGCGCTCCTGGACTCGGTGTTCCGTGATTTCCCCGATCTCACGGTCGTGCTCGCGCACGGCGGCCGCGGCTGGTGGTACGACCAGGCCGCATTCCTTTCGCTCATGCGTCCGAACGTCTGGCTCGAGGTCTCCGGCCTGCCGCCGCGGCGGCTGCCCGAGTATTACGGCCCGCTGCTGCCCAGGCTGGTCGCCAAGATGATCTTCGGTACGGACTGGCCGGGCGTGCCGGGCGTGCAGCGGAACGCCAGAGACCTGCAGAAGGTCCTGCTCGAGGCCGGCTGCTCCGCCGACGGCGTCGCCGCCGCGCTGGGCGGCAACGCGGCGCGGGTCTTCCGGCTCGGACCTGCACCGACCCCTTGACCAAGCAAGCGATTGGTTTACTCTGTTCCAGAACCGCCTCGGGCTCTAGTGTTACGACAAAACACACGCTTTGACTCGGGAGAGTGGATGAAGACCAAGGCAGCGATCCTCCGTGAGGCCGGGCAGGACTGGGAAGTCACCGAGCTCGAGCTCGATCCCCCGAAGATCGGCGAGGTCCTCGTCCGGTTCGTCGCCTCCGGGCTGTGCCACTCCGACGAGCACACCCGCTCCGGCGAGCTGACCGGCCGGCTGCCAATCGTGGGCGGGCACGAGGGCGCCGGAGTGATCGAAGAGGTCGGCGACGGCGTGACCAGGCTCAAGGCCGGTGACCACATCATCTGCTCGTTCCTGCCGGTCTGCGGCCACTGCCGGTGGTGCTCCACCGGCAAGTCGAACCTCTGCGATCTCGGCGCGACGATCCTCGACGGCTGCCTGCTCGACGGCACCTTCCGGTTCCACACCTCCGACGGCCAGGACGTCGGCGGCATGTGCATGCTGGGCACGTTCTCGCAGTACGCCACCGTGTCGGAGAACTCCTGCGTCAAGGTGGACGACGACCTACCGCTGGACAAGGTCGCGCTGATCGGCTGCGGCGTACCGACTGGCTGGGGCTCGGCCGTGCACGCCGCCGCGGTGGAGCCTGGCGACACGATCGTCATCTACGGCATCGGCGGAATCGGCATCAACTCGGTGCAGGGTGCGGCCCTGGCTGGCGCGCGCAACGTCGTGGCGGTCGACCCGGTCGCCCTCAAGCGCGAGACGGCCGAGCAGCTCGGGGCGACCCACAGCTTCGCGACCGCCGGCGAGGCGGCCATGGCCATCCACGGGCTGACCCGCGGCGTCATGGCCGACAAGGCCATCATCACGGTGGGTACCGTCACGACCGAGGTCGTCACCGACGCCTTCAACACCATCCGCAAGGGCGGCACGGTGGTGGTGACTGGCCTGGGCGACCTGGTGTCCAACAACATCCAGCTCAACAGCTCGATGCTGACGCTGATGGAGAAGCGGATCCAGGGCAGCCTGTTCGGCTCCGGCGACCCGTTCCACGACATCCCGCGGATGGTGGAGCTGTACCAGTCCGGCGACCTGAAGCTGGACGAGCTGATCACCGCCACGTACACCCTGGACCAGATCAATCAGGGCTACCAGGACATGCGCGACGGCAAGAACATCCGGGGGCTCATCCTGTATGACACGGTGTAACCCCCCGGTGATGCCGCCGGTCGTCGGCCTGCGGCGGGAGCGTGAGGTACTGACCGTCGCACTGGAGGCCGGGCGGCACGTGGTCCTGGAAGGGCCGCCCGGCACCGGCAAGTCCACCCTGCTGCGGCATATCGCGCGCGACCTCGGGACACAGGTCGTGTTCGTCGAGGGCAACGCCGAGCTCACCCCGGCCCGGCTCATCGGGCAGTACGATCCGGCCCAGGTGCTGGCCGAGGGCTACGTCGCGGCCAGTTTCACCGACGGCCCGCTGCTGCAGGCCATGCGGGCGGGGGCGCTGCTGTACCTGGAGGAGTTCAACCGGGTACCCGAGGAGACGCTGAACGTTCTCATCACCGTGCTCACCGAGGGCGAGATCGCGGTGCCGCGACTCGGGCTGGTGATGGCCGATCCGGGTTTCCGGCTCATCGCGGCCATGAACCCGTTCGACGCCATCGGCACGGCCAGGGTCAGCCACGCGATCGCGGACCGGATCTGCCGGGTCGTGCTGGGTTATCAGGACGCGGCCGCCGAGCGCCGGATCACCACGGTGCAGACCGGCAGGGAGGGGCTGGAAGTCGAGTTCGCTGTCGCCCTGACCAGGTCTACCCGCGAGCATCCTGACGTCCGGATGGGCTCATCCGTCCGCGGCGCCATCGACCTCGTGCTGCTGCTGGCCGGCCTGGCCCGGCTGCGCGGGGAGGACAAGCTGGAACGGGAGACCGCCAGGGACGCCGTGCACGCCGCCCTGTCCGGCCGGATTCGCATTGCCGACGGCTGCGACCGGCCGCCGGAGTCGGTCCTCGATGAGCTACTCGACAGGATCTGGCCGCCCGACGCGCCCGCCCCCGAGCCCGCCGTTCCCGGTCATGAGCAGCCGCAGTCGGACGGCCGGGGAAAAGCTGACGGCCCGCCGCCGGGAGCGGGCCTGCAGCAGTCCCGGTCCAGCCTGCGCCGCGACCGGCAGGGCGGCAGCACCAGGCGGACGATGAGCCGGGCCGAGCTTGCCAGCCAGCACCCGTCGTTGCCGGAGGTATCGCCGCAGCCGGGCGTCACCGACGAGAACGCGCTGGCCGAGTTGCTGGCCGCGGACCCGGACGCCGCGGCGCGGCTGCTCGCGGATCTCACCCGCGCCTCCGATCCGCAGCTGCGCGCGGCCGCCCGCCGGCTCGCGGCCAGGGTGTTCGTCCAGCTGGCCGCGGTCGGCCAGCACAAGTCCCGCGGGGTACGCAGAATCGGTCCTGGCCGCGGCGACGATGGCGACCTGGATCTGGAGCAGACGATCGGCCGGATGTCGGGCACCTGGCCGCCCGCTTCTGACGAGATCGCCACCAGGGCCTGGCGCGCACGTCAGCGCTCCGTCGTTCTTGCCGTCGACTGCAGCGGCTCCATGTCCGGGCTGGCCCTGGCCATGGCCGCGATCGCCGCGGCCGGAGTCGTGCTCGCGGGTGACAGCAGGCTCGAGCCGGCCGTGCTCGCGTTCAGCGGTGCGGTGACGCTGCTGCAGCAGCGCGGTGCCCGGCGGCCGCCGCAGGACGTAATCACCGAGCTCATCGCGCTGCGGGCGCACGGCAGGACCGACATCGCGGCCGCACTGCGGGCCGCGGCGACTCAGCTCGCCGGCTCACCCGGCGATCGCGAAGTGATCCTGCTGTCGGACTGCCTGGCGACGGCGGGCGGCGACCCCGCCGCCGCGCTGGCCGGGATCGACCGGCTGCACGTGCTCATGCCGCTGCCAACACCGGAGTCGATCGCTGCCGGCGTCGAGCTGGCGAGGGCGGGCGGCGGATTCAGCCAGCCGGTCAGCTCGCTCGCCGACCTCGGCCCGGCGCTGACCCGCGCGCTCGCGGGCGCGCGCTAGCCGCCCGCGGCCGCC
>JASHOV010000377.1 GCA_030038495.1 Streptosporangiaceae bacterium
ATCGGCGAGATGACGCTGCGCGTGGGCGAGCGGGAATGCCCGACGCAGGAGGGAACGCACGATCACGTGGCCGAAGCGACGATCCTGGGCTCGGCGATCGTGTCGTTCGCCCGGTCGCCGCGCGCCGGCGACCAGGCGCCGCTGACAGTCATGCACCTCAATCCATCGGCGGTGGCCAGCGCCGGCCTGCGCCCCGACAGTGCCCCGCCGCCCCCTGAGCGGTCCGATTCCGAGGAGGGGATCGCCGATCGCCTGGCGTCGGGCTGGGCCGCCCGCAGCGCAGCACGAAGCCCCATCTCCAGCAGCGACTCGTCGGGTATCACGAAGAAGGCGGACTGACTGGCGGCTCCGGGTCGCGCGGCAGCCCCAGAATCCGCTCGCCGATGATGTTGAGCTGGATGTCGGTAGTACCGCCGCCGATCGTGAACGCCTCGGTCTGCAGCATCTGGCGCGCCCAATACGCGCCGTTCGGGTCGCCGTCGCTGACAGCCTGACCCTGGGCGTCGCCGAGCGCTCCCGTCTCGGCCGACATCTGCCAGCACAGCTCGGCCACCCGCTGGGCGTAGCGCATGCTGAGCAGCTTCCGCACGCTGCCGGTCGCGCCGGGCTCGGTGCCAGAAAGCTGCTTCAGCGCCGCGCGGACGGCGAGCAGGTCAATCGCCTGGCCCTGGCTGACGAGCTCGCCGATCTGCGCCAGCGGCGGGTCGGCGACAGCTCGCGCGACCCGCAGCAGCTCGGCCGTACCCGTGCCCGATGCCCACGAGCCCGCCAGGGAGACGCGCTCGTTGGCGAGCGTGGTCCTGGCGATGCGCCAGCCGTTGTTGATCTCGCCGACCACGCAGTCGTCGGGCACGAAGACCTCGTCGAGGAACACCTGGTTGAACAGCGCATCGCCGGTTATCTCGCGCAGCGGCCTGACCTCTATGCCCGGTGAGTGCATGTCGACGAGGAAATAGGAGATGCCATCATGGCGCGGCCGGGACGGGTCGGTGCGGGCGATGCAGATCGCCCATGCGGCGTGCTGAGCGAGTGAGGTCCAGATCTTCTGGCCGGTTACCTTCCAGCCGCCGTCCACGCGCACTGCCCTGGTCGTCAGGCCCGCCAGGTCAGAGCCGGCGCCAGGCTCGCTGAACAGCTGGCACCACAGGTAATCGAGACGCAGCGTGGCCGGCAGGAACCGCTCTTGCTGCTCGCGGGTGCCGTACTGAATCAGCGCCGGCACGACCCACGCGCCGATGGCCAGTCCCGGCACGCGGATGCGCGCCGCGCGCAGTTCCTCATCGATGATCAGCTGCTCGAGCGCGCCCGCTCCGCGGCCCCATGGCCTGGGCAGGTGCGGCATGACCCAGCCGCCCGCTCCGAGGGCCGCGTTGCGCTCGGCGCCGGTAATCACGGCAACCGCGGCGAGCTCGGCCCGGATGGACTCGCGCAGCGCGTCGTCGCCCTCGGGCACCTTCAGCCTTACCGGCCTGCCGAAGCCGTGAATCGCGAGGTCCGCCACCTGCTCTTTCCAGCCGCCGCTGGACGGGCCCGGCGCGTGCAGCAGCGCCCGCAACGTCAGCGCCCGGCGGTAGTACAGGTGCGCGTCGTGCTCCCAGGTGTAGCCGATGCCGCCGAGCACCTGGATGCACTCGTGCACGCAGGACACGGCGGCGTCGGTCGCGAGCGACGCGGCGGTCGCGGCGGCGAAACTGAAGCCGGCCGGGTCGGCGGCTCCGGGCGCGGGGGCGGGCTCGCTCAGCGCACGGGCCGCGTCCCAGACGACCGCGGCCGCCTGCTCGGCCTCGACGAGCATCCGGGCGCACCGGTGCTTGACCGCCTGGAACTGGCCGATCGGCCGGCCGAACTGATGGCGGATCCTGGCGTACTCGGCCGCGGTGTGTACCGCCCAGCCGGCGATGCCGACGGCCTCCGCGCTGAGGACAGCGGCCGCCAGATCGGCGACAAGCGTGAAACCCCGGTAGGTGAGCCGCATCAGCTGCCGGTCGGCCGGGACGACGACGCCGTCAGCCTCGACCCGGCCCAGCTGCCGGGTGAGGTCGAGGCCGGCGACGGGCGTGATCTTTAGATCGGAAGCATCGACGGCGACCCAGACCGTGTCCACCTCGGGCCGGACCGGAAAGATGACGAGGTCCGCGCCGGGAGCGCCGACGACGACTGCGGCGGCGCCGGAGACGACCATCGTGCCGTCCGGCTCGGTCACGCCGTTCATCTCGGCGTCCAGCGCCACGGCCGCGGTGGCCGAGCCGTCTGCGAGCGAGGCGACCAGCTTGCCGGTCAGACCGCCGGCCACCAGTACGGCGCTGCCGAGCACCGTGGGCAGGAAGCTGCCCGGCACCAGCGCGCGCCCCGTCTCCTCAACGGCGATGGCGAGCTCAGGCAGGCCGAAGCCCTGGCCGCCGTCGGCCTCGGGCACGTGCAGGCCCAGCAGTCCCTGCCCGGCGAGACTGGCCGCGAGCACCTCCCGATACCGCGCCGCGCCGCTGTCGGGCGAGTTCGCCGCCTCGCGCACCGATTCCGGCGGGCTCATCCGCTCGGCCCAGGAGCGGACGGAGTCGGCCAGCTGCAGGTGCTCGTCGGTCAGGCCCAGTGCCATGGTCCACCTCGTCCGGGTTTGCGGGGCGTGCGGGGCGTTATCGCCTCGTGCCGGCATTCTAGAATGCCGTTCGGTTTCGGGCCAGAGTCCCGCCGGCGCCGTCGGCCCTGTCGAACGAACGCACCAGCACGTCGGCAAAGCTCGCGACGTCCCGGCTGCCAGGGATAAATCACCCCATACGCGTCGCCCCTGCGGATAACTCGGGCGTGATCCACTTAGTGGGTAAATCTAGGGGCCTGTCACTTGTCGTTTAACCCTGCTGTGCTTGTTGGGGTGGATCTTCGCTGTTGTGCGGCGTGTCGCCGTGATGGC
>JASHOV010000378.1 GCA_030038495.1 Streptosporangiaceae bacterium
GATCAGGCCCAGCCGCGAAAAGCCACTGCCCATCTGCAGGTATCCCTCGGCTGCCTCAACGGCCTGCTGGTCCCAGTTGACCGTGATGTGGTTCACCGCGAACTTCGCGACCGAATCGGGAAAGCCGTTACCGGCCGAGGAGTCCAGCTGCTGGATCAGGCCCAGCCGCGAGAAACCACTCCCCATCTGCAGATACTGCTCGGCCGCATCAATCGCCTGCTGCTGCTCCGGGGTGTACTGCCGGGCAGCGGGAGCAGCCGGGCTTGGCGTCGTGACGGCCGCGCTTGGCGCCCGGGACGAATCAGACCCCGCGGGGGTGCCTGCGGCAGCGTCGTCCTTGCTGGTGCTGCTCACCGCGGCGATGATGATGATCAAGACGATCGCGCCGACTATTCCCAGGATGGCGTACCTGACCCGGTGCCGCTTCCTCTGAGGAGGCCGCGGCGGCCCGTAACCAGGCGGCGCGCTGTAGCCCGGCGGAGGCCCCTGCTGGTACGGGCCGCCTGCCCGTTGTGGCGGCAGGTTACCGGCATGCTGCTGATCCGCCATGATAATCCCTCCCCCTGTCCGGTACGCGGCCATCCGGACGCCTATGTGCGTTATTCAGACGCACTGCACGGCAGGTTCGTTTACTAACGACGGGATTCCGGGCCGGACCCGGATCCCCGCGTCCGGACGGAACGCAAGCACGGCCTCGGCGCCGATTGCCGCTGCCAGCTGGACCTACCGGGACTACGTGGGATTGGCCGTTCGGTCAGCTGGACCGGCCGGCATCAAAGGCACATGGTCTTGCGGCCGTTGCTCCTTCATGAAGATGGCAGCTATCAAACTGCGAGAGCACGCGGTCGCGGCTGAGTTCTATCGCAGTTCTCTCGCGGTCAAGCCCGCCGAATGCCTTCACGGCGCCTTGCTTGGCGGCTGGAAGTGCTCGTGACGCGGCTTTATCGTCATTATGAGCGAATGGTAGATCGCTGGTCGAGCAAGAATTCAAATAATGGCTTTGAACAGCGCCCCCAGCAGGATTCGAACCTGCGCACACGGCTCCGGAGACCGTGCGTGGTCGAGCGACCTTACCCACTCTGAGCTGCGGGAATGCGGACTATACGGTCTGCAGGGCGGCGGTTCTATCGCAGTTCTCTCGCGGCGCTGGGACCGTGCAAGCCCGTAGGCGGAGCAGCGTCAGCTCAGGGTGCATGGGTGCTGGCCGGCGGGATCGTCCGTGTTCTGAATCTTGTCCAGCTGCGTCTCGCTCGCAGGTACGAATCGGACTGGGCAGTATGCCAGGGCTGGGGCGGCCTACACCGTCCGATGCTGTGTGCGGTGGTGCTGTCCGCGGCAGCGCGGACGAGTGCTGGTAGCTCGGATGCGGTCGGCAGGTCGGCGACCTTGTCGACAGGTACCCAGCGCACGGGCGGTGACTTCCTCCTGCTGGGCAGTAAGCGCGGCTGGGTCAGCGGCGGGCCGCAGGATGTAGATGCAGTCGATGTGCTGGACGGTCTGACCGCGTTCAGGGAGGTCCTCAACGAGAATGGTGAACGGCGGGGGGAGGGACCTGGACCGCATCGTGCGCGAAAGGCTGGCAGGCGATGATCTCGCAATCGAGCCCGGTTTCCTCGCGGACTTCGCGGAGGACGGCCTGAACAGGATCCTCGTCCGGGTCGATGTGGCCGCCTGGGCGCATCCACCAGCCCAGTTTGGCGTGCTTGATGTGCAGGATGCTGTCCTGATGCAGCACTCTTCCCGTGGCGGTGACGTGGCGGATCATGAGGTGACTTCGGTGCGGGCGGCGATGGCGTGGATGCGCTCAGCCATGGACTCTACCTGGCTGACGGGTTAATCGGCCGCAGGCGGCCCTTGCAGCAGGCTGGGCGGTAGCTGCACTGGGTGGCGGGTAAGGGCGGCTGAGCCATGGATCCATGCTCGGTCGGCGCGCAGGCTGGCCTGTTCGGCCTGTTCGGCCTGGTCGGTGTGGTCGAGTGGGCGGGCGAGATGGCGGATGGTTGTTCCGGCGGGGTCGCTGTCGTAGGGGTAGGCGCCCCATGCAGCGGCCTCTTCGACGGTGGGCGAACACCAGAACGCGTCCATGAGATCGTGGACGAGCGGCCGGATGTCCCCGTCGAGCGGGCCGGTGAGAGCTTGGCAGGCGCGATAGAGGACCGTCCGGTAGAGCGGGAGCCCCCAGTTCCGGGCGGGGGTGTTATAGCTGGCGGCCAGGATTGGGGCGATCTGGCCGTCTTGGCGGCGCTGGTAGCTGGTGACGACACCATGGTCGCCCATGCAGAACGTCTCGATGAGGAACGGGGCGTCGGGTACGCGCAAGCTGGCACCCTGATCGGTGGCGGTGTTGTACATCCAAGCCCCGACGTGGTCGGGGTCGGTCCAGCCGGTGGCGCGTGGCTCGTGGCCCCACAGCAGAGCGTGGGGCCGCCGCATTCCGGCGTCCTCGGCAACGCTGACCAGCGCGCCGATCATCCGGCCAGTCCACCCGGCGTCCACCAGCGCGGTGCCGGGATCAGCGAGCTGGTGCTGGCGGGCGTAGTCGGCCACCAGATGCCGCATCTGCGTGATCCGGGCGGCGGCCGCGGCGGTTACCTCCGGCATGCGCAAGAATCGCTGCAGCGCCTGGTATTGCTGCGGCTGGTCGGCGCGGCAGTCCGGGTCGGGTGACACGCCCGCGGCCTTCAGCTGTGGTCCGAAGTCGCTCGCTTGCAGGCCCAGGCGGGCGCACACGTCGGCGGCGTTGGATTTGATGAAGCTGTTGAAGAGCCACGGGGAATCGGCGAGGCGGCCGGGATCGGTTGCCGCCAGGCTCCAGGTCAGGCGGCTGCTGTAAACGTATTCCAGGTCTAGCCCAGGGTCTAGTTGGCAAGCGAGTCGGCAGGCCAGCTCGTACAGGATCTGGCCGTCGCGGGACAGGAACCGCAGCCGACTAACATCCCTTCGACGGGCCTCGGCGAAGATCCAGATTATGAAGCCAATTAGCGCGGGGGCGGCCACTCCCGCGGCGACATCGCTGATGGCCTGCTCGTGCGGTGAGCTGATTTGTGCTGCCGCACGTGCTTGCTGACTGGCCCCGTGCAGCCGGGCGGTGAGGTCTCCGGCCTGGTCCGCCCTGCGGCTCATGATGACCTCGTACCGGGTCGGCTGCAACCGGCCAGCGTGCGCTGCTACGTCAGAACCGGCAGATGCCGGATGGGCTGCCGCTACCATTCCCTGAGTACCAGCGCGGCCGTGGCCGGATCGGTTATTCGTGCGTTCTCGCAGATCAGCCGGGCCTCCTCTATACGCGGCGCCGGGTCGCTCCCGCATGCCTCATCGAGGCGGGCCATGCTGGCCAGGACGCGGGCCTGCCACAGGTCATCACCCAGTTCGGCGAACAGGGCAATACTCGCGTCGAAGGCAGCTCGAGCATCGCGTCGCATACCGCGTTCCCGGTGCTGCAAGCCGAGTTCGCGAAGTGAGCGGGCTTGAGCGGGCCGGTCCCCGATGGCCCGGAAGGTCTCGAGGGCCTCGCTTGCAAGCTCCTCGGACTGCTGCCAGTCGCGCTGCGCCCGGGCCACGCCGGCCATGCTCAGTCGGCTGCGCGCAGTCCAACGGCGGTCGCGGACCTCCAGGAAGGCGGCCAGCGCTTCCTCGAGGTCCCTAGCTGCCAGCTCGTAGTCGCCGTTCCAGCGGTGGGTATCGCCCCGGTTGCGGTACGTCACTGCGACCGCGCGCCGGTCTGCCAGCTCAGTGAAGATGTCCAGGGCCTGGGTCAGCTGACTTAGGGCAGTGGGGATGCGCCCCTCCTGCCGGTGAACTACTCCAAGGTGCCGCAGTGCTCGGGCTTCCCAGCGACGGTCGCCGAGTTCGCGGAAGACCTGCAATGCGCCGTCAAGGAGCGCCTCGGCTTTGTCGCCCTGCGCTTGGTCCCGGCGGACCATCGCCAGCCGGACCGTGGAGCGGGTGTGTTCGAGGCGGTCGCCGAGTTTCATGTATAGGGCGAGGCAGTCCGCGAACGCATGCTCGGCTTCCCGCCAGCGGGACAATCCGCGCTGCGCGTCCGCCATCCCGTTCAGCGCCGATGCGGCTGCCCGCTGGTCGCCAGATCTGGTGAACACGGCGAGCGCATCGGTGAATGCGGCGATCGCGTCGGTGAGCTTGCCCTGATACCGGTAGGTATTGCCGAGGTCGGTTCGGGTTCTGGCCCAGCCGTCTTTGTCATCTTCCTGCTGGAACAGGTTCTCAGCCCGGATGAGACTGGCAGCGGCGGTCTGGTAGTAGCCGCGTTCGCGTTGCAAGACGCCGAGGTTCCGCAGCATGGCGGCTTCAGCATTGATGTCGGCCAGCTGCTGGGCCGCATCCAGGCCGAGCTGCTGGGTCTGCTCCCAGGCCAGCCAGTCCGCGCGCATGCTCAAAGCCGCGGGCAGTGTGTCGGCCAGGCGCCAGGCTGGCTCCCATAGCCCGGCGGCGTGCGCTTGCTGTACTAGAGTCACCAGCCTCAGCCGCTCGGCGCTGATCCAGTTCCGCGGATCGTCGTGTACAACGTGGCTGATGAGCCGAGGGTCGCGGTCTGAGGCCGGGGTGCCTGGCTGAAGCAACCGGGTCGCTGCCTGGACGGCCAGTCTGTACTCATCCGCAAGGCAGGTCAGGGCCTGGCTGCGCTCTCGGAGGGAGTGTTGCTGATGGAGCATCTCGCGGGCGAAATCGCGCAGCAGGTCATGGAGCTGGTAGCGCAGCAGCCCGGTGGCGTCCACCCCATCGGCTTCGATGAGCTGTGCGTCCGCGAGTTCATCTAGCAGTTCCTCGGCGGCGTCGACGTCCTCGCCAAGCAGTAGTGCCAGGTTCCATGCGGGGAAGTCAGAAGGCAGCAGGGCGCACAGCCGGAATGCTCGCTGCGCTCTTCTCGGCCTGCCCGCGTAGCTGAGGGCGAACGACGCGCGCACTTCGAGATCCCCCGCCTTCAGCAGGTCAAGCCTGTGGCACTCGTCCCGAAGGCGGTCAGCGAACCAGGCGGCACGTCCGAC
>JASHOV010000379.1 GCA_030038495.1 Streptosporangiaceae bacterium
CATTATCGCGTCCCCGCGCATGACCACACGCAGAGCCTGCAGCAGTTCGGCTGGCTCTGTGTCCTTGAGCAGGAACCCGCTCGCTCCGGCGCGGAGCGCGGCGAAGATGTACTCGTCGAGCCCGAAGTTAGTGAGGACCACGACGCGCACGCTGTGCAGCCGCTCGTCCGCGACGATCTGCCGGGTGGCCTCCAGGCCGTCGAGCACCGGCATCTGAATGTCCACGAGGGCAATGTCCGGGCGGTGCTCGGCGGCCAGGGACACCGCCTGCCGCCCGTCTGCGGCCTCGGCCACGACTTCGATGTCGTCTTCGGCCTCCAGCAGCGACCGGATGCCGCTGCGGATCAGCGCCTGGTCGTCGGCCAGCAGGATTCTGATCAGGCCGATGCCGGTCAAGGCCGGGCCCGCGCGGGGAACTCGGCTCGCACCTGGAAGCCGCCGCCGTCCCGCGGCCCGGCGTGCAGCCGGCCGCCGAGCGCGGTTACCCGCTCCCGCATGCCCAGGAGGCCCAGCCCCGGGCCCGCCGGCCGGATGCCGGTGCCTGATCTTGGGCTGGAGCCCGTGCCGGTGCCGTCGTCCTCGACCTGGATCGACAGGGCGGCCGGCGTGTAATGCAGGTGAACCGACGCGCAGGCCTGGCCGGCGTGACGGCTTACGTTGGTGAGCGCCTCCTGCACGATCCGGTACGCGGCCTGGTCTACCTCGGGCGGCAGCGCTCGCTGCGCGCCCGTCACGGTCACGGTCACCGGGAGCCCCGCCGCTTGGGAGCGCCCGATCAGGCTCTCCAGCTGGCCGAGGCCGCTGCAGTCGCCGTCCTCCTCGCTGCGCAGCACGCTGAGTGTGGTGCGCAGCTCGCGCCCGGCGTCCGCGCCCGCCTCCTGGATCGCCAGCAGTGCCGGCGGCACTTCCTCGCCCCGCTTGCGGGCCAGATGCACGGCCACGCCGGCCTGAACCTGGATCACCGAGATGCTGTGCGTCAGGGAGTCGTGCAGCTCGCGCGCGATCCGCAGCCGCTCCTCCATTGCCCGGCGCTGGGCGGTCTCATCCCTGGTCCGCTCCGCCTCCTCCGCGCGTTGCTCGACCTCGCGGAGGTGCAACTGCCAGATGCGGGACGCCACGATCATGACGCCGGCCGAGATGACCCATCCGGCCGCGTAGAACCTTTGCCGGCCCCGATCGGTGAACATTCCTCGAGCGTACGCTCGCGGTCCCGCGGTCGCCTTCGCCCGCCGGACCCATTTCCTGCTACTCCCCGCGCAGTACCCGCGGAGGCTGCCGTATCCCCGTTGACCAGGCAGAAGACGCGTCCCGCGCACGACGACAGCGCGACGCCCGGCCGGCAGCATCGCATGTATGGCAACGACACTTTCCGCAGTACCTGCGGCCGGCACCAGGAACAGCGGCCGTCACCTGGGCCTGGCCCTGCTCGTCATCGCAACCGCGCAGCTGATGGTCGTGCTGGACACGTCCATCGTCTACGTCGCCCTGCCGCACATTCAGGCGGCCCTGGGGTTCTCCGGCAGCGGCCTGGAATGGGTCGTCAACGGCTATGCCCTGGTGTTCGGCGGGCTGCTGCTGCTCGGTGGCAGGGCCGGTGACCTGCTCGGACGCCGCCGGATGTTCGTCATCGGCCTGCTGCTGTTCTCGGCCGCGTCCCTCGCTGGCGGTCTTGCCACCTCGCAGGCGTGGCTGCTGGCGGCGCGGGCCGTCCAGGGCGCCGGCGGCGCGATCGTCGCGCCCGCTGCGCTCGCGCTGATCGCCACGACGTTCCCTGAGAGCCGGGCTCGCAGCCGGGCGATGGGCGTGTACGCCGCGATGAGCGTGGCCGGTGCCGCGGTCGGACTGATCGCCGGAGGCCTGCTGGTCACGTATGTGTCGTGGCGGTGGGTGCTGTTCGTCAACGTGCCGATCGGCATCGTCGTGGCGCTGGCCGCCCTCGTCGTGCTGCCCGGTGCGCCCGGCCGCAGCGGCGGCCGGTTTGACCTGCCCGGCGCTATTGCCGGAACCGGGGGAGTAGCCGCGCTCGTGTACGGCCTGTCCAACGCCACCGCCGGCTCGGACGGGACGTCGCACTGGGGCGACGCCAGTGTGGTAACCGCGCTGACGGCGGGCGGGGTACTGGTGGCGGCGTTCGCGGTCATCGAGGCGCGCAGCCGTCACGCGCTGCTGCCCGTGCGGCTGCTGCGCAGCCGGGACCGGGTCGGCGCGTACCTCATCATGCTGGGAGTCGGGACCGCCCTGTTCGGTGTGCTCTTCTTCCTGAACTTCTTCGTGCAGGACGTATGGGGTTACTCCGCGCTCAGGACCGGGGCGGCGTTCCTGCCGATGACCGCCGCGATGTTCGCTGCCTCCGGTGCCGCCGCCACGCTCGTCTCACGGATCGGTGCCCGTCCGCTGCTGCTGGCCGGCGCCGCCATCACCGCCGCCGCCCTGTACTGGCTGTCCCTGCTGACCGAACACGGTACGTACGCTGCCGGCATGCTCGGCCCGACGCTGGCGATCGGGGCCGGCGTCGGCCTGCTGATGGTTCCGCTCCAGCTGGTCGCCCTCGCTCGCGTCCCGGCGGCGGACGCCGGGGCGGCCGCCAGCCTGCTCAACGTTGGCCGTCAGGTGGGCGGTTCCATCGGCCTGGCGGTGCTGGGCACCGTGGCCTGGACGGTGGTCGCCGACCGGGCCCGCACCCAGGCCGCGGCGGCGTATCAGCAGGCGCTGGCGGTCGGCTTCGACCGGGCCTTCCAGGTCGCCGCCGGCATGGCCCTGCTCATTGTTGTGGTCGCGATCGCAGTTGTTCGTGTCCGCCGCGCTGACCTGGCCGGCAGCTAGCGCCATGGCACGCGCGCGCACGGCTCGACCAGCGGTGGTTCCTGCTCCAGCGGGCGCAGCCGGCCCTGACCGGCCTGATCGACGGCTCGCTATCGACACTCGCCGCCGTCAGCATGGCCTTCTCCGAAGGGCTCTCCGACACCGGGGACCTGACCGAGCGCGGCCGCCCGTTCGTGCGCGGAGCGATCACAGGCGCCGGCACGTTCGCTGGCGGCATCCTGCACACGTGCGCCGCGCTGGGAGCAGCCAGGTGACCTCAGGCTCTCGCCGCCGAGATCGCGGCCGCGCTGGGTGAGCGCGGCGCGAGGTGATCCTGGTCGCAGGGTGCCGGGTTGTCCCGAGATTGTCGGTGGCGGTTCCTACCATGGAACACATGAGCGAATTAAGGACATCAGAAGCAAATACAACCGCCGGTGTCATTCCGCTGGAGTGGCTAGAGACGCAGATCTGTGAGCTGGCCGGGCATATTTCGGCCGCGACCTGCCGGTTCCTGGTCCTGCTTGGCGATTTTGATGCCCGGCAGGGGTGGGCCGGGTGGGACCTGCCATCGTGTTCGGCGTGGCTGTCGTGGAAGTGTCAGATGGCGTCCGGGACCGCGCGGGAGCACGTCCGGGTGGCACGCGCGATGCGCCTGCTGCCGGTGATCACGGCAGAGTTCGCGGCCGGGCGTATGTCGTATGCGAAGGTGCGGGCGCTGACTCGCATCGCCACGCCGGAATCCGACGCCGATCTGGCCGAGATCGCCGGGCCGATGACGGCGAGCCAGGTCGAGAGGTTCGTGCGGGCGCACCGGCAGGTCAGCAAGGCCGATGACGACGCGGCCTACGCGCAGCGCCGGTTGCGCTGGCGATTGGAGGAGGACGGATCGCTGGCGATGTCGGTTCTGCTGCCCCCGGCCCTGGGCGCGGTAGTGCTCCAGGCGCTGCGGGCCGCCGCGCGAGATCTGGAGCACCCGCATTCGGCCGGGGAGGACCGGCCCGAGGAGCGGACCAGCCTGGCCGACGCGCTGGTCGACATCGCGGGCGCGTTCCTGGCCGGGAAGATCGCCGCTGCCAGCAACCCCGACATCTACCAGGTCATCGTGCACGTCGGTCCCGAAGCCCTGGCCGGCGACGCGGACGTTCCCGCGGGAACGCCTCCGGCCGACGTTCCCGCGGGAACGCCGCCTTCGGACGGCGAGTTGCCCCGGTCCCTCGGCCATCCCGCCCATCCGCGCCGCTGCCACATCGAGGATGGTCCGGCGATCAGCCCGGCTACCGTCCGCAAGATGGCCTGCATGGCCTCACTCAGCTGGATGCTGCACGACCATGACGGCACGCTGCTTGACGTCGGCCGCCGGCACCGCAGGCCGACTGCCGCGCAGCGGCGCGCAGTACGGGAGCGAGACCGCGGTCGGTGCCAGTTTCCCGGCTGTCAGTCACGCCGGACCGACATCCATCACATCGTGCCCTGGGCCAGGGGCGGCCTTACTAACTACTCCCTCCTGCTGCTGCTGTGCGAGCCGCACCACATGATTGTGCACGCGCTCGATTACCTCATCACCCCCGATCCCGGCGGCGGGTTCTGCTTCACCCGGCCTGATGGCACCCCGGTGCCTGCCAGCCCGCAGTTCCCGTCTGCCGCCGATGACA
>JASHOV010000380.1 GCA_030038495.1 Streptosporangiaceae bacterium
CGCGCCGTCAGCGCGAGCGTGTGCTTGGTCGAGATGCGAGCGCCAGCCGCATCACATCCCGGGTAGCCGCGGCCGAAGCCCGCCTGCTCGATGAGCCAGCCCGCCGGGATCTTCACCATGCCATCCCCCGCCCCGAAGTGCGGGACCGGCCCGGTGGCGCCGCGGACGGCCAGCGCGGCCTCCAGATCGGCGAGCCGATGCGCCGGGATGACCGGGTTGGTGAAGAAAGAGCCCGCGCTGCGGGTATCGGGGTCGGCCGGGTCGAGCACCATGCCCTTGCCGCGGCGCAACTGCAGCACCGCCGCCCGCGCGTCGGCCAGCGGCACCCGCTCGCCGACCGCCACGCCGAGCAGCCGGGCCAGCTCCGCGTACCCCACCGGCGCCGATAGCCTCCCCGAAGCCAGGCGGAATGTCACGCCCAGGACCACATGCCTGCCCGTGGCCGCCGCCGGGTTCAGCCGCGCACCGCGTCCCCCGGTCGCGTGCCGCTTGAACGTGCTGGTCCGGTACCCGAAGCCGCACTCCGCCGGAGTGAGCTCGACTTCGCGGTCGGTCAGCCGGTCATAGACCCGGACCGCGCTGATGGTCTCGGAAACCTCCTGGCCGTAGGCGCCGACGTTCTGGATGGGGGTAGCACCGGCGCGGCCGGGGATGCCGGACAGGCACTCGATCCCGGCCAGGCTCTCGGCGATGCCGAGCTGTACCAGGTCGTCCCAGTCCTCGCCTGCCTCGACGGTCATCGAAACAGCGTCGCCGTCGACCGACAGCCGGACGCCGCGAGAGGCGACCTGAACGACGACGCCCGCAAAGCCGTCGTCCGCGACCACCAGGTTGCTGCCGCCGCCGAGTACCAGCACAGGCACGCCTTCCGCATCGGCCGCGCGGACGACCGCTACCAGCTCCTCGGCGGTGCCTGCGGTCACGAACCGGCCTGCCGGGCCGCCAAGCCCGAGCGTTGTGTAGTCCGCGAGCAGCGTCTGCTCCGTCACTGTCACCTGCGAGAACTCCCGTTCCCTGTAAACGCGCTCGATCAGCGCCTGGCAGCCAAGTCAAGCACGCCCGTCCCCGTGGTCCGGCGAGACCCGCGGCTGGACAAGACGGCGGCCCGGCAACTGGCCAGCTGCCGGGCCGCCCATCCAGCCGATCACCGCCGGGGGGGAAACAGCGATCGGCGGGTCAGTCAGAGCGATACCGCTTCCGCCTCGAAATCTTCCGCGTCGGCCAGTTCCTCCCGAGCCGCGAAGGCCGGCAGGCAGCGCTCATAGGCCGCTGCCGTCTCCTTGCCGATGCGCTCCCACGAGTACCTGGACTTGGCCCTGTCGGCCGCGGCAATGCCATACCCGCGCAGCAAGGCCGGGGTGGCCAGGAGCCGCCGCAGGCGGCTGGCCAGCATCGCGGCATGGTCAGGGGCGATAAGCAGGCCGGTCGTCCCGTCGATGACGGCATCGGCCTGGGCTCCGACCGCGGACGCGATGACCGGCGTCCCGCAGGCCATCGCCTGGATCGCGCCGATGCCCGACGGCTCGTACGATGACGCGCTGACCGCCACGTCCGCCGACCGCAGCAGCGCCGGCAGCTGGGCCCGGCCAGGCTGGCCCGCGAACTTCACCCGGCTGCGGATACCGAGGTCGTTGGCGAGCTGCGCCAGCTCGCGGAACGGTCCGGTCCTCGGCAAATGCCGCCCGTCCGGACCGACGGCGATGACCAGCTCCACGTCCGGGATCTGCGCGATGGCCTGCAGGACGGCCCGCAGTCCGCGGCCATCGCCGGAACCGGCCAGGGCGACCACGCGGACGGGCTTGCTGGCAGCGTCCCGATCCCCGTCCGGGCAGAACTGGACGGTGTCCACGCCGCAGGGCACGACTCGGATCGAGGGACGCGGCACGCCGAGCCTGGCCAGGTCGGTAACCTCCGCCCCGGACGCGGCCAGTACCGCGGCCGCCTTCCGGCCGATCAGGGTCTCCAGCCGGAGCCGGCTCGCCAGGACGTCGCTGCCCGGCAGACGGGACTCGGCCACCGCCAGCGAGCCGAAGGTCTGCACGACCGGGATGTCGAGCTCACGCACCGCGCCGAGCGCCGCCAGGCCAGCGACCCAGCCGAACGCGTGCACGACATCGGGCCGCCTGGCCAGCCAGCGGCCGGTGAGAGTCGCGGCCATCTCGGGCATATGCCTGGCGGCCTGCTCGGGGGGGAGCGACCTGGCCGGGCCGGCCGCGATGAACTCGACCGATATGCCGCGGCCCAGCACGCCGGTCCTGGCCACGGTCCCGTCCTTGCGGGCGTAGATGGTGACGCGATGCCCCAGTCCGGCCAGCGCCCGGGCCAGGTGGGCCGGGTGGCTGCTGGGATCGGCGGAATCGGTGAGGGGGTTGCCCGCCGCGATGAGGGCGATCCGCATGGTGGTTGCCTCCAGGTAGTCGTCGCTGCAGCCACAGCGCAACCACCCGGGCGGACAAAGCAAAGGCACACCCTCCGTGCTTACGCCATGACGGCGTGAGGGCGTGCCTGCGTCGTAGACATCGCTGCTGGGGGCTATTCCCGGCCCGGCCGACAATCAAACCGGTGCGCTCCCGACAGTTCACGCGGTAGCGCACAACGAGCAGCTCGAACGTGTGCGTGTCTGGTGCCGGCACGGCGGCACCAGACACGCACACGTCGCGGCAACGTGCTCCTCCAGGCCGCGCGAACCGGCTATATCTCGCATACCGACGGCTAGGCCGAGCGGGGCGCAGCGTCGCTGAGACGGTCCCTCAGGTAGCCGATCGCCTCGGCCAGCAGCCTGGACACGTGCATCTGGGAGATGCCAAGCCGGGTCCCGATCTCGGACTGGGTCATGTTCCCGTAGAAGCGCATGAGCAGCAGTTCCTGCTCACGATCGGGAAGATCGGCCCAGTGAGTCCATACCGCCTGCATGTCGACCACGTGCTCGAGGCTGGGATCCTCGGCGCCAAGCAGCTCGCCGAGGTTTCCTGCGCCGGACTCGCCGCCCAGCGGCGAGTCCAGGGAGGCCGCATGGAAGGCCATCTCGGCCTGCCGCGCCTCCCGCACGCTGTCCTCACTCACGCCCAGGTGGCCGGCAACCTCCGGATCCGCCGGAGCCCGGCCGAGGGCGGCCGTCAGCTCGGCGGTCGCGTTCCTGATCTCGAGCCGGAGTTCCTGCAGCGAGCGCTTGACGTGCACCTGCCAGCGCTTGTCACGGAAATGCCGCTTGATCTCACCGCTCACGCAGGGCTGGGCGTAGCTCGCCAGGCTGGTACCGACGGCCGGGTCGAAATTATTGATCGCCTTCAGCAGGCCGACATAACCGACCTGCATGAGTTCCTCCTGCGATTCCGTGCTGCCGCGGTAGCGCAGCGCGCATGACCTGACCAGCGGCTGGTAACGGGTGACAAGCACCTCGCCCGCGAGGTCACGCGCACCGCTCCCGCGCGGGAGCGAGCGGATCATCGTGAGCAGCTCGGCATCGCCTAGCGCCTGCATATCCTCGGGTCCCGCCGTGCGGGCCGGAGCGGCTACCGTAGTCATCGCTGTCTCCTGCCGGGCGGGGAGGGGAGCCCGCCTGGGCCACTCATCCCCGCTGTACGGGGTCTAAACATCCCGCGGGCAAAGGCTCGTGCGGCGCGCACGGTCCTGCCGCGCGCAGACAGGCTGGCCACACGGGTAACCTCGGAGGCGACATTCAGCAATGTCTCGGCCCGGCTTTGTTATCGACTTCCCCATGTGGGATTGTTCACGGCAACTTCGGCGGGGCTGACAGCGTTTGATGCGGTGGTCGGGGAACACGAGCCGTGGAAACACGGTGCGTGATGCACTATTCACAGGAATTCACGATACTGACATGTTTGCGAATTATGCGGGAACGGGGCGCACGTGCTAGAGCCGCAGAGCACCGTGCTCTTTTTCCTGCTCATACTGGGTTTCGGCGCGCTCATGTACTGGCTGGTGCGGACCCGCCGCATAGTCCTGCGGGTAGTGGCCGCGGTGCTGGGCTTCACCCTGGCCATGTCGGTCGGCGTCCTGGCCGTGAACAAATACTTTGACTACTACCCGACCTGGGGCGCCGCGATCTCTGACCTGAGCGGGTCGGGCTCGAATGTGGCGCAGATCCCCGACAGCGACCTGGTCGCGGGCTCGTACGGGAAGAAGGCGCTCGTTCCGACACCCGTCGATAAGGCGCTGGCGATGGTCCAGGGGTACACGTTCGAGGCAAGGCTCGTCGGCAAGCTCAGTCACATCACCAGGATCGGGCTCATCTACCTGCCTCCGCAGTACTTCCAGTCCACGTATCGCAACTATCAGTTCCCTGTAATCGAGCTCATCCACGGTCAGCCAGGTCTGCCGCAGGACTGGATCAACGTGGCCGGAATCACCGCCACGCTCGACCAGCTGGTGAACAGCGGCGCGGCCCGGCCAGTGATCCTGGTGATGCCGGACGCCAACGGCGGCCAGCGGGTTTCGCTGCAGTGCCTGAACGTCCACGACGGCCCGCAGGACATGACCTATCTGGCGCAGGACGTGCCCGCCGACGTGGAGGCCCTGCTGGGCAGCCACGTCGAGCCGGTCGGCCGGGCCTGGGGTATCGCGGGCTACTCCGAGGGCGGATACTGCGCCGCGAACATCGCCCTGCACATGCGGCTCTCGTACGGCTACGTCGGCGTGCTCAGCGGCTACTTCGTACCGGACAATGTCGACATACTGGCAAGCGGCCGCGCGGTCGACCCGTTCGCCAACAAGGCGCAAGAACTGGCCAACACGCCGCTGACCGTGGCCAGATCGCTTGCTCCCGGCGAGCAGATCCCGCAGTTCTGGATCGGCGCAGGCGAATCGGACCCGCAGGATGTGCAGGCCGCCGATTACTTCTATCAGGTGCTCGCGCTCCACCAGGTCGTCCAGCCCCCGACGCTTTCCCCCGGCGGGCACACCATGGGTGTGTGGCGGCAGCAGATCCCGCCCATGCTCGACTGGATGACAGGAAACCTGGCCGCCGCGGCCGCCTTCCTGGCGCAGCACCGCGCGGTGCCTGTCGCCAGCCACAAGCACCCGCCGTGCGTCAAGTACGGGCCAGACCGCTATCGCCTGCTGGCGAGCGGTACGCCGAGCAAGGGCCAGCGCGCCGGTCCCGCCCCGTATCGCGACCATCTCGTGCCCCAGCGCTACTGCCAGACCAGCAAGCCCAAGCACCGCTAGCGGCAAGCCGCGGCGAGCGTTTAGACCGGCCCAGGCCAGGTACCTTCCTGGCGATCCGCGCGGTTATGGCGATCGCGCGGCCACCGGAGGAAGAGATGCGAGTCCTAAGCGTCCTGATCGTAGTCTGGCTGCTCATCGGGGTATTCGCCGGCTTGCAGCGGCATTACTACAACGGCGCGGTGGGGTGTGCCAAGGCTGGCACCATCGCCGCGACCGTGGCGGCGGGCCCGCTGAACTACGTGGGCGCCAACCCGAAGGTGCACTGCACGGTGCCGCAACCCAGCAAGTAACGGACTAACGGGCGCCAGCGCAGGACCCAGCCGCTGTGCCGTGGCGGGCAACCGAGTGACCAGCACCACGGCACAGGCGGCTGACACCCACGTCGGCTGGAGGGGGCAGATATGGCACGCGATACGGGCAAGCTATCCGCAGACATGCAGAGCATTTCTGACACGAGCGCAGGAATCTACGAGGCTGTAGCGACCCTTGAGCACGGTGGCCGCCGGCCTAGCCGCAGCGCGGTCATCGCCGCGACGGGGCTCGCGCCCGATGTTGTCGGGCATGGCCTGCACGAGCTGGTCAGCACCGGGCTGCTGGTCGAAGCCGACGACCGCGACGGGCCCGTCTACGTCCCTGCCAGCCGCGGCTGGAGCGCCGCGCCACAGCAGGCCGAGGGCCACCACCTGTAGCGCGCCACCGTGCTCGGCCTCCTGGCCTGGATCTACTTCGGTGTGCAGGCCACCGTCTACGCGGCCGAGGTCAACGTCGTGCTCGCCCGGCGGATGTGGCCGCGGGCAATTGTCCAGCCGCCGCTGACCGAGGCTGACCGTCAGTCGATGGCGCTCCGGGCGCTGCAGAACCAGCGCCGGCGAGACGCGCTCAGCTTCCCAGGGAGCCGGCGCCCCGGCAGCGCCGGAATGCCGCCTCGCAGCGCAATCGGACCCCGCGCGCCACGGCCTGCTCGTTCCTGTATGCCTGGTTAGTCCGTGCACTTGGCGTGGCTCGGGTGCCTTCGCCGATGTTTGGATGCCACTGTGAGGGAAGGGTGGCGACGGAGCCCTTTACGAATCGGACGCCTCTTGTGCAGGCGGCGACCGCGCTGCGCTGCTGTCGTGGGCGTCAACCGGTGCGCTCGGGCCGGAGGGCCTCATCGTATGCTGATCTTGGGCACAACGGCCGGAACGGTTGAACGACCGGAGCCCGTTGGGGAGGCGATTGGCGCATGGCGACCTGGCAGGCGGCGCAGGACGACAGAACGCCAGGCACCACTGCTAGCCGCGGCGGTCTCAGCCACCTGGCCTTCTTCTATCGTGACGAGCGCGATTACCTGACGCAGCTCACCGCGTTCGCGGATGCCGGCCTTGCGAGCGGCGAACCCGTCTTCATCGCGGTTCCGGGCCCCAAAGGCGGCTTGCTGCGGCAGCACCTCACCGAGTCCGCAGACCTCAGCTTCGCGGACATGGTGCAGCTTGGCCGCAACCCGGCCCGGATCATCCCCGACGTGCGGGCCTTCATCGACAGGCACCGCTGGCAGCGGGTCCGTTATGTCGGCGAGCCGATCTGGCCTAGCCGCTCCGCAGCGGAGATTCGCGAGGCGACCAGGCACGAGGCCCTGATCAATATCGCGTTCTCTGAGGCGTCGGCGACCATCGTGTGCCCGTACGATGTTGCGGAACTCGCGCCTTCTGTGGTCGGTGCGGCGGAGCGCACCCATCCCGGCATTTTCGCCGACGGCCGGGCGGCGGCCGCGACCCGGTACGCCGGGGCTGGGAATCTGCCGCCCGAGTGTGAGCGCCCGCTGTCGGCACCGCCTGCCACTGCCGAGATCCTCGAATACAAGGACGACCTACGGCAGGTTCGCAGCCTGGTGGCGCACCACGCGGACCGTGCGGGCCTGCCCGACGAGCGTGCCCGCAATCTCGTGCTCGCGGCCAGTGAAATCGCCGCGAACACCCTGCGCCATTCCGGAGGTGCCGGCACGATGCACGTCTGGCACACCGAGACGGAAGTGATCTGCCAGCTCGAGGATCAGGGCTGGATCACCGACCCGCTAGCCGGGCGAACCCGGCGTGCCTTCGACTCACGCGGCCACGGGCTGTGGGTCGTCAACCAGGTGTGCGATCTAGCCGAGCTGAGAACCGGCCGGGGCGGGACCACCGTCCGCCTGCATATGCGCATCCGGGACGTATGACCTTCGTCGGCATCGGCCGGGCCGGTCCTCGCACGGGCTGAGCACACGAGCGAGGGGGACGCTCTCATGATTGCGCGGACAGCGGCGGGAAGTCCGCGGCCGCGCTGTTCACGAAGTCCGCTGCCACCGCGGTGACGTTCCGCGAGCTTGCCCTTGGCCTGCTCAACGACGACGCGGCTGCTGCTGCTGCTGAGAGCTGTGGTTCTCCTCGACAGCCAGTGCGTGGCGACTCGCTGATACCGCGAGCTGATCGCACACGCCTGACGGATGACGCGACGTAACGGCAGGGCGTTTGATTCCTGGGCTGAGGGTAGCGGCAGGGGACATGAAGGCAGGAGCGCTCGGGTCTGCGGAGTCGACGCAGGACACCGAGCTTCTGCGCGGCGCGCTGAGGGAATTAGCCCAGACGGCGCATGCGCGTGCAAGGCGCCCGGTCCGATCCGGACCGGGCGCCTTCACGTAGCGGTATTACTTGCCAACGTCGGTGAGCGGCCGGCACGCGGCCGCGAGGTGAGTTGCGGCGTGCCGGGCCGCCAGCGCCGACGTGCAGGCGGCCGGCCTCATGGTCGCGGTAACGCCGATCACCAGTCCCAGTATCGCCAGGATGGCCATCGACTGCCCGAGCATGAGCAGCCGCGGGAACGGCCGCGCCCCCCTGGCACCAGTGCGCCGGACAGCCATGAGCCCAGCGGGCTCGGATTGCGGACGGCACCGCCCGCCGCGCCCGTGGCGGCCGACCCGAGCGTGCCTCAGCCGGGTCGGCCAGGCTCGCCAGCCACGCGCGGACGACAGCTGCTCGCGATGCGGCCGGGCCTCGTTGCCGGTCAGCCTGGTGAAGATCGCGTACATGGCGGCCAGCCGCGGCTCGGCGGTCCCGAGGGCCTCTTCAATCGAATCGAGAACCCGCTGCTGACCTACCGGCAAACCCATAACGCGCGCTCCTCAGCCATCGCCGTACCCTGCCTTCTACCCGGCTGCCGGGCTGCAAACGCCTTCTGCGCACGGGCGCGGACGGCTGTACCCGGCGTTGGTGGCCTCGTAGGCCGGCCCGTACGTTCCGTCCCTCATGA